>JBKQHM010000268.1:0-40910 GCA_052148775.1 Isosphaeraceae bacterium | reverse complement strand
ACGAGAGCGTGACACATGGGTGTCACAGGTGGGACCCACCTCGCCGAGAAAGTGGTACCCTCGGAAACCGTCGCTGACACGTGGGCGTCGGGGTCGTTCCGGACTCACTTCGGACGAGCGTTGGAAGACGGTTCCTTTTCTCCGAAGTCCCGGGTCGATTCGAATCGGGACGCTTCGCAAAGGGCTTAGTGTGCTTCGAGGCTGGGCGGGGCGTCGAAGGGCTCGGGCACGGCTTCCACCATTCCGAAGTCATGGACCAACAGCCCCGGATTCGCGACGAAGAAGTCGCGGTTACTCGCCACGTTCAGGTTGTAGACCGGCTGGACCGCGTCCGGTTCGACACGTACGATCCGGGCGGTGCCGCCGACGATGCGAACGAAATCTCCGGCCTTCAGGTCGCGGGCCATGATCCAGCCATCACCGGCTTTCCAGAACCGGTGGATGCCCGTCGCGACGATCGACTCGCCACTCAGGCGGATCCGCAAGGTTTCATTGGGGGGATTGTGATGGACAGCCACGACCGGCTGATAGCTCAGTGCGCCGGTCCTGGTATCTTGCGAGAGGACGCGGTCTCCAAGCCGGAGCGATTCGATGCGTCGTGGACCGGTGAAGGTCTCAACCATGGTGCCGGCTCCGAAGCAGGCATCATGGGCCCGTCCGAATGTCGCCAGAAGCCGTTGTCCGATCGGATCCGCGGGTGGCGAGGGTAAGATCGTCGGCGATGGAAGAGTGAAGTTCTGGATGCTGGTCGGCTTGTACTCGGGTCTAACCGCGTCGTAGACATAGCCCGTCTGCTCGGCCCACCACGTCCTCCAGAGATCGGCATCCTCACCGAAATCTTGCCCGGTGATCGCCTTCAGGACCGGAAGCGCCGATTCGCTGACTTGCCTGGCGGTCTCATTGATCTGTTCGAGTTCCCGGATGTCCTGGGAGACTCGCTCGCGAACCAGTTGGTCCTTCATGCCAGACGGCACTTGTGCGACCGGCACACCGAGCTCGTAGATGAATGAGGGGCCGTAGTAGCTGCGCTGGATGTTGTACTGCTCGCCGTCGACCACCAAGGTACCGAATGAACGACGCCGGATCTGCTCGCTCGTCGAAGGAGGCTCGAGACTGTAACGCAGGGGACGGTGGATCATTTCGATCAGCGGGGGGATGACGTCGCGCGGGTCTCGAGATCGCACCACTCGCAGTGCGTTGCCGCGGAGGTCATCGGTCGCGCCGAAGGCAGCCAGCATGATGAGTGCTCGGGTGGCGTCAGGTGAGTCGATTCGTTCCAGTATCCGGAGGGCCTGGCGCTTGTCCGCCTCGCCTCCTTTGACAAAGACCCTCCAGACGGAGGGGACGGCGCGGAGGTCGGTAACCTTTGCCAGATGAGCCTCGGCCTCATCCCGCCGCGAGTCCTCGCCCAGCCAGAGCTTCCACTTCCGGAGCAACGGCTCCCAGGATCGGTCGGCGTGGTTCTGCGCCTCGACCTCGCGTTGTTCCGCGGCGATTCGCTCATCAGTCATCCACCGCCCCTGGTGCTTCTTGTAGCCCATGTGTTCCCATGGCGTGATCAACGTCGGACAGAGCTGGCTAGCCTCGGTGAAATGAGCAATCGCCTCAGGTTTCAGGTCACTCATCTCGCACCAGAGTGCCAGTTGCACGTGGATTCGGGCGGCCTTCTTGAGTTGCAGGGCTTCCTCATCGCGACGGGTTCCCTCGCGAGTGTGAGGTCCGGCTGAATTCCGGCCGATCCTGGCACTCTCCAACTGAAAGTTCCGATACCGAGCCACCCGAGCCGGCACAGCTTCGATGTTCAGCAAGCGAGCGACTTCCTTCTGGACCTCATCTCTTCGCGTCTCGTACTGCGCCAGCTTGGTCGACAGCGCCTCATCACCCTTGACCTGCTGGCTGACCGCTTCGGGCGACGCCCAGCGCCCTTCATGGGCGACAAGTCCCATCATCCCGCGTGCCGCGACGTTCTTGGGATCGATGAGGACGGCACGTGCCAGGTGCTTGAGCCGTTCGGCATCCAGGCCGTGCGCCTCGCACCAAAGAGCAAGTTTGACGTGGGCATTAGGGTCGCGGCCGGCATGGGCCTTGGCGATTTCGTAGGCAGCCAGGTCCGGAGCTGAAGCGGGAGGGGACTGGGAGAGTAACCCGACACAAACCAAGAGCGAGGCGAACATGGCCAAGACTCCAGGCAGAGATTTGAAGCGGGAGAGATAGCCCTCGACAGATTCGCTGACCCTGATGATAATCCCGTCACTCAATCGCGATTGGATGCGGCGAGTCGCGTGAATCCTTGAATTGTACCCGATCCCGAGCCTGCTGGCCTACTGCGATCTCCATCGATTTGATGATACTAGCCAGTAACCACTCTCCACCCAGCCATCAGCCAGGGGAAGTCATGAGACTCGGGTTCGACTCCGCGACCTTGCCGGATTATACGCTGGAGCAGGTCTTCCGATTCGCGCACGACTCGGGGTTCTCGGGCGTCGCGCTAAAGGGGAAAGGACGGAAAGGGGGTCAGACCTGGGAAAGGGGGGTCTGGGAAAATGGGGTCAGGCCGAAAGGAGTCCACTTAGGATTGAATCGGACGGCCTTGGACGATACAACTTTAGATATGCTCAATATTTAATAATATCAAAATGTACCTAGATTTGAGACGCATAAATCTAATAATTAACATATTTTAACTGAATCCCGGCCGGCGCTCGCCGCAAACCGCTTCCCTGTCAGGAGTTAATTCTTAAGTTCGTGGCATTCAGATTCCCCGTGTTTGTCGGCATCGTGGTGTCGGTGAAGGCCCTGATGAGGAGTTCGTTAGTCAAAGAACTTCTTGCGACCTACTGAGTAGAGGGGCGAGTGGCCATACGTCTTCCGCAGATGCGATTGACCGTCCGGTCTTCGCTCATCGGCGTGGCCTTGGTGGGCCTGAATCTCGCCGCGGCCCTGGCGACCGCGAACGCCGGAGGCGACTGGCCGCGGAGGAGTATGGTGGTGGGAGGGAGGACGCCAGGAGACGTCTATCGTGCTGTCGATGGACGCGACGAGTACGGCGTCGGGTGCCTGTACGCCGGGTACTTCCACACGACCGACGGGAGGGGTTCCGTGCGCCTGTCCGAAGTCTGGCGCGCGCCACTGCCCGCGACACGGTTGCAGGTCTGGTCCCCGGTCATCGCGAGCGTGTCGATCACGGTCCTCGTCCTCGCCCTCTCCTGCTGGAGTTGGAATGGACCTCCCAGGTGCGCCCACTCGGATGCCGGCGGGAGGCAGCGGCCAGGAAGTTCGACACTACGGACCGCGGCGCGATGGGGGTTGCTCATCACGTCCCTGATCGCCCTGAACCTCGCCGGTGCCGTCCACCGCCCGGGCTTCAATCTCTACGACCACGATGCGGCCCATCCGCCCAGCCCGGCGCATCATGCGGAGTTGGCGCGGTCAAGGTCGTCCCCTTGGAGAGAAGCGTACCGTCCCTGCCACCAGTACGCGCTGAAATTCGTGGGGGATTTCGACCCGGCCCGGAGCGGCAGAGCGATCGGGTTCGGGGACGATGCCACCACCGATTGCCAGCGGATCGAGTATCGCGACCTCTTCGTCGGCACGCCGAAGGTGCTGAACATCGAGGTCGACGGGCTCCTGGTCGAGCGATGTCCCATGGAGACGGGTGGTCGCAACCCGGATCACGAGGATGAGGCCAGGCTGCCCGATGCGATCTTTCAGGATTCCCCGAATGGTGAGGCCAGTATCGACTTTCAATCCGACGGCGGTATCCGTGCCTATGCCGGTCGGGCCGGGAAGATGCTGACACGTCCTCGGCCAATCCGGTCGCCGACGTTCTCCTCCCTGGAGATGCACGGGCCCCTCGTCGCCAGCGTCGCCATCACCGGCCTGGTCCTCGTCATCGTCTTCCGGCGCCTGGGACCTCGCGAACGTCGCGTCCTTTGCATCGTGATGGCCCTGGCCGGCCTCAATGCGGCGGCAGCCTTCGTCTCCCATCAGATCGGAGAACCACCGCGGCTCTTGAGTCGGCTCGAGACGTGGGGACAGCGCGGGGGGTCGCACGTTGAACGGCGCGAGGAGTATTTCTCGGACGGGAGCCGGCTGGTTTCCACCAACGAGAACGAGGCTCCGTCGTGGCGACTGGCGCACATCGAGAGGCCAAGCCCCCCTCCGACATTCCTGAAGATCGGGTGGCCCGCGATCGCCGGCGCGCTGATCTCGACCTTGATCTTGGGCATCTGGTCCCACCGAGCCAGTAGACCTACGAAGGCCAAGTTACCCAGTTCATCCACTGATCCCGATGCGGACGCCTGATGAACCGCACGAGACCCGACTTCGAAAGATCGCCGACGCGGGCGCCAGGGTCGTTCCGGACTCACTTCGGACGAGCGGCGGAAGACGGTTCTTTTTTCTCCGAAGCTCGCGGCGAATTCGGGTTGGGGCGCTTCGCGGCGGGCGCGGGGGGATCGACCGCGAAAGGATCGACCGGCTCCGGGACGGACGGGAGGACCACGGGGGCCGACGGTATCGGGTTGCCCGACGAATCGAGCCGGCGAATCTGCTTCACATACAGGAGGCTCCTCAGCGAATGCTCGATCGGGACCTTGTCTCCGACGACCAGGACCGTCATCCGCTCCGGCGCGACGTACCGGCTCGCGACGTCGCTCACCTCGGCCTTCGTGACCGCTTCGATCCGGGCCGGGTAAGTGGTAAAATCCCCGATCGGCAGCTCGGAGATGACCTGGGAAGCCACTTGCCCCGCGGTCCCCACTGTGGTCTCCAATTCGCTGTAATCGTTGAAGACGAGTTGCTCCTTCACCGCGACAAGTTCTGATGCCGTGTCGGATTCGGGATCGGCGAGGTTGGTCAGTTCCTGGATCAGCTCATCCAGCGCCTTCGCTGTGGAGCCGGTCTGGACCGGGCCACCCAGTTCGAACGGGCCGGGACCCCGGCGCTCATGGAAGGTTGAGGTGACGCCGTAGGTAAAGCCCCTGCCCTCGCGCAGGTTCTCGTTGATCCGCCCTTCCAGGATCATGTTCATCACCGTTAGGGCATAGTAATCTGGAGATCCGCGCGCCATACCGACCTTGCACAGGGTCAGGATCGATTGCACCGCGCGGGGCTTGTCGATCAGGTAGATGGATTCATAGCCGGCCGGCTCCGGCGTCGGCGGGAGCGGAGGTTGCCGCGGGATAGGGCCGGGAGTCCAGGTCCCGAAGCGAGCCTCCAGCGCGGCCGTGATGGCATCGTTTCGAACGTCACCGACGACCACCAGCACGGCATTGCCAGGCACGAAGATCTTGCGGTAAAACGCAACCACATCGTCTCGCGTGATCGATTGAATCGAACCGGGCGTCCCCCACTCGGGGCGACCGTAGGGGTGGTCCGGACCGTAGATCAGCCGCGGGCAGACATCCCTGGCCAGCCGTTGGGCATCGTCGCCTCGCGCGATGAGGTTGACCAGCCTTTCCGTCTTGAGAAGCCCCAGCTCGGTCGCATCAAACGCGGGATTCAAGATGACGTCCGCGTAGAGGTCGAGCCCGCGCTCCAGGTGCCGCGCCAGCATGCTCAGGTCGACGGTGGTGTATTCCAGCGCACCGTAGGTGCCGAGCGACGCGCCGATGTCGGAGAGTTCACCGGCCAGTTGGAGCGCCGAGCGGGATCTCGTGCCCTCATCGAGCAAGCTGGCGGTGATCGATCCCAGCCCCTCCTTGCCCTTCGGGGTGAGGGTTTCTCCGGCCTTGACGGCCAGCCGGAAGTGCACCAGCGGAAGCCCATGACGCTCGACGATCAGGAGTTCCAGGCCGTTGGCCAGCCGGCGCCGCTCGACCCGGGGGGGTACGAACCGGGGCTTCGGTCCGAGCCCCGGCATGACGGCGCGGTCGAAGCCATCCGCGATCGGCTGGGCCGGGACAAGGCCCTGCGGCACCGATCGCTTCCGGTCGTCGGCCACTTCCGGAGGGCGAGCCGCGGGTTCGCCGGGGACGACATCGAGCTCGATCCGCCGCGTCCCGAGATACGCTCGCGCGACGCGTTTGACGTCTTCCGGCGTCACTGCGAAGACCTTGGCCAGCGGGTTTCGATAGGCCAGCGGATCGCCGAGCCTGGCCGCGTACTCGTTGAGGATTGCCGCCTTACCACTGACCGACTCGAGCGACATGACCAAAGATCGCTCGCGATCATCCTGGGCCTTGCGAACTTCCTCGACGGTCGGTCCATCCCTCTTGAGCCGCTCGATCTCGACGTCGATGATCCCGACCAGCTCATCGAGCCTCTGTTTCGGCGGGGCATAGAGCTGGATCTCGAACGTACCGGCCATCAGAGCGGTCGGATGCCATGCGTCGACCCCGGTCGCCAGCGGACGATCATACATCAGTGCGCGGGAGAGCCGGCTCTCCTTCGCCAGACCTCCGAGGATGGCCGCCAGGACATCGAGCGCCGGCTCGTCGGGGTGATCGACGGGAACCGTTGTCCAGACCAGATCGACACGGGGCCGGCTGACTCGATCGGCCAGCGTGATCTTCCTGGCCTCCTGGAAGGACGGCACGCTCACCGTGAGGGGCGTCCGCTCGACGCCTCGATGCAGAGGGCCGAAGTACCTGGCAATCCACCGCCGGGTCTGATCGGGCTGGACATCGCCCGCGACGCAAAGGAACGCGTGATTCGGGGTGTAGTGCCTCTGATAGAACGCACGAACGTCGGCCATCCGGGCGGCCGACAGTTCGGCCATGGAGCCGATAGTGCTATGCCGATAGGGATGTCCCGGTGGGTAGATCGCCTCCTTCAGCACCTCCGAGGCCAGACCATACGGGATGTTATCGACCGTCTCGCGCCGCTCATTCTTGATCACTTCACGCACATTCTCGAGCTTCTCGTCGGTGAGATCGGTCAGCAGGAACCCCATACGATCGGCTTCGGCCCAGAGTACCCGTTCCAGGCCGTTGCTCGGGACGGTCTCGTAGTATTCTGTCCAATCCTTGTTTGTATGAGCATTGCGCGAGGAGCCCAGGCCCTCGAACGCCTGGTCATACCGCGCATTGGGCTTCGAACCCTGGAACATCATGTGTTCGAAGAGATGGGCGAGCCCACTCCGACCGGGCTCGTCGTCCTTTGACCCGACCTTGTAGAGCACATTCACGGCGACGAGCGGCGTCTTGTGATCCTCGTGGAGGATCACGGTCAGGCCGTTGGGAAGGGTGTATCTCTCGACCTTGAGGTCGGGGACCAGGAGCTCATTCGCCCGGCCCGGCAAGCGATCGCCCGGCGGTCGAGCCGCGACCGGCGCCGTCAGGAACGACAAGGCCACGCTCACTCCGATGAAAATCTGGAAGCCGTTCGGGATTCGAGGACTCAAGGAGTCAGCTCCTCGTGATTCACCCGTTTTCGACATCATTCATACAAGCGTACGTTTATTTAAGAAGCCTGACCAGTCAACCGAGCAGGAGCATCACCGCGACGATGTGGCAGACCCCGTACACTATCGTCCCAGGCTTATCCTGATGAGTGTCGCCGAATGGATCACACAAAACAACCCTGCGAGGATCGCGAATCCGCCCATCAAGCGGAGGAAGTCAAGGTAACCCCGCCGGGGCAATTCCCGTGCAATGTGAAGGGCCAGACCGATCGCGAGGGTAGGACCCAGGAAGAGCCCGTAGCCGGCCGACCGGATCAGTCCGTTGAGAGCACCATTGAGCTCGAGCACCAGGGCTTCGCGCTCGCTCAGGGTGCCAACCGGAGTTCCTGCACACTCCCGCCCAGGGCGAACAGCGCCCGGAACATCAAGTCGAGCGATACGTCGGCCGAACCGGCCTCCATCTTGGCGACCCGTGACTGGCTCGACTTCAACCTCTTGGCCACCTGCAGTTGAGTCAAATGTTGTTGCTCGCGGCGCGCACGGACGGCCCGGCTGACGGCAAACCGCAGGTCGACCAGGCGACGTTCCTCGACGGTCAGCTCGAGGAAGTCCTCGGCGTCCTCGAAGACAAACCCGGCCGCCTCCAGGGCTCGCTGCTTCTCCTGGTTCATGGCCCCGCCCTCTTCCTGGATTTCCGAGCCGCTTCGTCGTAGACCTTCAGCCGTCTCCGGCAATCCTCGATGTCGTGCTTCGTGGTCGCGCGGGTGGTCTTCGAGAATACCCCCGCGATCAGGATGGCATCCGGATCTAGCCGGTAGACGACCCGCCAGATCCGGTTCTCATCCCGGACCCGGATCTCGTGACATCGCGGGCCGATACTCGGCATGGGCCGAGAGTAGGGCATCCCGAGCGATTCCCCCTCCTGGAGTCGGCGCAGCAGGAACCCGGCCTCTACCCGTGCCTCTTTCGAGAACGGAGGTGTCTTGATCTCGCCACCGAGTCGAACCAGCGGCTTTCGGCTCGGGCCCTCTTCCCCTGACGTACTCACACCGTCCTACTCTATGTCGGACCTGACATAGAGTCAAGTGGATCCCGACGGAACGCACGGTGGGTGAACCGCCTCCGGGCGGTCGGGGTGATACGCAAGGCGCACCGGCCCCCCACAACGACCAAAGCTTGACCCTATGGTTCCCCGTTCAAGACTTCTTGTAAAGCTCGAACATACCCCATGCTGCCGGCGGCAAGGCCCAACCGAACAGTCCCCTATTCCTGATGACCCACCGTCCTACGATACACATCCGATCCCGATCGAGTTGACCCGAGTATTGGACCTGATGCCGATCACGCCGGAACGTTCTCACGGGCTCCTCCCCGACGGTCACGAAGAACTCCACTGTTCCCCGGTAGGTCTTGGTGAACCGGACCTGGCTCCCCTTGATCTTTCCCTGGATATCGGACGTGTCAGGCAGACGATAGTTCCAAACAGTCCCGGCACCAAGCCGCCCGATCGCTTGTTGCAACCTGCGCCTGTCCTCAGGCGTTTTGTCTTCCCGAACGATCTCGACGAGGTTGTCGAGATTGTCTGATCGTTCCGTGATCTGGTCGTACATCTCGCCCGCGATCTTGTCGCCGGTCCGGACGATCTCCGCGATGATCGGAAAGGTGCCGAGTTGTTCCCAGCGGTGCCGGTAGAAGCCGACCCACCGGCCAGTCACCTCGACCGGTTCGATACCATCATCGATCATGGTTCATCCTCGGAGCGCTTGACGATTGGCTGAAGATCACCGGACGGAGCCGGCTCCTACAATAGATTGGCCAAGGGTGCCGTTGTAGGAGGTGGCTCCGTCCCGCGACCGCGGCAGAGCTGGAATCAAGGATGATCTCAAGAAAACCCGACGAGCGTCTCTTGCGCGCGCCGATCGATCCAGCGGAGGCCAGCGGAGCGGGCGAGTTCGCGGGCGGTTTCCAGGAGCCCCCTGCCCTCTGGCAGGTGACCATTGTCAATCAGTGTCTCGGCGCCGTCGAGTGCCAGCGCGGCGGCGGCGGCCGGCGACTCCGAGCGGATGAGGTCGTGATAGACGCTCAGGGCCTCGTCGGGGCGGCCGGCACGCGCGAGGATCTCGGCGCGCCAGATCTCCAGCGTCCTCGCGGTCCCGGGCTTGCCCAGTGGCCGGGCCTGATCGATCCGGCGCAGGGCCGCATCGAAATCATCGCCGCTCAACGCCCCGCGAACCATCGCCGAGACCGCGGCAGTCAAGTCGATCGCGTCGGTCCCCGGAGGTCGTCGTCGGATCAGTTCGGCGGCCAGGGCCGCCGTCCGCGCATCATCGTGTAGCCCGACGGCCGAGGCAACCGCCTCGATCAAGCGATGGTCGTCGAGTGACGCCGTTTCCAGGCCGTCCAGCTCCCAGGGAGCGGCACAGCTCGCGTCCTCCGTGTCGGTCGCGGCGGCGTCGGAGGGCTCGAGACCCAGGCGGCGGCGCAGGCGGTCGAACGGATAGCCCTGATAGAGGCGCAGGGCACTGGGACGTCGGCCGAGTTGTTCGCGGAAACTCACGACCGCCGTCAGCTTGGCCCGGAGGATGGGATCGCCCTCGCGAGATGCGAGGGCCGCAGCGAGCGGCGATCGGCCACCCAATCCCTGCCGCACACGGTGAATCCACTCGTTTTCATAATAATATTCGACCCATTCGCGCATCAGGTGATCGACATGGTCCGGCTCGAGGCCGGGCGGGAGGCGGACCGTCCAGACGTCGGCGTCGAGGAACGGGAGCGGGAGCGGCGACGCCTCGCGACGGATCGTGCGATGCCGGAACGCGAGCCGGGCGAGCAGGAGCTCCTCGACCTGCTGGAGCGTCTCGACGCGCGGGCTGGAGAGCCGGAGCGTCCGCGACGATCGGCCGACATAGACGCTCGCCAGGACGACGGGCAGGTCGCCGGCCTTTGTGAGCCGGGCCGCTTCGCCGGGGTCGGGGATGGGTCGATCCAGCCACTCGAAGACTTCGATATCGGGGGCCGGTCCGGATTCGACGCCCGGGACGTGGGGCGTCGGCAACCGATGGAGATCCGGGAACTCGGCGAGCAGCTCGGGGGTCTCGGCGGGCTCCCAGTCGAGGACGCAGGCGAACCGCAGGTCGTCGGCGAGCGTCTCGGCGCCCTCGCCCTGCCGGAGGACCTCGGCGAGCGTCCAGGCGGCCACGGCCCGATCGAACGCCGGGACCGCCTCCAGCTCGACCACACGATCCAGGCAGGCGATCGCCTCGCGATTGGTCCCCAGCCAGGCCAGGCAGAGGGCGCGGTTGTACCAGGCGGCGGGATCGGAAGGCGTCTCGGCCGCCAGCCGGCCGAACGCATCGGCCATCGCGGCGAGATCCGGATCCTCGGCATCCCCGGTCTTCAGCCGGTCGTTCCAGGCCGCGCGTCGGGCCGGATCCTCGGGCTGGCGGAGCCGGTACACCGACCGCGCGGCTTCCGGCAAGTCGGGGGCCGACTCGAGCGTGGCCAGGGCTTGCACGGCCGGGGTCAGGCCGGGATCCTGTCGCAAGGCGCGCTGCCAGCTCCCCCAGGCCGCCAGCGGTCGCCGCGCCCTCAGGTGATCCCAGCCCTCGTGCACCAGCGCCATTGATGATTCGTCCGGTGAGGTCGATGACATCGAGGAAATCCCTCGGGGTTACGATCCGCTTCCCGGTCGACGGTCATTGCTACGGCACGATGAGCTTGGGTCGATCCTGACCGGGCGCCGCGGGGGATTCCGAGCCCGGCGTCCAGATCGCCGAGCCGCCGCGGGACGATTCGGGGGTCCAGATATCGCCTCGGCTGGCGGAGGCTCCCAGTTCTCCGGCCGCGGTCGTGACCCTAGGGCCGTATTGGGCCAGCAACTGGTCGAGGATCCGGGTATCGAGCGCGATCTGTTCCGGGTGGTCGGGATCGGCGACGGACCGGACCAATCCCATCTCCATCAGTCGGACCAGCACGGCGGAAATCGCCTCGCGGTTGCCCTGGTACCGCTGGAGCAGGACTGCGATGATCGGGACCCAGGTCTCGGGCTCGTCGAGGGTGATCTTGACCTGGAGGTCGAGCAGCTCCCAGATCAGGGCATTGGACGAGATCTTCGACGGCTCGGCCTGGCGACCGCGTCGCACCCAGGTCTCGGCCTCGGCGCGATTCCCCTGTCGGGCCGCATCGAGCGCGAGCTCGCCGTAGAGCGTGGTCGGCGGGATACGGGCCTTCACCACGAGCGAAGGCCGATCGGCGATGGCCGCGGCGGCCCGGTTCATCGCCGTGCGCAGGCCCCACTGGCGGGAGTGCAGGTAGACTGCCAGCAGCCGGTCGTCGTCCAGCGACGCGGACGGGATTTTGGCCCATCTCGCCATGTGGAGCCGATCGAGATCCAGCCCCTCGGGCTCGATGGCGGGCTCGGGCTTCAGTCCGAGCCGGGAGCGGAGTTGACTCCAGACCTCCTCGGGCAAGTCCTCGTTGGTGGACTCGAGTAGGAGGAGGCTGGCACGGAGGATCGTCTCGGAATCGCCGGCCTTGGACGCCTGGATGGGATTTCGGCCGCGAAGGATCGGCAGGGGCGTCGTAGGCCAGACCTCGCCAATGATTCGGGCCCGTTGCTCGCGATGGAGCCGCTCGACGTCCTCCTCCGAGATGCCCGCGGGCATGCTCCAACGCCAGGTCATCGCCAGTTGGTGCCGCGACTGCTTCTCGATGACTTTGGTCCTGGGATGCGCCGGCGGGATGTTCGCCCGCGCCGCGGCCGTAAACCGGTCGCTCAGCCGGTCGAGGCGGCCGTCGTCGTAGGTTTCCAGCACGACCGAATCCTTGCCGACGATGACCTCGCCCTCGACGACCGGGATATCCCGGGGAGTGAGCCCGGGCTTGCCCTCGATCTTCTTGCGGTCGAGTAGGAAGAACCGGTCGGTTGCCCCCGAATCCGGGTCGTCGGGATGGAGCGGCCGGTCGTTCCCTCGCTCGAAGAACGGGTCGGTCTGGAGGGCCTCGAGCAACCCCTCCCGGTTGCGGATCGGCCAGGTCAGGTGGACGAACTCCACGGGGTCGCCGATCGGCACGTTGGCAATCCGCTGACAGAGTGCCTCGAGGTCGATCGCCTCGACGGACGGCCCGGTCCGCGCGATGTAACGGCGCAGGGCGGCGACGGCACCGTCGTGATCGGCGATCCAGAGGCAGCAGATGCCCCGATTGCGCTCCGCGATCGCACCGGCTGCCGAGCCGGCGGCCAGCAGCTCGAAAGCCGAAGCCGCCGACGCCCACAAGCCCTCCTCGGCCCAGCCAATCGCCCGCTGGAACGACTCGCGGAACACCTCGGTCGCGCCCTCAGGCGGCGGCGCGAGGTGATACGGGTTCTTTTCCCAGGGCGTGAATGCGGCGCTGGACCTCAAGGAGGCGATTGCCCGGGCGTTCGACTCGTCGAGCTCGATACCGGAGTGCAGGACCAGATCCTGGTGTTTAAACCCGGCGATCGGGAATCCGGCGCGGCACAGCGAGATGCCCAGGAACAGGGCCAGCGGTGCGAGCGTCCGTCGTTGCTCCAGCGCCGTGGCCGAGAGCCCTTGCTGGAACTGGGACACGGCCGCCGTCGCGCCCTCGCTCTCGAGCACCAGGCGCGTCATCATGATCGTGCAGCCGAGATGCCCGGGATCCTTCTTGAGCAATTCGCGGAAGGTCGCCTTGGCCGGCTCGATTTGCTTCAGGTGGATCTCGATCAAGGCTTTACGCGTCAGGAGCCAGGGATTTCCGGGTTCCTTGGCCAGCCCTTCGATCAGCGGCTTGAGCGCCGGTTCGAACTGGCCGTTCTCCACCATCCGCTGGGCGCGCTCGGCGTAGGATTCGACCTTATGGCAGCACCACTTGAACTTCTTGCCGCTCCCGCACGGGCAGGGCGAATACGGGTCGACCGACGCCATTATCAGCCTTTCTCGTCGAAAAAGAGTCGCGGCTCGGACAGGCGGCCGACGAGAAGCCTCGCGGGTCCTACTCGACCACCGGTCGTCCGGCCCGAGCCAAAGTCGTTGATGATCGCGGTGGGCGGAGTCTGAAGACCCGCGCGCGACGCGGGAACCGGTAGCTCGGTTCGCGTCGCAAAAGCCCGAGCACACCATCTCCCCTGATGGTATCCTCAGTCGAGGCCGCTGAGGAGTCCCGTTCGATGCGGATCTCTCTCACACCCAGGATTCCCGGTCAGACCGATCGCCGTTGAGAGGAGTCGCCGCGATGAAGCCAGACCGATGGGGCGAAGCCCCCCGGATTCGACAACAAGCCTCGAGCCCATCCGGATCGCTTGTACCATCCGGACGTACGTGCCTCCAAGCCGTGGTCGTCTGTCTGGTCATCGGAGCCCTGATCGCGGGCGCTCCGCCATCGGCCCTGGGCTGGGGCCGGCTCGGCCATCGGGCATCGACCCGACTCGCCGAGTCGCACCTTTCCCCCCGCGCACGGGCCATCATCCACGAACTTCTCGAACCGGGGGAGTCGCTGACCGACGCAGCCACCTGGGCCGATGAACACAGCCGCGACATACCCGGAAGCGCCTCCTGGCATTACGTCAACGTGCCGGTCGCGTCGACCCATTACAACGCCAGGGACTGCCGCGCTCAAGGATGCGTCGTCTCCAAGATCGCGGAATTCCGCGCCGTACTCGCCGACCGCAATGCCCCTCGTGCCCGACGACGCCAGGCCTTGCGATTCTTCGTCCACCTCGTCCAGGATCTGCACCAGCCGATGCACGTCGCCGATCGCGGCGACCGCGGCGGCAATAGCCTCCAGCTCCGAACGGGGCGCTACGAGTACACGAACCTCCATCAACTCTGGGACAGCGGCCTGTTCCGGTCGCGGTATCGCGAACACGGCGAAGCCAACCTGCTCCGCGACCTGACGGCCCTGGCCGAAAAGCCCGAGGCGCGCCAGTGGACTCGCGGACGGATCGAAGACTGGGCCGACGAGAGCCTGGAGGTGGGCCGACGTGCGTATCGCTTCCCCGGCACGGACCGGACCCTCCGGTCGGGCGACGAGATCGGCCGCGACTACGTGCAGGCCAATCTCCCCGCGGCGGTCGATCGCCTCGCCCGGTCGGGTGTCCGACTCGCAGCCATGCTCAACGAGATCCTCGACTGAGCCGTCCCACGGACCCACGGGAGAACCATCGCCGGGGACCTCGCAATTCGCGACCGGTCCGGTTCACGACCGGTCCGGTTGCTTGCCCTTGGCAACCTTCGCCGACGACGGCTTTTCGGCTCCGGACTCCGACGAGGCCGTATCTTCGGCCGGCGCGTCTTTCGGCTCAACGTCCTCGACGCCGTGCTCCAGGGGGCGGTCGCCGAAGATCTTATCGAAGTTGGGAAAACCGTAACGACGGATTATGGGACCGGACATCGTTCGCCTCACTTTCCTCTCTATCGCACTCGACATCAAGAACATACGACCGAGCCGACCTTATGCGATGGATGACGGTAGGGTCTCCTCATCGCGATTCCATCGCGGCCACCTTCATGCTCGGTCAGCTTCTCATGATAAACGAAAGGTGCGTCGTTGGGCGACTGCCCGCTCGCGATCGCAGCACTCACGCACTCGCGACCCGTGCTGGACGGTATCCTCGCCACAGGATCACAGGGCCGCTTCATGCGCCGAGGCAGGGGCGCGAAGAATTCAGGCCAGGTCGTCGGGAGCGACCTTTTCGGACCACCGGCGGACGACCTCGGCGATTTCCGGAACCCCGGCCATGGCTCCGAGGCCGACATCGCCGCAAGCGAGACGTTTCGCCTGGGGAGGGATCAAGACGATCTGGGGGGCATATCGCGCGAAGATGAGCGGGGCCTCGTCGAGTGTCCATTCGTCCGGAATCGGGCCGGTCGCACGATCGGCGAGCAGAACTCCCAGGTGGCGCCGGGTCACCGGACTTTGCCACATCAGGGTATTCATCGCGGGGGCGAGCAGGATGGGCTTTGAAAAGTCCCACGCCCGAAACACGCAGCTCAAGCAATTATCTGATATTCCCAGCGCGAGTTTCGACAATGTGTTCGCATCGAGCGGGGCAATAATGAGCAGCTCTGCCCAATTACGCAGCGCGATATGGAGGACCTCGTCTCCGCGTCGGTAGCGGGTTCCGGGCCATTCATCTTCATCGCGATAGAGCCAGCGGTCCGGCGGGGCGCCCTCCGGACCGAGGCTGGACCGATCGATCTCCGCGGGATCGAAGAAGTAGAGGGACGATCGGGTAGCGACGACTCGTACCGTGTGCCCCGCCGCTCGGAGTGCAGCCAGCAACTCCGGCGTCTTGATGGCAGCAACCGATCCGGTTATCCCAAGGATGAGCCGAGTCATGGTCGGGCGCAGATCCGCGGTCAGAGTGGCAAGGATCCCCTGAAGACGTTCGATGAAGAGAGGTTCTCAGTGGCGCTCGACACCGAGCGGTTCCATGGTCTCGTTCACGACCCGGGTCAGATTGTCCCAGAGCGTTTGCTGGAGTTGTTGGCGTTGTCGTGGAGAGAGGAGCATACGTTCTCCGGCCCGCTGTGCGAGGGCCGTGACGATGACCCGGAGATCCGCCGAGATCACACCGGTGAGGTCCTCGAAGGGCTCGGGTAATTCCAGGGCCCGCGGCCGACTCTTTCGGGTGCAAGTGGACATTCAGAACCCTCCTTGGCCAAGGTGAGACGGGAGGACGGATCCGTTCCGTGCCGGGACTGAAAAGGTAACCCGCGTTCGGACCCTCAGTCAAGCCGTTGGCCAAGATTTCTTGATGCTAGATTGGTACACATATCGGGGAAGACCGGGCATCGCGAAGAGCGTCTACATCCCCGCTGGAGGTATTCACGCAAATGCCGCGACTGGACCCCTTCCCCAAGAGTACGAGAAAGCTCGACGGGTTCGTTGGACGATTTGATCCCATAGACTCAGGGGGCATCCCCGATGTTTGTGAAAGAAATCGGATTGCAGGTCGCAAGTCCCGGATTCCAGAATCGTAAGCCCCTATCATATCAGACTTAATATTCATTCGCAATTCAAAATCCGTTGACTGGGATCGATGAATCGATCGTTTCAGAACCAGGCGGGTTCGGTCTCGCGACGCCCCTTCGGCCCGAGGGCCTGATTGACCAGCTCGACGAGCCTCGGGCCGTCGACCAGCTCGATGGGATGTTCGGCGGCGAATTTCTCGGCCGCGAGCGAGAACGTGCTGGTCGTGACGAAGAAGCCCTTGTGGCTGAGCGTGTGATGGATGGTCCCCAGGAATTTCTGGAGCGCCGGGGAACCGACCACGCCGCGCTTGTGATACTTGCACTGGACCACGGCGAGCAGCCCGTCGGGGCGTCGGAGTCGGAGATCGGCCCCCTCGTCGCCCGAGCCGCCGACCTGCTCGACCTCGTAACCCAGGGCGTCGAAGAGCTCGGCGACGAACTCTTCGAAGGACTCGGGCGTCAGCGAGGCCAACTGGGCGAGCTTCAGATCGGCGCGTCGCGCCTGCCGGTACTGGCGTTCGACCCGTTCGCGACCCTCGCGGATGGTGGCGCGCAGCTCGTGGACCTCCGCCTCGCTCCGCGCCGATTCCGACGGGTCGAGACGGAGCAAGTAGCGGTCGATCTTGAACAATGCGTTGTCGATCGAGTTGTCGAGTCGCGTGCGTTCGGACCGCGTCAACTGGTTCTGGTACCGCCGGTGGACGGCGTATTGGAGGTGTTCGATGGCACCGGCCAGTTCGCTCGGCGTCGTGATCGCCGGGGCCTCCTCCTGGTACGGGGCGGCCGTCCACAGCAGCCCCTGCTTCGCCACGCCTCCGGATGGGGATTCGCCAACATCCTGACCGGCCGCGCGGGCCTTGAGCCATCCCAGCAACATCTCGGCACACTGCGGTCCGAGGCACTCCATCGATGTCCTCCTTCGAGATCGGGCGGTCCTTCGGTCGATCTAGCATCACCGACGTCCCCGCGCCGGGCAAGCGCCCTCTGTCCGACGGGTTCCGATTTCTTGGATGAGTTGACACCTCCACCCCACCGGATCAAAATCGAGGTTGAGCGTTCGAGCAAGCCGATCTGATCGCCGGATGGAGCTCGTTCCTACACGGATTTTCCCGCGGAGGTCATCGCTCGTAGGAATCCGCTCTCTATCCCCGATCGCCGGTTTGCGGCGCGTCGCGCGAAGGTCAAGCTTGGGAGCCGGGACGATGAATCCATTCGCCGTGATCCTTGTCGCCGCCGGGAAATCGTCGCGATTCGGCGACCCGAAGCAGAAGAAGATCTACAGGGAGCTCGACGGGCGAGCTGTATGGATCCGGGCCATCGAGCCGTTCGTGAACCGCGATGACGTGGGGCAGATGATCCTCGCGATCGCCCATGAGGATCGCGAGCTGTTCGAGCTTCGGTATCGGGCGAACGTGGCATTCATGAATATCCAGGTGATCGAGGGAGGGGCCGAGCGATCCGACACGGTCGCCAAGGCGCTGGAGGTTGTGGACCCGAAATGCGAGTTCGTGTCGGTGCACGACGCCGCCCGGCCGTGCGTGAGCCCCGATCTCATCGACGCCGTCTTCGCAGCCGCACGCAAGCACGGCGCGGCGTTGCTGGCCACACCCGTCGCCGAGACGATCAAGCGGGTCGGCGAGGACGGGCTCATCGTCGAGACAATCCCCCGCGATGGTCTCTACCTGGCCCAAACCCCCCAGGTCTTCCGCCGCGAACTCCTGTGCAGGGCCTATGCCCAGCGCTTTCGCCTCGGCCATAAAGTCACCGACGACTGCCAACTTGTCGAGGCGATCGGGCACCCTTGCGCGGTCGTCCAGGGCTCTCCGCTGAATCTCAAGATCACCACCATGGAGGACCTGAAAATCGCCGCCGCCATCCTGCCGCTCCTGGAGAAGTCGCGACCCGAAGTCTCCTCCCACCCCTATGCCGACGAGCAGGCCATGTGGGGCAATCTCCCCAAGCTCAAGCCGTCCGATCTGTTCGACTCGTGAGACGCCCGCTCCGCGCCTCACGGCCGACCGCCCGGCCCTGGCGTCGTACGAGATTCATCGAGCATCTGCCAGAGCGTGGGCTCCATGGCATCCGCCCAGATCCGGTAGCCCTTCGTGCTGAGATGCAGGAAGTCCGGCATGATCTCCGAGGAGATCTTGCCGTCCTGATCCAGGAACGACTTGCTGATGTCCAGGAAACGGACATTCGAGCCGTCGTCGAGCTTGGCGATGTCTTGATTGACCGACTTGATCCGATGAAGGATCTGGTCCCGTATCGGCGCGATCCGCCGATCGTCGCGCGGGAAGATACCGAGGAGGAGGACCTTCGCCCTCGGGAGCCGTTTCCTC
Organism: Isosphaeraceae bacterium; assembly: GCA_052148775.1. Taxonomy (GTDB): domain Bacteria; phylum Planctomycetota; class Planctomycetia; order Isosphaerales; family Isosphaeraceae; genus CAVZRC01. The sequence continues at coordinate 22,251 of JBKQHM010000268.1, read as the reverse complement.
AGCTCCTGGACGATGGCCGAGATGCCCTGCGTGATCTCGTCGGCGGTCGCATTGTCGGCGTTATTCGTCCCGATCATCAGTACGACCAATTTCGGCGCGATCCCCTCGAGCTCACCATTCTGGATTCGCCAGAGGACGTGCTGGGTCCGATCGCCGCCGATGCCGAAGTTCGCGGCATTTCTCGGTCCGTAGAACCGCTTCCAGACCGAATTGTCGTTCCATCCCTGGGTGATCGAATCGCCGAGGAAGAGCAGGTCAACCGGCTCCTTACCTGCCCTCCTCGCGCGATCGAGGAAGCTACGGTGCAGGTCCATCCACGAGCCTTCACGAGGCGCCGGGACGACCGTCTCGGGCCCCTGCGCGCAGGCCGGCAGGCCGGTCGCGAGCAAGCACCACACCCCGATCCACCGGAGGGTCACGGGCTTCGAACCGCGTCGCATCGTCATGGGCTGGATCCTTTCATCGTCGACTCGGGCCCTCGAGGTACCACGGGCCCGGGTCCCAGGAGAACGGGACAGATTGAATGTACTCCCAGGATTCGTCCTCCGTCCAGGGTTGCGAATCATCGGTGAGCCAGGGCGGGTGCGCAACATTGCGAGACGGTCAAGGGCCGGTGACATCCTCGCTTCTCCGGCACAGCTTCCGTCCGCGGAGCAGGAAACCGAAGGGCCAATACCTCAGGAGATGGGCTGCCGGTGACCGACGTTCCGCGAGTGTGAAAGACCCGGATCGACAGACCCCTGGCGACGGGACAGCCCTTCGCTTAAACTCGCTATCTTCGCGGTGCGGAACGATCTCGGGATCGGGTGAGGATCGGCCGTGATCGATCGCCACGGCCCGGCCGACCCGGCCCGTCAGTTCGGGATGTCGCATCGGCAACGATTCCGTCAATCCCGATTCTTTTCGAACGAATTCCAGGGAGTTCACGATCCATGAATCGACTGCGTAATCTCGTCTCCTGGGGCATCCTGGGGATGGCGTTGAACGGGATGGCTGCGACCTCGGCCCTGGCAGGCGAATGGGTTTCACTCTTCGACGGCCAGACCTTGAGCGGCTGGACCCAGGGAGGCGGGCAGGGAAAGAGCAAGTGGGAGGTCGAGGACGGGGCCATCACGGGTTCGGGCCAGGCGTCGATGCTCTATAGCCCGAAGGGTGAGTACAAGAACTTCAAGTTCCGGGCCGAGGTGAAGATCAGCGACCACGGCAATTCGGGGATGTACTTCCGCTGCCCGAGGCCCAACGGCAGCTTCTCCGAAGGCTACGAGGCCCAGATCGACAGCACCCACCGCGACCCGATCCGCACCGGGTCGGTCTACGGGTTCGTCCACGTCTACAAGCAAATCGTCCCGCCCGATACCTGGTTCACCTACGAGGTCGAGGTGGTCGACAAGGACTGGCGCGGCAAGAAAGTGCCGCACATCAAGGTGTCGATCAACGGCGAGGTGCTCTACGAGCTGATCGAGTACACCAAGGCGTGGGACCACGGCCATTTCGCCTTCCAGCATCACGACCCGGGGAGCAAGGTCCATATCCGCAAGATCGAGGTCATGGAACTGGATGAGAAGGGCAAATAGCCCGCCTGGGCCCGCGAGTGAGCCCTACGGAATATGGTGGGGTGGTCACCGCCACACCCGATTCGGTGGAGAGCCGGTGAGAACGACGCGACGCTGCCGATCAAGCCTCATCATCAGGGTTATGCGAAGAAAGAGATCGTGAATGAAAAAACAGATCTTTGCCAGGAAACCGCTGGGGATGCTCCTCAACGAGATGACGGGGGAGAACCGCCTGAAGCGGGTGCTCGGCCCCGTCGGGCTGACCAGCATGGGAGTCGGTGCCATCATCGGCACCGGAATCTTCGTCTTAACTGGCGTGGCGGCGGCCGACAAGGCCGGCCCCGCCATGTCGTTGTCCATGGTTGTCGCCGGGCTCACCTGTATTTTCGCCGCGCTCTGCTACGCCGAATTCGCCGCGATGGTCCCGGTCGCCGGTTCGGCATACACCTATGCCTATGCTACCCTGGGTGAACTCTTCGCCTGGATCATCGGATGGGACCTCGTCCTGGAGTACGCCGTCGGCGCCTCGACGGTCGCCCACGGCTGGTCGCACTACTTCCAGGACTTGCTCAAGTTTTTCAACCGCGGGAAGTCGCTCTGGCCCGCGATCCTGTCCAACGCGCCGTTCGACTACAAGAACGGGGCCTTCGTCTGGACCGACTCCTACTTCGACTTGCCGGCCATCGTGATCGTGGCGATCATCACCACCATCCTCGTGTTGGGGATCAAGGAGAGCGCGAATTTCAACGCCGTGATGGTGGTCGTCAAGCTCTCGGTCGTCTTCTTCGTGATCGTCGTCGGGGCATTTTATGTGAATCCCGAGAACTGGAAGCCGTTTGCGCCCTATGGGTATGGCGGCATCAGCTTCTTCGGTATCCCGGTCTGGGGCCAGGAGCACAACGGCCAGCTCGCGGGGATGCTCGCCGGGTCGGCGACGATTTTCTTCGCCTACATCGGCTTCGATGCCGTCTCGACCCAGTCGGAGGAAGCTCGCAACCCCCAGCGAGACGTACCGATTGGCATCATCGCCTCATTGATCGTCTGCACGATCTTGTACATCACGGTGGCCAGCATCCTGACGGGCATGATTCCTTACGACAAGATCAATCGCGACGCACCGGTATCGGACGCATTCGCCCAGGTCGGACTCCCGTGGGCCCAGTTCCTGATCGCCGTCGGAGCGATCACGGGGATCACGTCGGTCCTCCTGGTCATGATGCTCAGCCAGCCGCGCGTCCTCCTGGCGATGGCCCGCGACGGGCTGGTCCCCTCCAGCTTCTTCGGCGCGATTCACCAGCGTTTCCAGACACCCTGGAAGTCGACGATCCTCACGGGACTCTTCGTCGGGACCCTGGCCGCCCTCCTTCCCCTGAACATCCTGGCGGAACTGGTCAATATCGGGACGCTGCTCGCGTTCACGATCGTCTGCGCGGCCGTACTGATCATGCGCAAGACGCATCCCGAGGCCGAGCGACCGTTCAAGGTCCCCTTCATGCCCGTCACGCCGATCCTGGGGATCGGTACGTGCCTGATGCTGATGTTCTCGCTCCCCTGGGAGAACTGGCTCCGGCTGTTCATCTGGCTGGTGATCGGGTTCGCCATCTACTTCTCGTATGGCATCCGGCACAGCGTGATGGCCAAAGAACTGGCACACGAGATCGCCACTCACGGGCTGAGCCCGGCGGGTTCGATCGAGACCGAGCCGTGAGATCCGGCATCGCGGCGTTGCCGCTCGCATTCAGATGCGGTGGAGCCGCAAGGCTCCTAGGGTCCTCTCCATGTCCTCCGGCGGCGGCGCCGTCAAATCCACCTCCTCGCCGGTCAGTGGATGCCGGAATCGCAGCCGGTGCGCATGGAGCGCCTGACGATCGATCAGGGTGGTATCCGCTTCACCGGGGGCGAGGGCGCTCCTTCGCTCGGGCCCGACCACGTCGCCCAGGGTGATGTGATCCCGTCCCGAATACATCTTGTCGGCCAGGATGGGATGGCCGATGTGAGTGAGGTGGATGCGAATCTGGTGCGTGCGGCCGGTCTGCGGTTTACACCGGACCAGGGCGAAATCGCGGAACCGTTCGAGCACCTCGTAGAACGTCACCGCGGACTTGCCGCCATCCTGGGGCGTGCGAATCGCCATCTTCTCCCGGACAGTCGGATGGAAGCCGATGCATCGATCGATGTAATCGCTGTCGCGCTGCGGTACGCCGTGGACCAGCGCGAGATACTCCTTGTGCACCTCGCGCAGCTCGAACTGGAGCGCCAGACGACGATGCGCCAGGTCGTCCTTGGCGACCATGAGCAACCCCGTCGTGTCGCGGTCGAGGCGGTGGATGATGCCCGGGCGATTCTCGCCGGCCAGGCTCGAAAGGGTGTCGAAGTGGAATTGCAGGGCGTTGACCAGGGTGCCGCGCCAGTTCCCCTTCGCCGGATGCGTGACCATGCCCGGCGGCTTGTTCACCACCGTCAGGGCCTCATCCTCGTAGATGACCTCGATCGGAATGTCTTCCGGCGTCGGGGTCATGTCGGGCAATTCGGGGAGGCGGATACAGACCCGATCGCCGGCCCTCACCCGGTAGGACGCCTTGACCGTCCGCCCGTTGACCAGCACGGCCTCGGCGTCGATCACCCTCTGGATCACGGCACGGGAATAGTCCGTGAAGCGGCTCGCCAGGTAAGCGTCGATCCGCTTGCCATCCGTCCGAGGCTTCACCTCGAATTCCTGAGGGGTTTCCGACAGTGGAGGAGGCCACATGGTTTCACGTTCGCCGCGGAGCCCGCAACGATCAGTGCGGCGCCTTCTCCTTGGGGACTTCGGCCTTGGACGAGAAGACGTCGACCGGAAGTTCCTTCTGGGTCTCGGCCGGCTTGACCGTCTCCGTCTTCTCCTTGGCCGGGGCCGGGACGGGCTTGACGGGCTCCGTCCTCTCCTTGGCCGGAGGCATGACGGCCTTGGCCTTGGCGGGCTCCGTCTTCTCCTTGGCCGGAGGCATGACGGCCTTGGCCTTGGAGTCGGCCTCAGCTTTGGGCGTTTGAGGCTTGGGTTCGACCCGAACCTCTGGCAGGACCGGAGAGGCCGTCTTGCTACTGGGATTGGGCGTCGGGGTCAGCGGACCGAACGGAGCGTTCTTGGACGCCGGCATCTCCGAAGGACTCAACGGACCGGGGAAAACGGGTGGCAATGACTCGGTACCAAAGGGCGGCAGGGTCATCTTCGTCGGCGAAAAAGCGTAGAGATCCTTGTAGAACGCGGCGGCCTGCGGATCCTTGAGGGCTTCTTCCAGGCGCTTGGCGTCCTCGGCCTCGGGGGTCCCCTGCCAGGCCGGATCGTTCATCACGAGCTGGTATTGCTCCAGGGCCTTGGCCAGGTCTTCCGGGGTTCGACTGCGCATCTCGAGGACCCTGGCCTTGCCCAGCGCCGCGGCCCTCGCCTGCGGCGAATTGTGCGGGGCCTCCTGCACGATCTGCTCGAACAGATCGAGTGCCTTCTTCGACGTCGGGAGTGCCACGTCGCGGTTATTCGGCAAATCGTTGACGGCCAGCTCGTAATAATCCTTCGCCGCCTGGAGCAGCGCCCACGTCGCCGCCGGCGAGTCCGGCTTCTCCTTGGCCAGGTTGACCCGGTCCTCGGCCGTCTTGGCAGTCTCGAGCTTCGTCCAGACTTCCGAACCACGCGAGCGTCCGCTCGTGGCCAGTTTCCAGGCCATGACCCCGACGAACACGCACGCGATGATCGTGAGCGGCCACGTCAGGTAGCGCTTGGGCTCCTTGATCGCATGCGTCGTCAATCGCCCGAGGGCCGTCATCTCCTCCTCGGGATTGTGGATGACCGTCGGGACGACGTGCTCGAGTTGGTGCCGCACGGTGGGGAGAGACGAACTCCGTGCGCGCCGCGACTGCTTCTTCATCCTGGGACCTCGTGTCGTCACTCCGGGTCGCATCCCGTGAGACGATGGACTATCCTTCGTGAACTCAACTATCCGAGAATCTTATACTTTCGATCAGGAAGCGGTCAAGCGAACCCGACGACCTACGACGCCAGGCGCTGGAACAGCGTCTGCTCCGCGGTGCGAAACAGCATCCAGTCGCGATCGTCCTTGCTCAGGAAATCGAGGTGGTCGCGGATCAGGGCCACGCTGTCCACATAAAGATCCTTGACGATCTGGAATGGACAGTCGCTCTCCCACATGCATCGATTCGCCCCGAATGCCCCGACCACGCGGCGGATCAACGGGGCCAGGTCGCGATAAGGCGGCGTCTTCTTGCCGAGCGCGTAGAAGGCGCCCACTTTGACCGTAATCTTGCGATGCTGGGCGAGCCGGCAGAGGGCTTCGACATCGGCCTCGCGGATCGCCCCGTCCGGTCCGGCACCGACCCGTCCGAGATGGTCGATGATGACCTTGGAGTCGGGGAACCGGCGGCACATGCGTTCGACCTCGGGGAATCCATCGGCGTCGATGAGACAGCTCAGCGCCTGGCCGGTCTGGGTGGCGGTGGCGAACATCGACCCGTAACCGTCCGGCTGGAGCCATCGCGACGGCGGCTGCTTGCCGTACCGGGGCTGGATGCGGAAGGCATGAACCCCCCGCTTCGATAGTTCCCGCATTACGCCCCCGGGATCAGGACCCAGCGGATCGACGATGGCCGTACCGACGAACCGGTCCGGGTACAGCTTGATCATGTCGAGCATGTAGCGGTTGTCGAACTCGTAATAGCTCATCTGGATCAGGTTGACGCGTCCGACCCCGGCGGGCCGGCAAATCGCCAGGAGTTCCTCGGCCGTGAAAGACTTCGGCTGCATATCGGCGACCGTAAAGCCTTTCGCCAGTGGGTAATGGGCGACGTCGGGCGTCCAGATGTGCGAGTGGGCGTCGATATAGGGTTCCAGGGCTGGCACGGTTCCATCACCTTTCGTCCAGGACGTTCGGCAAGGCAACTCGGTATTCTTCGCAACCGATTCGCCTGCCACCCGACGCCTTGCTCAATGCCTTGAGGGCGGCTCAGCACCAACGCTCTTCTTGGCCCCGATCTCCGAGAGCTCGTAGAGGTAAGCGGCCTCGATGTATTCGCCGTCCAGTCCCTCACGTTCGATCACTTCATCAAGCCTGGCGTGCTTGAAGTCGAAACGTTTCTGCAAGGCCCTCACGCGGCGGTCTCCACCTCTAGCCAGTGCGACGTCATCCGTCTCGATCCTCAGCGGGGGATCCATGGCGTCGCGGACAGAGCGCAACCGGGCGTAGGCGGAGAACGCGCCCTCGCGGTCGCGGATCGGCGTCGCTATCATCAGTTTCCAACGCTCGGACTCACTCAGGAAGAGCCAGAACACCGCATCGACCTCGAACTGAGACGCATGGAGCGCCCGGATCAATCGTCTTCCTTCATCGATGACTTCCGGCAACAGAATCCGGGCTCCTACCATAAGGACTTGACCCATTTTAACACTCCATGATCGGGATCGTTGATCGCCTTCAAGAGGTCCCGTGCGTCGTTCTCGGTGATGAATTCGTAGCGACTCTGCTCAGACCATTCGATTACGATCTCCCAAAATTCTTCGAACTCTGGATCGGTTCGCTTGTTCCTGTCCAATTCTGCCTTCAGGCCGGCGACCGTTACAAGCTGTACGATGTCGTGCGAACAGCATTCCCGAACCCTATTCGGAGACTCGGGAAAGTCATACCGTCTCGTCTTCTTGGCGATGCAGGTTTTCAGGGCGCATTCGATGGCATATCCGCCGAGGTAATACGCTCCCGAGAATTGCCGTGCCCGAAGCAGGGCCTCGGCCTCTCGGAGCCGGAGTTCCGCCAGACGCTTGAAATCGCGACGATTCATGGACTTGAGAGATGGTCTACGACCTTACGCGAGCACTTCGCGGATGACCTCGGCCTCCGGGATCAGCGCCATCGGCCGGCCCTGAATGTCGGTGATGGTCATACCGGGGTCGATGCCGAGGAGATGATAGATCGTCGCCAGGATGTCTTTCGGGGAGACGCGACGCTCGGCGGGATCGCTGGCGATCTTGTCGGATCGACCCACGACGGCGCCTCGGGCCACTCCGCCGCCGGCCATGACGACCGAGTAGCACCGCGACCAGTGATCGCGACCTCCGCCGTTGGCCGTCGATAACTTCGGGGTCCGCCCATGCTCGCTCAGGAGGACGACGAGGGTCTCGTCGAGCAGGCCACGACGATCCAGGTCGATCAAGAGGCCGGAGAAGGTGCGATCGAGCCCCGGCAGGAGCTCGTCCTTCATGCGAGGGAAGTGGTCCCAGTGGGTATCCCAGCCGGTGCCCGCCAGGCCGAACTCGTCCCAGAATACGGTGATGAACCGGCCGCCGGCCTCGACCAGCCGACGCGAGGTCAATGCCGCCTGGCCGAAGAGCGTCATACCGTAGAGGTCGCGGGTCTCATCCGGCTCCTGTCCCAGGTCGAACGCCCGTCGCAGGCTCTCCGAGCCGACGAGGTTGTAGGCCATCGCGCGATGGCGATCGATGCCCGAGGACCGGGATGCCGACGCATCGGCGGCACGTCGAAGTTGCTCGATCTGCTCCAGCAGCGATCTCCGACGGTCCAGGCGGTCGATCGTCATCTCGGGCCCGAGGTTCGTGACGGAACTGAGCTGAAACCGGCTCTCGGGCGTGATCCCCCGATACGGCTCGAGGTCTTCCCAGACGTTGCCGGCCAGCGTCTTACGCGCGACCTTCGTCCCCTTGCCGACGAACTCGGTGCAGACGGGGTCATAAGCCCGGCCGAGGAACCCGCCATAGGGACCCGAACGCGGCACTTCGCCCACCCTCTGACTACTGAACGCCCAGGGCAGGACCAGGTTGCGCGGCAGTGATGATTGGGGTTTCCCGGATTCTCGCCGGTGGCCGTCGATGTACTCGACGGCCGAACCGATGAACGGCCAATGGCTCGGATCCTGGGGATTGATCTCCAGCGCGACGTCGATTTTCGGGATTCCCGTGGTCGCGTAAGCCACTCCGTGGATCGGATAGGGGTGAGAGACCGACCGGATGACCGTGGCCTTGTCCATGACTTGCGACAACCGGGGGAGCCGGTCGCAGACGTTCAGCCCCGGGACGCTCGACGGGATGCACCCGAACTCACCACGGATTTCCACCGGCGCATCGGGCTTGGGATCGAAGGTCTCGAGCTGGCTGGGCGAACCGTACATGAAGAGGAGGATGCAAGCCTTCGCCTGTCCGAACCCCGGCAACTTCGCCGATGGCACGTCTCCCGCTCTGGCTGCTCTAAGTTCCTGCCAGTCTGCCAATCCGAGGCCGAACAATCCCAGCGACCCGACCTGAAGCAGTTCTCGGCGCGTCAGGCCATCACACAATCGTTTCGGACCGCCCAGGACTCGCAGCATCGACGGTCTCCCGGGAGAGCGGGACGGATTCTCCAACAATTCTCGAACACCCACTCAGCGTAACCGGACAACACCGGGAGATCAACCCATCGATCCAGGTCCGCTCGGTGTCGTCTTGATCGCAATCTGTGTTCGAAAATCAATAAGCCCCCCACCGTCGCTCTTCCAGCGATCGTGGTAAGGGGCACATAGGACGGGAATAGCGGCTCTTGATCAGCGCACGATCACCTCGAAGGAGACGTGCCCCATCGCACCCGGGGCGAGGACTCCGGGCAGGGTCCAGCGCATCTCGGCGGCTCCGACGCGGTTGACGGCGGTCGTGAAGATCGTCCCCTCGGGACCGCGCGAGGTCCCCTTGACGTACTCGAGTCGCGGCAGCAGGCTGTCGGCGATGGTCACCGCGCGGATGGGCGTGTTGCCCATGTTGCGGTAGAAGATCACGTAGGTGAGGGTATCCCCGGGTTCGGCCTCCACGGCGCTGACGCGCTTGATCACGGCCAGGCCGGGCCGATCCGGGGGCGTCTCGACGCCCGTCATCGCGTGCGGCCCCCAGACCTTCACCGTCTCGCCGGCCCCTTCGACGATCCCCGTGACGACCGGCGTCGCGGCGGTCTTGATCCCTTCCAGGCGGATCTTTTCCTTCATCAGGCCGGCCTTCTGTCGACCGCGGGCCAGCACGAGGTTCTGCGTCTGGAGGTTGGCCGAGATCTTGGTGTTGTTCTCGAAGCCGCCGACGCGCCGGTTGTTCGACTCCTCATCGATCCACTCGCGTCCCTTCAGGCCCGAGGCCCTGGCCCGATTCCGGGCCATCTCCGGCGATTGGTTCTGCACCACGCGACGTGCCTCGGCCTGGTTTCGCGCCAGTAGCGGCGTCTCGATGCTGGTGCCCGATCGGGGCCCCTGGATGTCCACCGTCTCGTTGCTCCCGGTGGTTACGCGGACCTCGGCGAACCGGGGGGCATAGACGCAAACGACATTGGTCGGGAGGATTCGCGGCTTGACCCGCTCTCCCAGGCCGATGTCGAAGCGAACGATCGCATCGCGCGGCTCGAGCCCGCCGAGTCGGCCATCGGACCCGACCGCGACCGGGATGCCCCGATCGCCGCCATCGCAGAGGAATTCATCGCGCGGCAGGAGCGGTTGAGGCGGCGGCGCCGGCGCCGTGCAAGTCGGCCCGCACGGCATGGGGCAGCGCGAGCCATCCTGCCGGATGTAGGGACAGGGCCCCATCCCGAGGCCGGCGGCCCGATCCAGCCCCATGTCTCCCGTGGCCCCCGCGCTGACCTCTTCGATCGTGGGACGTCGGCCGCCGATCCGGACGATCGCCATGGGCCGACCCAGGGCCGAGGCGACGCGCAAGGGCTGCTCGGTCGGGTTGAGGGACACGACCGGAATCTGATCTTTGCTCATGCGGAGCGGAAGGGCCTGGTCCGGGTCTTCCAGGTAGATCACCTTCGTCACGAGGCGGCCCAGGTCCATCACCGCATCCAGATCGTCCATCGTGAAGATGACGCGGATCGGGTATTTGCCGGGGTCGATCCCTTCGGGACGATGCAGGTGTCCGACGACCTCGATGACCGGAAAGACCTCGACGCCCGGGCGTTCGGGGATGTTTGAGATCCGCAACCGGTAGCCGACGCCCCGCTTCAGACCTGTCGTGAGAACACCCCCGCCGTCGCCGGTCGGCACCGGGGTCGGGGCCGGCGCGAGGACCTCAACGACCATACCCTCGGGGCCCTGAAATCGGACGACCTGGATCTCCGGCGGCAGGACCGGGACGGCCGGACCTGCTGCGGCGGGAGCATCGGCGGGCGCGGATGGCAGCCCCCCATCGGCCATCGCCGGTCCCACGACGGCGACCCCGGTCGCCGCGGCCGATGGCGCCGACCCGGCCGGGATGCTCCCGACGGATTCCTGTGCCTCGACCCTGGCGGCGACGACGCTTAACGCGACGACAAGGGTCAGTAAGGCGACCGGTCGGGCCGTCATCGCGAACCGACCACCCCATTCATTGCTTTTTTGGCGGTTCATCGAATTCGTCGCGGCGGAGACCCGCGGCCTCTTGCCTCGGGACCGACCCGCGCCCCTTGATCGGTTCAGTGTTCTAGATCCCCGGTTCCCCGATTCCGGCCCTCGGACATCATGACATGGATCCGCAGTGGCGAGGGGCGAGAAAAACCGGGATTGTCCCAAAGTACACCATCGGCAGGTTGACAGTTCGAGGACTTCTCCTCCGCTTGCCGCACACACCAACCCGAAGCGTCAGCGAGGATCTTTTCCCATTCGACCGCAAGGACTTGTGCGGAAGTCCTCGCTGACGCTTCGGGTTGGTGTGGAACAACCCGAAGCGTCGGCCTGGATCTTTCCCATTTGACCGCAAGGACTTGTGCGGAAGTCCTCGCTGACGCTTCGAGTTGGTGTGGAAACGGACCGCCAGTGTCAGGGCCGAGACGCTGTCAATCCCTCGGTCTTGGGACGATCCCGAAAAACCGATCCTTCGTCTCTTCGTCTTCCCTATCCCCTGGCTAGTACTGGAATTGCGGTCTGGCCGCGACGGGATGTCTGAAATCAAGGCAGGGCAGACCCCGCTTGCGATCGCGAGGCCCACCCCACCTCGAAGCGACACCCGGCGTACGGTGCCTTGCGTCAGGGTTTGGCAGCCGGGGCCGGAGCGGCCTCGGCGGGGGGTTCCGGCGCAAGGTTCGGAGTTTCGGCGCTGGTCCCGCTCGCGGGCGGGGCCAGGTCGGCGGGTGCAAGGGCCGTGGCCTCGCCGCCGGACGGGTTCACGGCCGGAGCGGGCGGAGACGCCGGCGTACTCGGGGTCACCGGAACAACCGGGGCGGCCGGGGCGGCAGCGGCCGGGGCCGGATCGAGGATCACAGTTCCCTGGCCCGCGGGGACCGAGGGGGTCACTCCGGGCGGCAGGGCGCCAGGAGGCAGTTCGACGACTCCCGGGCCGACGACCGAATCATGGCCGCCGCTCATCGCGCCGCCGGCCGGGCCGGTCGTCGCACCGCCGAGGATGCTACCGCCTCCCGGCATCTCGAGGTCGATGGCACCGAGTCGGACGATCAGCAGGATCGTCCCGCGCTTGTCCGCCTCGAGGATCGGGTCGATCCCCGGCTCCAGCCGCGTGGAGACCAGCGTCTCGACGCCCGAGACCGCCAGTTCCTGGAACTTCGGATCGGGCAGGTAGATCACCTTGGTGACGAAATTGCCACCGTCGAGGACCTGGTCGAAGTCCTCGGGGGTGAACTGGATCGGGATGGCGTTATGGGCCAGGTACGCGTCCGTCCCGGGGGTCGTGGGGGCCACCTCGATCGTCGGATAGAGGGCAGCGCCCGCTCGGCCCGGGATGTCGGTGAGCTTCAGTCGGTAAATGAAGCCCTGGCTGAAATTGTATCGGGCCGGTACGGTCAACTGGGCGGGCAGGTAGACCTTCTCGCCGTTGGGTCCGCCGCCGGTCTGCCAGCCGATCTTCATCCCGTTGGGATCGAGGAAGTAGACCTGGCTCCGCGTGCTGGCGAACCGCCGCCCAGCACCTTGGGGGCCGGCCATTCCCGCCGAGTTCGCGGTGTACGGCGGGGGCCCCGGCGCATTCGCCGAGGTCACGACGTGCGGACGTAGCCATTTCTTGAGCCCGACGCCCGGATCACTATATCCGAATCCGTCGCCGGCGGTCGCTGCCGCCAGCAGCAGCATTCCGAACGCTTGCATAGAAATCCTCCAACTCCCTCGGACGAAATCGGCCGGCCTCATGCCGCGTGCACCCGAATGCGTCGAGCGGGGAGAATGCTTGTCTTCCTAACATCGACCGCCACCGCCTCAGCACCGGTCGGATTGAGCCGAGCCGAGCCGAGAGGCGTAAAGTCTCCTGGTTGGGCGCACCTGATTGGCCGGCTCGACCACTCGTCTTCGCTGGTCGAGTCGACTCATCCGGATTCGGCTCGTCGGTTCCTCCGCCCCAATCTCTCCAGGGTTGCCCCGGAGACTCGGGCGGCTCAGGGGGGGTTCAGACCACCTTCGCACCGTCTGCCGGACTTGCGTCTCCTGACGCCTAGCGATTATGATCGGGCATTCCTCCCCGACCCTTGAGGAATTGCCCTACATCCCGACCATACTTAATAATCGGATCATCTCCTTTTCCTCCAGCGGCCGGGCCGGCGGCCGCATGAGGCCCGGCGACGCGAACTGCCGATAAAGTCCTTGAGGAGATGGCCGCGTCACTGATTTTCCGGGAGCTTTGGAAAATGATGGAGAAATCACGTTGCCGCCGGTGGTCTCCGAGTCGAATCCCCTTCACTCGGGCCGGCGTGTGTTTCGTGAGCGCGGCGTCGATCCTGGGACTCGCCATCCTGTCGGGTGGGCTCGCCCAGGCGTCGGCCCAGGTTCCAGGAATCCCCGGCCAGGCCGGCGGCGCAGGCCCGTCGCCAGGGCCATCTTCGCCCCCGGGTTTGACTACCCCCGGCCTCCTGGGGGGGGTCCCCGCGCCGGCCGAGGCGACGAAGGCCGAGGAGCCTCCGACCGCGGCCGAGCGCCTCATCGATGATGCGGCCGCCAAGATCGCCAAGCTCCGATCGGTCTCGGCCACCGTGCTCGAGACGGTCGACATGCTGAATCAGCAGATCAAGGTCAAGGGGAACTATCTCAAGGCGCCCGAGCAACGCGTCTACCTCCTCCTCTCCGTCTCCGGCCCGCCCGACACGAGCGGGACGACCCTCCAGGTTTGCGACGGCGAGACGTTGTGGAATTACCAGGCGATCCTCGAGGCGCCGCAGGCCTACCGGAAGTTCAGCATCAAGCCGATCATGGAGCGAATCAACTCGCCCGACCTCGACCCGAAGATCAAGGAGCAGGCCATGAACGAGCTGGGCCTGTCCGGCCCGGAAACCCTGCTCGCCAACCTGAGGCGAGACTTCCGCTTCGAGGAGAAGGAAGAAAGCACCCTGGATGGCAAGCCGGTCTGGATCCTCCACGGATCCTGGAGGAGTCGCCAGGGATTGACGACCCCCGACGGCCGCCCCGTCGCACAGATCGGCATGTTGCCACCGTATATCCCCAGCGATGCCCTGCTCTATCTCGGCAAGGAAGACGGCTGGCCCTACAAGCTCAGCCTCAAGGGCAAGCAGCCCAGCATCGTGTTCGACACCCGGAGGAAAGGCCCTGATGGGCGTTACATCGGCTCGAAGAGCTCGATCGAGACGGTCTCCCCGACCAAGATCGTCCTCGAATACTCCGATGTGAAGTTCAACGCGGCGATCCAGCTCAATGAATTCGTCTTCCAGGCCCCCAGCGCCGCCTCGGTCGAAGATAACACCGAAATGATGGTCAGGGCCCTGGATCAGGCGATCCGCATGCAGACCGACCGCAAGAAAGTCGACGCCACCAAGAAGGATGGTGCGGTCCTCGAACAGGAGATCAACATTCCCCCTCCACCGGGTACTCCCTCCCCTTAACCGATCTCAGTGGGCACGGCCCACCTGTCGCAAGCCCGGTGGGCCATGCGTACCTTACGAACTCGGATCAGGCTGGAAGGCCCACACGCCCCCATCAAGCCAGCCACCAGTGACCAATGACCAAGTGAAGTTGATTTCTCGAGGCTGGGACCATAAAATCAAGTTCACCATCTTGATGTAGAAACTAAACTTTCCAGCCGGAGGTCAGTGAAGTCTGATGGAGCCGACCAAACCGGGCGGCGGGGTGAAGCCGAGCAAGGTCGAAGCGATCAAGCTGGCTAGCCAGTATCTCAAGACGGTCGTGGCGGACGAGCTGGAAAACGGCTCGTCCCACTTCTCCGAGGAGGCCGCGACCGTCCTGAAGTTCCACGGCTCGTACCAGCAGGATGACCGCGATCTGCGGAAGAACCTGAAGAAGGAGGGCAAGGAGAAAGCCCACCAATTCATGGTGCGGGTGCGGATCGTGGGAGGTCACTTAACCGCCGATCAATACCTGGTTTGCGATCACCTGGCTCGGACCGTCGGCAATGGCACCCTGCGGATCACCACCCGGCAGGAGTTCCAGTTCCACGGGGTCTTGAAAGAAGACCTCAAGAGCACGATCCGCCGGATCAATGAGAGCCTGCTGTCGACCCTGGCGGCGTGCGGCGACGTGGAGCGAAACGTCCTCTGCTGCCCGGCACCCCTCGGCGACTCCATCCGGGATGTCCTCCACCACGATGCGGAGTGCTGGGCCTCGCATTGCGCACCCAGGGCCTCGAGTTACTGGGACATCTGGCTGGACGGCGAGAAGATCGAGTCGCTCCCTCCGGCGGGTGCGATCCAGGTCCCCACGCCGGGCGACGACCCTGTCGAGCCGATCTATGGCAAGACCTACTTGCCGCGCAAATTCAAGACCGCCTTCGCACTACCCGAGGACAATTGCACCGACATCCACGCCAACGACCTCGGATTTCTCGGGATCGTCGAAGGCGGCCAGCTCGTGGGATATAACGTCCTGGTCGGCGGGGGGCTCGGCACCACCCCGAGTGCCCAGAAGACGTTCCCATTCCTGGGGGTTCCGCTCTGTTACGTAGACCGGAGCGACATGCTGAAGATCGGCGAGGCGGTACTGAAAGTCTTCCGCGACTTCGGCAACCGTTCCGATCGAAAGCGAGCGCGGCTCAAGTACATCATCCACGACTGGGGACTACCGGCCTTCCGTGCCAGGATCGAGGAGTATCTCGGTCACCCGATCGCAGACCCGAAGCCGGTGCACGTGACGGGCGTCGACGACCATCTCGGCTGGAATTCCGAGGCAGACGGCAAGCTCTTCCTCGGCCTTCCCGTCGAGAATGGACGGATCAAGGATGAGGGCCCTTATCGCCTGCTCAGCGGACTGAAGGCGTTCTTCGAGAAGTACCGGACGCCCGGCCGTCTCACCTGCCAGCAGTCGATCCTCCTCACGGGAATCGATCCCTCGTGGCGGCCCGAGATCGAGCGATGGCTCGAGGCGTATGGAATCGCGACGGTCGAGCAGATCTCCACCGTGCGTCGATGGTCCATGGCCTGCCCCGCGCTGCCCACCTGCGGACTGGCGGTCACCGAAGCCGAGCGCGCCCTGCCGGGCGTGATCGACCAGCTCGAGGGCGAGCTGGCGCGGCTGGGGCTCGATCAGGAGCGGCTCACCGTGCGGATGACCGGCTGCCCCAACGGATGTGCCCGTCCTTACAACTCCGACATCGGATTGGTCGGGCGCTCGGCCGTCGTGCAGCCGGACGGGACGCCGGGACCCGGGACTTATACCATCTTCCTGGGCGGACGCACCATCGGCGATCGTCTCAATGTCGAGTTCAAGGATTACGTGCCCTATGACCAGGTCGTTACCGAGCTGGTCCCCGTTTTCACTCGCTTCAAGGCGGAGCGCCTCGACCACGAGACGTTCGGAGACTTCTGCGATCGGGTCGGCGTGGAAGAGCTTGCCCGCGCCGCGTTCGGCGCGTTGAACCCGGTGAGCTGACGACCTACCGGGAAAGGAGTGCCATGGAGATCCCCGAGGCGGTCTATTCCTCGCTGGAGGCCGCGGCCCGCCGCGCGGCGGCGTGCGCGTACTGCCCCTACAGCCGGTTCCCGGTCGGGGCCGCGCTGGTGACGGATCGGGGCGAGATCTTCTCCGGCTGCAATGTGGAGAATGCGTCCTACGGCCTGACCATCTGCGCCGAGCGGAGCGCGGTCTTCCAGGCCGTGGCGCAATCCCAGGCCCGGCCGGTCATCCGGGCCGTCATGGTCTACACCCCGACGTCGGAGCCCACCGCGCCCTGCGGCGCCTGTCGGCAGGTCATCAACGAGTTCGGGCCCGACGCGGAAGTCATCGCCATTTGCGACGGACCGGGCACGATTTACGCCGGGCTCGGCAGCCTGTTACCCCAGGCATTCGGGCCGGGCAACCTCGGATCGTAACGCCCCCGACGACGAGACCTTACTCCGAATCGCACGATGCCCCACCGAAGGCGCCCATCCGCTCCTTCATCTGCTCGGGCGTGAGGTCTTCCAGGTGGGTGGCGATCGACCATTGGTGTCCGAAGGGGTCCACCACCTTGCCGTAGCGGTCGCCCCAGAACATGTTGGCCAGGGGCATGGCCACGGTCGCGCCCGCCTCGACGGCCCTGCCGAACGCGGCGTCGGCGTCGGTCACGTAGAGGTGGATCGAGACGGGCGAGCTCCCATTCGGCCCCGTCGAGCCATACTCGGGGAACTCGTCGGCCAGGTACAGCCGCGAGTCGCCGATCTGCAACTCGGCGTGTCCGATCCTCATCTGGCCGTTGGGCCCGGGGAAGGGCATCCGGCAGATCTCTTCCGCGCCGAAGGCCCGCTTGTAGAACTCGATCGCTTCGGTCGCTCCCTTGACGACCAGGTGCGGCGTGATCGCGTGATGCCCGTCCGGAATCGCATGCGCCATGATATCCTCCGCCTCGTGAATGCCTCCGGCCACCTCTATCCGCATGGACAGCAGTCGTGCCGGATTCGTGAATTCAACCGATTTATCGACACAATGTCAACGCCCGTACAGCAATTCTCGGAAAATCGTGGTTTCCACACGACGGCATGCACGGCCATGACCGATCCGATGATGGAGACCCGGGCCTCGCGCCTCATCGCTTGGGTGGGAGCGTCGGGAAAGCCCATCCTGCTCTTCGATCAAGTCCGCTAGCAGTGGGATCAACTCCCCATCCGAAGTGGGCTCGCCGCGCTCCATCGGGCCGATGAACGCGGCGGCGACCGCGGCCCGTACGCACTCCAGGCCGCGATTGTCGCCCGTATTTCCTGTTCAATCTCGGTCGCCTCGACGGAGCCCGCGCGGAGTTCGAGCGTGCCGAATCGATGGCACGGAACGAGCGGGGGCGAGAGTTGTTCCTGAACCGTGGCCGAGACGGCTTCGCACGTTCAAGCCTGCCTGGGCCACGCTGAAGCCGGCAGAAGCGAGTGTCTTGCACGCATGGACTGAACTAAGAGCCGGACTTCGCCCTGATCGGGGAAAGAGGGACCTTCCTACACGTGGGTTTCTCTTGCCATGCGTCGGCGGAGCCGTGAAAATAGCCGTGATGCCGTTTCCTTCGATGCGGGAGTCCGTCCATGCCTCGAGTGACGTTGGAAGAGCGAGTGGCAGCACTGGAAAGACAGCTTGGTGCCTTTCTTGCCAACCCCGATGGGACGGGAGTCGCCAAGGATTGGCGCCGCACGCGAGGGGTCTTCACGGGCGATGATCTCATGAGGCAGGTCTTCGAGGAAGGCCACAAGATTCGAGAGGCAGAAAGGAAGCGTGCCCAGCCTCGGAGTCGGAAAAAGCCGAAGCTCCCGTCGTGATTCTGCTCGACACCGATCACCTTTCTGTCTTCACGGATGCTCGCGATCCCCGGCACGAGCTGTTGAACTCCCGCTTGGAATCGGCCTCGGAGCAAATCGGATGCACAATCGTTAGCGTGGAGGAATTGCTTCGCGGGTGGCTGGCCATCATCCACAGGCTGCGCGACGTCCATCGACAGCCTCCAGCTTATGTCCGCTTGGGGCAACTGTTCAACGTTCTGAGCGATTGGGAGATTGTGATATTCGATGATCATGCGGCGAAAAAGTTCGCGAGTCTGCGCCGGCAGGGTATCCGTATCGGCACCATGGATCTCAAGATCGCGTCCGTCGCGCTGGTGAACGATGCTCTCCGCATCACCGCGATTTTGAGAGACTATTCACTGGTTCCCGAGCTGCGCTGCGAGAACTGGTTGCAACCGTAGGATGCCTGGAAATGGGAAATGAGACTGAGGCGACAAACCACCCTGGGGTGCCAGCCCAGGCGGCTTGAAACACCCTTGTCACAATCCTCCTGAGCAGTCCCTCCGCTACCACCTCTTGCCGAGCGTGCGCGGCGATTTCCTGTTCAAGCTCGGCCGCCTCGACGAAGCCCGCGCGGAGTTCGAGCGCGCCGCATCGATGACGCGCAACGCTCGGGAGCGCGAGTTGCTCCTGGAGCGGGCGCGTAACACCGCAGAGGGCTGACCCTCAGGAGATCGGACGGCACTCGACGACGAAGCGGCCTGACCGCAGGCGGCCTGATGCATGAACCTCCAGGCCGGCCGCTCGAGCGAGTTCGCGGAACTGGGAGAGGCATCGGTCTTTCCCGCCCACAAGAACCATCATCAGCAGTTCCGGTGACGGGCTATCGACACCATCGGGCGACACACCACCGAGGACCACGACGCGACCCGAGGGACGTGCCGCCTCGGCGCAGCGCGACAGCAGGGCCATCGCCTCACGATCGGGCCAATCTGCCAGCACGTTCTTCATCAGATAGAGATCGGCCCCGGGCGGTAGGGGGTCGAAGAAGCTTTGACCGGCCAGGGTGACACGTTCGGACACGCCGGCCGCACGAAAGATCTCTTCGGATCGGGCCACGGTCGACGGCAGATCGACCAGAGTACCCCGCAAATTGGGATGGGCGCGCAGGATTTCCGACAGGAGCGATCCCGTACCGCCGCCGACGTCGACCACTGTGCTCACCGATTCCCAACCGCCGCCGACCAGGACCTCCGGGTCGGGTATGCCGTGCCCGGCCGGTCCCATCAACGCATCGAAACTCGCGGCAACATCCGGATGGGCCGCCAGGTCCTCCCAGAACGGACGGCCGAAGACCGTGTGATAGGCCGGCGCGCCGGTCCTCACGGCGCCGAGCAAGCTGCCCCACGCGTACGCCATGCGGCCGCCGATGCCGTCGAGATCGAGACCGGGGAGCATCGATGAGTCCAGGAGCGCACCGGCGGCATCATTCAGTGCGAACCGGCCGGCTTCCGGTTCCGCGAACAGCCCCTTTCCGATGAGGTGTCTCAGCACGCGATGGAGGGAATCCGGGTCGGCATCTGCTGCCTTCGCCAGGTCATCGATCTGGTCCTTCCCGGCTGCGATGTGATCGGCGACTCGTAGGGTCGCGACCACATGGACGCACCAGGGGGTACAGAGATCAGTCAGCGCCCAGATGTCGGGTCCATCGTTTCGGGACATGCTGTCCTCTCTGCGTCTGGCTCGGGTCTTGTGCTACGCGGGCCGTTTCTTGCTGATGAGTTGGACGATCTCGGGAACCAACTCCGTGGGAACAACCATGACGGTCTGCCCCTCGGCCCGAAATGCCGCTTCGTGTTCGGCAACCTGTTCGTCTTCGGTTTGAGTATCGTAGTGCTCGGCAAGCTGGCGGATTCGCTCTTCATCCCATCCGGCGGGGTAGACTTGTTTTTTTGCCTCGTTCATTTCCTTTTCCTCCGTTGGCGTCTGCGAAAGGCTTGCTTCGCCTTGGGCGTCAGCTCGTAGGCAGTGACAACGAATACACCGTCGCCAACGGCGTCCGCCACGTAGACGACTTGCAGATACCGGCCGGCCTCCGTCTGACCAAGACGTATTCGCGAACCATTCCTCCCAGAGAATTCTTCTCCGGTCCGTCTCAAGACTTAGCGCACTTCTTTCTCGGTAACGCCATGATCGAAGATGTGAGGCAGATCGGTTTCTGGATCAATCCAGAAGCGCAGCTCCATCTCGTAGTCCTTTTTGGTCTATGACTCTAAAGTCTACTCCGTATCGAACCGCCCTAGAAGACCGGCGCGCCGGATCGCCTGTCCGCAAGTCCTGCGTACTGTTCGCCAGCTCTACCCCCCGGCAATGGCCCCCACGACCAGGAAGGGCTCCGCACCCGTCGCGATCGCCTCGGGGAGCGGGTCGTCCGGCGATTCGTGGGACAGATCCTGCTCGCAGGCGAAGAACTTCAAGAACGGCCGTCGCCGATGCGTCACGTGGTCGCGGATTGTCCCGCGGAGCATCGGGTATCGGGCTTCGAGGGCGTCGAGGACCGCTCGCTGGGTGGCCGGCCCCTCGACGCAGATTTCCACCGATCCCTCGACGCGCGCCAGCGTCCGCAGATGGCTGGGGAGGATGACTCGGATCATGGCAGTGTCTGGACCTCGACGGAGACTACGGCGGGCAGGTCCCGGACGATCGGGGCCCAGCTATCTCCGGAGTCGGACGACGCGTAGACCTGACCGCCGGTGGTGCCGAAATACACGCCGCACGAATCCATCGAATCGACGGCCATCGCGTCGCGCAACACGTTGACGTAGCAGTCACTCTGCGGCAGGCCCTTCGTGAGTGCCTCCCACTCGTGTCCGCCCGTGCGGCTCCGATACACGCGTAGTTTGCCCTCGGGCGGATAGTGCTCCGAGTCGCTCTTGATCGGGACGACGTAGATCGTTTCCGGCTCGTGAGCATGGACGTCGATCACGAACCCGAAGTCGGTCGGCAAGTTTCCGCTGACCTCATGCCAGGATTCGCCGGCGTCGTCGCTTCGCATGACGTCCCAGTGCTTCTGCATGAACAAGACGCCGGGGCGCGCCCCGTGCATCGCGATCCGGTGGACGCAATGGCCGACCTCGGCATTCGGGTCGGGGATGTATTCGGACTTCAAACCGCGGTTGATCGGTCGCCAGGTCTTGCCGCCATCGTCGGTCCGGAATGCGCCGGCGGCCGAGATCGCGATGAAGATCCGATCGGGATCGCTCGGATCCAGGACGATGGTATGCAGGCACATGCCGCCGGCACCCGGCTGCCAGCGCGGTCCCGTCTCGTGCCCGCGCAGCCCGGAGAGCTCCTGCCAGGTCCGGCCGCCGTCCGTCGAGCGGAACAAGGCGGCGTCCTCCACCCCGGCGAGGACCGTGTCCGGGTCGGTCAGCGACGGTTCGAGATGCCAGACCCGCTTGAACTCCCAGGGGTGCTGCGTGCCGTCGTACCACTGGTGAGTACCGGGCACGCCGTCGTACACGAACGCGTTGCCGACCGGCTCCCAGGTCTTGCCGCCATCGTCGGAGCGCTGGATCTGCTGGCCGAACCAGCCGCTCGACTGCGACGCATAGATCCGGTTCGGGTCGACGGGCGAACCCTTCAGATGGTAGATCTCCCAGCCTCCGAAATGCGGTCCGTTGATCTCCCAACGGTCGCGATGGCCATCCGACGTCAGGACGAACGCGCCCTTGCGTGTGCCGACCAGTACTCGTACCCCGCCCATCGCCATCTCCTCCTGACAAACCGTTGGTGGACCCTGGCTCAGATCCATCGATCGCCTCATCGAACCATCGGCACCGTCCTCGGCACCGAACTGATACACATGTACCCTATCGGAGGAATGTGGTCAAGTCGGCTCGACCCATTTTTAGACAGCGACCCTGGAGGCCGGAAGGAGGCTGTGCAGGAGGGTGGCGTTGGCCCTGCGGTTCCGTTCCGCGGCTTCTCCCGGGTCGTGTTTGGGACTGGGGTGGTCCAGGCGGTCGCAGATCCGATTCAGCCAGTGACCGAGGCGGACCGGAGACCAGTCACCG
>JBKQHM010000267.1:0-19265 GCA_052148775.1 Isosphaeraceae bacterium | reverse complement strand
GTCGTGATGAAGACCTGATCCCCCTTGCCGCGGTCCACGACCTTGGTATCGCCGGTGACCATCGTCACGCCGGCCTCATCGCAGGCCACGCGCATCGAGGCGACGATCCGTTTCAGGTCCGAGAGCGCCAGGCCCTCCTCGAGGATGAAGGCCGCCGAGAGGAACAGCGGCTCGGCCCCGCCCACCGCCAGGTCGTTCACCGTGCCGCAGACGGACAGCTTGCCGATGTCGCCGCCGGGGAAGAAGAGCGGGCGGACCACGTACGAATCGGTCGTGAACGCGACCCTCGGCGCCCTCACGCCGTCCTCGACGCCGAGCCGGACCGTCGCCTGGTCTTCCAGCCGGGCGAGCACATCGCTGCCGAACGCCGGGACGAACAGGCGCTGGATCAGGTCGGCGGTCAGCCAGCCGCCGCTGCCGTGTCCGAGCACGATGTGGTCGTACAGCGATCGGGGCACCGGGCAGGCGCCGAAGAGCTCCGGCCCGATCGCCGGGCCGGGGTCTTTCGCCTCGGATGAGGTCTGTTTACCGACCGTCGACATCAGTACCGACTCCCCGGTAGGCCGGCGGCTGCCTCGAGATGGCGGCCGTAGGCGTAATAGGCGGCGCAGGAGCCCTCCGACGAGACCATCGTCGCGCCCAGGGGGGTCTGCGGCGTACATTCCTTGCCGAACGCCGGGCAGTCGTGCGGCTTCTTCAGCCCCTTGAGGATCTGCCCGCTGATGCAAACCGCCGACTCCTGAGCTTCGATGTCCTCGACCGCGAAGATCCGCTCGGCGTCTTGGTCACGATAGGCCTCGCGCAGACGGAGGCCGCTCTCGGGGATCAGCCCGACGCCTCGCCACTTGCGGTCGCAGACCTCGAACACCTCGTCGACGAGCCGTCGGGATTCGGGATTCCCCTCGCGTCGGACGGCGCGGGTATAGGCGTTCTCGATGTCGGCCCGGCCCGCCTCGAGCTGCCGGACGGTGCGCAGCACGCCCTCCAGCAGGTCGACCGGCTCGAAGCCGGTGATCACGATGGGCACGCGATAGCGACGGACGATCGGCTCATATTCGCCCTGACCCATCACAGCGCATACATGTCCCGGGCCGAGGAATCCCTGGACCCGATTGTCCGGCGCCCGGAGCAAGGCCGTCATGACCGGCGGGACTAGGACGTGCGAGACCAGCACGCTGAAATTCGACAACCGGCGCTTGCGGGCCATCCAGACGGCCATCGCATTGGGCGGCGACGTCGTCTCGAAGCCGATCGCGAAGAACACCACCTGACGGTCCGGATGGGACGCCGCGAGGTTCACGGCGTCGAGCGGCGAATAGACGATCCGGACGTCGCTGCCCTGCGACTTGAGCTGCAAGAGGTCGCCGCGCGAGCCGGGCACCCGGAGCATGTCGCCGAACGAGCAGAAGATCACACCGGGCCGCGAGGCGATCGCATGGGCCCGGTCGATCGTCTCCAGCGACGTGACGCAGACCGGGCAGCCGGGCCCGTGGACCAGCTCGATTTCCGCCGGCAAGATGCGATCGAGCCCGTACTTGACGATGCTGTGCGTCTGGCCGCCGCAGACCTCCATGATGGTCCAGGGCCGCGTGACGGCCTGCGCGATCGCCGCCGCCAGCTTCCGCGCGGCCGTACCATCACGGTATTCGTCGAGATGCTTCATGATCGACTCCCTCCTGCTACAGGTACCCCATTCGCATCGGGAGATCAGGGCTCCTTCGACCCAGTCTTGCAAGTTGCGGCAGCAGTCTCGTAGGGTGCCTTCCGAGGCCGCTTTTCATTCGAGCGCAACCTCCGAGGGTTCCCTCAACTCATCGAGCTGGTCCATCTGCTCGAGGAACTCGAACACCCGGCGTGCCTCGGCCTCGTCGATGCGAGACAGGGCGAATCCGACATGGACCAGGACGTAATCGTCGGGCAGCACGTCGGGCACGTGCTCGAGGCACACGCGACGCGACACCCCGCCGAACTCGACCTTTCCCATCAGGATGTCGTGTTCGCGGTAGGTCTCGACGACTCGTCCCGGGATCGCAAGGCACATCGGCACCTCCCTCGTTCGATCATCTTGCCGCCGACACGGCGAGCTGGCCCAGGCTGAGCCCCCCGTCGTTCGGCGGGACGCGGCGATGCCGGTAGACCCGGAACCCCTCGGTCGACAGCCGGTCGACGGACTCCTCGGTCAGCAGCACGTTGAGGAACACGCCGCCGCTGAGGACGACCGCGTCCACGCCCGTCCTCGCCCGCAAGCGACGACAGACCGCGGCGATCGCCTCCACGATCGTGGAGTGGAACCGGCGGCCGATCACGGCCGGGGAAACCCCACGGCGTACCTCCGCGGCGATTTCCGTGATCGTCGGCCGCATGTCGAGGACCAGGCGATCCGGAGGCGGACTTCCTTGGCGCGACTCCGCCTCCACCACTTCGAAGTCGTAGGACCCGTCCGCGACGACCGTCGAGGCCAGCCATTCCAGCTCGATGGCCGCCTGACCCTCATAGCTGACTTCCTGACGCACGCCGATCAGTGCGGCGACGGCGTCGAAAAGACGCCCCGCGCTGCTAGTCATCGGCGCGTTGATTCGTCGCCCGATCATCGTTTCGACCAACCTGAGCGACGGCGCGGGGATACGCTCCGAGAGCATCGACATGGAGACATCCTGACCCGCGTCGGCCAGGTAGGATGCCGCCATCCGCCAGGGTTCTCGGGTCGCCTGATCGCCGCCGGGCATCGCCACCGGGCGGAGATGTGCCAATCGTCGGAAGGCGCGGTAATCCCCCACGAGGAACTCCCCACCCCAGATGGTGCCATCCGTACCGAAACCCGTGCCGTCGAATGTCACCCCGATGACTGGCTCGTCGAGATGGTTCTCGGCCATGCAACTGGCCATGTGGGCATGATGATGCTGGACGACGATCGTCGGGCGCGAGCCGCATTTCGCTCGTGCATAATGCGACGACGGATAATCTGCGTGCAAATCGTGGACCAGGATTTCGGGCTTCAGGCCGAAAAGCCGTTCATAATGGGCGATGGCCTCGGTGTAGGCGCGGAAGGCATGGTAGTGGTTGAGATCGCCGATGTGATGGCTGAGGAAGGCATGGCGTCCGCGACCCATCGCGAACGTCGCTTTCAACAGGCCGCCCAGCGCGAGTGTCGGCGATCGGCACGCGATCGGCATGGTGAGCGGTCGTGGTGCGTCGCCCCGCGATCGTCGAATCGGCAATTCGATGCCGGCGACGACCCGCGTGACCGAGTCGTCGCAGCGCAGGTGAATCGGCCGGTCGTGGACGAGGAAGAAATCGGCGATACCCGAGAGGCGTTCGATCGCGTCGCGATCCTCGTAGGCGATCGGCTCGTCGGATCGATTGCCGCTGGTCATCACCAGGGGAATGCCATCCAGCTCCCCAAGGAGCAGGTGATGCAAGGGGGTGTAGGGCAGCATCACGCCGAGCCATGGGTCACCGGGCGCCACGCCCTCGACGACGGGTGCGGACGGCTTGCGCCGGAGCAGCACGATGGGCCGTCGGGGTGAGACGAGCAGCGATTCCTCCGCGGGCGAGACCTCGCCGATCGCCTGGGCCGCGGCGAGATCTCGCACCATGAGCGCGAAGGGCTTCTCATCGCGGTGCTTCCGCCTGCGTAATTCCGCGACCGCTTGCTCCGCCCGCGCCGGGTGCGGGTCTCCGGACTCCACCCTTGCTCCCGCGATGCAAGCCAGGTGATAACCGCCCAACCCTTTGATCGCGCCGATCATCCCCGCTCGCAGGGCCTCGGCCGCTCGGGCGACCGGGTCGGAGCAATCGATGGGCTGTCCCCGCCGGTCCAGGAATTCCAGTCGAGGACCGCAGGTGGGACACGCGGTCGGTTGGGCGTGGAATCGACGGTCGCCCGGGTCGTCGTATTCCGCGCGACAGGCGGGGCACATCGCGAAGGCGGCCATGCTCGTCCGCTCGCGGTCGTAAGGCGCACCGGTGATGATCGTGAGTCTCGGCCCGCAATTCGTGCAGTTGAGGAACGGATACCGGTATCGACGATCCCCGGGATCGAACAGTTCGGCCACGCAGTCGTCGCAGGTCGCGACATCCGGCGAGATGAAAATCGGACTCGTATCGTCGCGTTCGCTCGGCTGGATCCGGAACGAGGGGTCGCCGCGCGGTGGCCGAGACGACCAGCTCAGCGAGTCGATCCGGGCCAGGGGCGGAGGCTGGGTCGTCAGCTCGGCCAGGAATCGATCGAGGGCCTGCGACTCGCCTTCGATCTCGACGACGACATCGCCTCCGAAATTCCCGACGAAGCCTCGAAGGTGCAGCCGGGACGCAAGCAGGTAGACGTGGGGGCGAAATCCAACCCCCTGAACGATGCCGCTGATGGTGATGGCGCGACGAATCATGCGGCGCGCTCCGGCTGACGGGCATCCTTCGAGGGACTACCGTCGGCGAGGCGTGGAATGATCAAACTCACCCGCGGCCCCGATGAGGACGCCGCCGATGCTTCCTTCCTGAGTTGCTGTCTTCAATGGGGCCACGCTCCGCGACTTGTGCTTGGCTCTACCAGCCTCGCGTGCCTACCCGGAGGAAGAAAGAGTCCCGGGAAACTCATATCGGACTCTTCCTGTACTTTGGAGAACACCGGGGGCCTTGTCAACCCCCGCCTCCCGACGTGCCGAGGAATCGTCTCCGCGTCCCCGACATCGGCGACCGCCTCATCGGTCCAGCGTCCCCGAGTCGAATCACGGCTTCTTCTGGGTCTCTCCCTGGAGGATCGGCCCGACGCCGACATCCGTATTCGCCCTATCGAGAAGGCCACCGTCGTCCACGAGGTCTTTCCCGACCGAATACACCATCCATCCCTCCGGCATCCACTTCACGTGCATCGGCTCGCCGCTGAACGGGTCGATAGTCACTTCGGGAGGAATCCCGAGGTCGCCGAGCCCCGGCGCGCGATCGGTGCCGGGCGGCACGCGAGCTTGAATCGCATTCAGTACCCGCAAGGAACGCGACATCGCGCGGGTGCGCTCGGCCGCCGGACGGACGCCATCGAGCGACGGGATGAGCAGGGTCACGAGGGCTCCGTAAGGATTCGCCCCGCCGTTCGGAGGCGGAGACGCACCCTTCCTGGCGACCACGTCGGCATGAGGCTGCGCGGCCTCCTTCAGGTACCGATCGAAGAGATCGATCACCCGCGACATCACGTCGTTCACGTAGGCCCGCGTCAGCCAGAGGCCGGCGCCGGGCATCTCCCGGAACGATGTTAGGGAGTAAGCCCGTTCGGTCCGCATCGCCCATTTGTATCCCTCCATCGTGTCGTGGAGGGCTAGTTCGTTGTCGAGCGCCTGGCGTGCGGCGGGGGGTACTGGTCCGGCCTGCAAGGCCTGGTTCACCCCGTCCATGGCCACCTGTTCGCATGCCAGCCTTACGAGATAACCGATGATGAACGGATCGCGGCGCATCTGACGCGTCAATCGCAACATCAGGACCTGGGTGGCGAGGGCGTCCTCGATGCGGCCTTTCGACAGGAGCCAGGCGGAGCGAGCCCGCAGCACCCGGGACAGCGTGCGATTCCTGCCCGAACTTTGCATAGATATTTCGGAAAAACGGGACGGGGGAAGGTTGTAGTCGAGTTGCGGATCGGAGTCGGGACAGTCCGCGGCCTGTTCCAGGAGCGGCATCACCCTGGGATAGGCGGCGAATAACGATTCGAGCTTCTCCTGGTGGCCCGGAGCCACTTCCCCGGTCGGATAACCCATGCGGGGATACATCGCCGCAAGTTCCTTCTGGATCGCATCCAGGTCGTCGGCCGCGCGGCGGAGGAACACGTCCGCATTCGTCTCGGGAGGGATCGCCGGGCGGGCGAGGTCGGCGATCTGCACCGGGTCTCCCGCCTGCCGAAGCTCGGAGAGCCGGCGCTCAAGCCGTGTACCGGTGCTCCAGACGAAGTAGGCATTGAGAATCAACAGGATGCCAATCGCGGCTCCCGCGACGTTCCAGGTCCATTTGAGGATTTTCTTGAGTCGCTTCATGGGCGGTTCCTTTCAGATCGACGGTGAATTCCCGGATCATCCGGCGGAGACGGACGGCGTACTGGCGGGCGTCATCGCCACGGGGCCGGCTCGCGACGAGCCGATCATAGGCCCACCGACCGGTGGCGGGATCGGTGATGGCAGCCACCTCGGCGGCAATCTCCTCGGCTTGCCGGGCGACGGGACGAGGACCGAGCGCGATGGCGAGGCGGCGATCGAGCGTGTCATTCACCCAGAAGTTCAAGGCCAGGCTGGCAAGCAAGCCGACGGCGACGGCCAGCGGAGCAGGAAACCACCGGCGCGAGGTCCGGAAAGCCTCCGGATCCAACTGGTCGGCCACCGCAGCGAGCACCTGAAGTCGCAGTTCCGGCGATGCGCCCCGAGGAGTCACCCGACGCAGCCGGCGTTCGATGTCGTCGTTCATTCGGACTCCTCCACCATCTGACTGCGCATCGTCTCGAGCGCCGATCGGTAGCGCGTGGCGACCGTCCCCTGAGGGAGCCCGGTCACCTCGCTGATCTCGCGGAACGTGAGGTCGGCATAGATCTTCAGCTCCACGACTTCCCGGAGGTCGGGCTTGAGCCGAGCCAGCGAAGAGGCCACCCATTCCGCCGTCTCGATGTCCTGGAGGGTCTTGCACGACGCCCCTTCAAACAGCGATTCCGGCGACAGGGCCGCCCGCAACCGGCCGTCACGCGCCCGCTTCTCGACCAGCCGGCTCGCCTCGTTTCGAGCCGTCGTGAACGCGTAAGCCACGAGGTTTTCCACCGAGGTCAGTTTCTTCCGCGTCCGGGCCAGGCAGACGAACGTCTCTTGCAGCACGTCGTCGGCATCGGACCGCGACCCCAGCCGCACGACCAGGTAGTGGTGGACCCGATCGGCGCAGGCGTCATAAAGCTCGGCAAATGCCGAGGGGTCGCCCTGCGCCAGCCGTTCGGCCAGTGAATCCATCGACGCTCCTGATCGGGCCTTCCGCCAGGGGATGACTTCCCTCCGCACGCTCGGAGAATAGACCCTTCAGACCGGCGATTTTATGGGAATCCGATCGCGTGAGGACGATTTCTCATCGCGGGCCCAGACGGTGTCTCGATTCAATTCCCCCGGAATCGCGAAGACGATTTCGCTTTAAAAATCTAGTCATCGCATTAATTGGCGACTACCGAACCACCAGCTAGTCCCAATAACCGATAGAATCGGATCATTCATTCGCGGCGACCCGGTCTTCGGTCGATAATTAGCGATATCCTCGACTTTTTCCGACGTATCTCATATTTCGGCGACTTTAGGCGGAGGTTGGCTCGGGCTGATTCGCGTAGGACGTCGATGCGGGTGTCGCGGACTGAATCCCGAAGGACTGAGCGATGGCGATGCGCATGCGATTACGACAGCTCGTCGCCGTCCTGGCCCTGATCGCCCCCGGGTGTGCCGCCGATCAGATGCGGTTCACCGCCCTCCGGGTCGCCGCTCGAGTCCCCGATGTCTACCAGGCCCAGATCATGGAGAACCTGGCGCGGACCGCGGCCAATCCCGGCTCGATGCCGTACCTCTCGAGATTGTTCAACGGCACGGCGAGCACCACCGATACCGCGACCCTGATCGCGAGCCTGACGGGCCAAGCCCACGCATTTACGAGCGTCAACTACGGCCTCAGCAGCGTGGCCCGGGGCGTCCAGGCCAACATCGGCATCGATCCGATCGACAACCCCGACAAGCTGGCCGCCATGCAGATCGCCTACCGCAAGGTGGTCGCGCCCCAAACGGTCACCCCGGAAACCTACGAGAATTGCCTCGGCTACTTACTGACGGATATGAACCCCTGCGTCGGTACCCTTCCGCCGCCCGGATGGCTCCTGATCGGTCGCAAACACGACGTGCCACGCGACGCCGCCGCGGTCGCCCATTGCGGTGCGACCTACGTCTGGGTCATGCCGCAAGATCTGGATTCCTTGACCCGGTTCACCTACTTCATCCTGAATATCGCCACCGTGTCGAGCCAGAGGCCGCTTGCGACCGTGAATTCCCCGCGGGCCCTCGGGGCGCCCTTGCTGACTCCCCGCGATCCCACACCCGGGGTCAACTTCAACCTGATGTTGACGCCGCGGCCGTAACATCACGGTGCCGGCCGGAGGGCGGCGATCGCCGCCTTGACGTCGTCGCTCTCGACTTGCTGGCCGGCCAGGGCCTTCATCGCGATGCCCATCGCCATGCCCTCTTTGGGCGCGGCCTTGATCTGGTTGGCGACGGGTGCCAGGGCCTCGACGATCTGCTCCGGGGTCAAGGTCGGCGGGACCCATTCCCGGATCAACGCCAGCTCCTCGGCGCTGAAGGTGGTGACCCCCGATTTGGCCTCCTTGAGCACGCTGCGCATCTTCTTGATCGCGTCGGCCTCGGACATCTCGGCGCCGGTGCTCAGGGTCAATTGCGCGATCCAGTAGCGCAGGAAGCCCGTGCGGAAGGCGTCGCGCGCCTTCATCGATTCGGTCAGCTGCGTCCGCATGCGCTGGACGATGGACGTGGACATGGCGATCCCTCCTGGCACGTGAGTCATCCCGATCAACCGGGCGATGTGGTCCCGTCGAAGAGTGGCGCGATCGGCTCGCCTGTGCAGAGCCGGATCGGGCGGTCGAGGCGGTCGCGCAGCTCGGTATCCGGGTCGATCCCCAGCGATCGGTAGACCGTCGCGGCGAGGTCGGCGGGCCGGTAGGGCCGGCTGGCCGGATAGGCGCCCATCTTGTCCGACTGGCCGATCACCTGGCCCCCCTGCACGCCCCCTCCGGCGAAGACCGCCGAGAACACGGCCGCCCAGTGGTCGCGGCCGTCGCGGCTATTGACGTTCCCCGTGCTCTTGCCGATCCGGGGCGTACGCCCGAACTCGCCGGTCACGATTACCAGTGTCTCGTCGAGCAGGCCCCGGGCCGCCAGGTCGTCGATCAGCGCGGCGACCCCCCGGTCGGTCGGGGGCAAGAGCCGATCCTTGAGCGACTTGAAATTGGCCGAATGCGTGTCCCAGGTCTGAACGCGACCCATGTTGACCTGAACGATCGGCACGCCGACTTCGACCAGTCGCCGGGCGAGCAGGAGCGATTGGCCGTACATGTGCCGGCCGTAACGATCCCGGAGCTGCGGGCTCTCCTCGCCGAGGTCGAAGGCCCGGGCCACCTTGCCGGAAAGCAGCAGGGCGTAGGCCCGGTCGACCTGGTCGACGAACGGATCCTTCGCCTCGGCCGCCAGGGCGCCGACCTGATCGCGCCCGGCGCTCATGTGGTCGAGCAACGACTTTCGCCGGCCCAGCCGCTCGACGCTCAACCCGGCTGGGAGTGTCAGCCCGTCGAAGCCGAACCCGGGCCGGCTCGGGTCTTGCTTGACCTGCCAGGGATCGTGCCGCGGCCCGAGGAACCCCGCATGCTGGCCCGGCCAGGTCAGCGGCCCTTCCATCAGGTAGGTCGGCAGCGACATCCCGCTGGGGATGGCATCGGCCCGAGGCCGGATCGCGTCGACCGCCGAGGCGTAGCACGGATAATCGTCGCGCGAGGCGATCTTATCGAAGAAGGCGCCCGGCTGCGGGTGGCCCGTCAGGATCTCGTGGGTGGCGTTGAGGTGGTTCGTGTAGGCATGGGACAGCGAACGGACGACCGCCAGCTTGTCGGCCCGGGCCGCCAGGAGGGGCAGGTGCTCGCAATACGGGATTCCCGGGACGGCGGTCTCGATTGGACGGAACTCGCCCCGAATGCCGTCCGGCGAATCCGGCTTCATGTCGAAGGAGTCGAGGTGGCTCAGACCGCCCGTCAAGAACACCAGGATCACCGACTTCGCCCGAGGGATCGGACCCGGCGCGGGTTTCCCCTTCGCACCGCCGGGGCTCGCCGACGCGGCGCGACCGCGAATCGCCAAGATCTCCGGCAATGCCATGCCCAGCAGCCCCGAGAATCCCACCTGTAGGAACTCCCGGCGCAGGACGCCGGTCGGATGGCGTTGGGCCGTCTGAATGATCGATTCGACCGAGCCGGTGCCCATATTCACCTCGATTCATGCCCTGCGTGTAATAATGTTTGATTTTATCTCAAACAATCGGTGAGGGGCAAGCCCCGTGCCCGGATCGATTCCGACGCTCGACCTGGCCGATCATCGCACGGGCGGAAGCGGGGGCCTGGTCGCCGGGGGCGGCTCGGGCGAGCACAGGAAGGCGATCACGTCGCGCACGGCCGAGTCCCCCAGGGCCGATGCCAGGCCGGGAGGCATGATCGACGTCGCGCTCGGGCGAATCTCGCGGATCTCCTCGCGGTGAACGGTGGTGGTGTGGGCGTTGGTGTCGGTGACCTGGATCGTGTCGGGCCCCTCCGCCCGGACGACGCCGGAGACGACCTGCCCCGCGACGGTGGCGACCGTGTATGACGTATATTCGGGCGCGATCGCGGCGCTCGGCGCGGCGATGTTCCGATAGATCTCGGCGCGGCCCTTACGCCCGACCTCGGTCAAGTCTGGCCCCACCTTACCCCCCTGTCCCCGGAATGCGTGGCACTGCGCACAACGGCCCTGATCGCCGGTGAAGATGGCCCGCCCGCGGACGGGATCGCCTCCCGACAGGTCGGGAACCGCAATCGGCGCGGCAATTGCCGCATCCGACATCTGCGGGGCCCAGGGGACCGTCAGGCGATCGCGCCCGATGGGATGATCGGTCTTCTCAGCCGCCGGGTGATCGGTTGCCTTGAACGAAAACGGCCGGGCGTTCGCACCGGTCTTCACGGTCGTCGTGAAGAAGAGCGGCTCCCCCTTGGATTCCACGGTCATCGACGTATGAAAGGAGCCATCCCGGGGGTCCGGGGCCGACTCCCCCGCCTGGGCATCGCCGAGCGTGGCCTCTTCGATCGGCCCGGACGCGTCGAGCCGGAGCGTAACGCGACCCTCGGGCAGGCGGATCAGCGTACTCAGGGTGAGCCGGCCGGGTCGCGACAGCAGGGCCAGTCCAGCCTCGTGGGGCTTCGAGTCTCGAGCGAGGCGCCGGGTCGGCTCGGTGTCCAGCTCCGGCCACCAGCCCGACCATCGGGGTTCATCGGCCGGATCGTCGCGCTCACTCCAGGCGGCCTCGACGCCCGACAGGTCGTATTCCGCGGTCGAGAGCGGGAGCCGGTAGCGGGCGACACGAGGGTGGGGATCGGTCGCCAGGACCAGCGTCCGCCCGCCGTCGATCAATCGGGCGTCGACGATCCGCAGCGAACCGATCGGCATGGCGGGCGAAGCCTGGCCGGGTTGATTCGACCGGGTCTCGAAATACGAGATTGGCCGCCCGACCAGCGACCGGCCTGCCGCGGGTTCGATCGGCCGGTCGAACGCGGCGATCGCCTGGAGGGGACCAGGTGCCCAGACCGCGACGGGATGGAGTTCGAGTCCCCCGGATGTGGTCGTCGTCGATGTCCCCTGGGACGATCCGGACGGAGCCCCTGCGATCAGCACGAGCATCGCCAGGACAACGTACACCAGACTTCGACCTGCGGGGGAGCCGACGGATCGCGTTGCGGACGGCTTGAGGGAGAACACGGCTCGGGGTCTCGCGGATTGGTAAGAGTCGCTCATAGGTCGCCATTCTAGGAAAACCCGAGCGACCCGGAAAGCGGAAGACGGTCGCGCCGGCGGTGGATGTCCGATCGCCGAGGGAATGCATCCTCAGTAACAGGCCGGGAATCACTTTCCGATTTGGAAACCTCCGTTCCACGAAATTCATCCGAGCCGATCGGGAAGTGATTCCCGGCCTGTTACTTAATCCTCCTTCCCCGGCGACGACGAAGGCGGAATTGACGTCCGCGGCATCTTGGACTAGATTCTGGCTCCCCTCAGAACCTTGGCCCATCGATACGAAAGGAGAGAGCCATGGCCTGGCGATGGAATGCCCGGCGATTGGTGATTTCGGCCTTCGTGATTTTCCACCTCTCGGCGCTCATGATGTGGACGATGCCCAACTGCGCCATCAAGGAGCGATTCCAGTCGCCCTATCGCTTCTACATGCTGCCGTTGGGGCTGTGGCAATGGTGGGCGATCTTCGCCCCCGATCCGATCCGGCACACCACGAACTTGAACGCCGAAGTCGTCGACGCCAAGGGGATGCGGCAGATCTACGAGTTCGAGCGGATCGGCGATCTTCCCTGGTGGCAGAAGCTCCCTCGGTATCGGCATCCCAAGTTCACGGCCAACATGAGCAATGACGAATACACCAGGCACCGCGAGTTCACGGCGCGACACGTGGTCCGCCAGCTCGGCCTGGATGCCGAGGCATTCCCCGTCTGGGTCAGCCTCTTCTACGAGATCAAGGATTCGCCCCCGCCTGGGACGGGCGTCTCGGATCCCATGGCCCCGACTCGCCTCCAGATGGTGGACCGTTTCCAGTTCGGATCGCTGAAGGAGGTGATGCCGTGAATCCGATCAAGGCGTGGAATCGTTTCTTGTTCGGGCCGATCTCGGCCAGGCCGCTGGGCCTGTTCCGGATCGTCTTCGGCACGCTGATCATGATCTACCTGGCCGTGATGACCGTGGAGTTCGACTTCTGGTATACCAATGCCGGCTTACTCCAGGGGACCGAGGCCCGCGAAGCCGCGGCGCCGTTGCGGTTCTCGCCGCTCCACTACATCAACGACCCGGTCACGACGAGGATCTTCCATGCCGTGGCCTTCGCCGCGGCCCTGGGCGTGACGCTGGGATGGCGGACCCGCGTGATGAGCGTCGTGCTCTGGGTGTGCATGCTCTCGTTCTACCACCGGAACGTCTCCTCCAACGGCGGGCCGGATGCCCTCCCGGCGCTCCTGTCGTTCTACATGATGTTCTGCCCGAGCGGCGCGGCCTACTCTCTGGACGCGCGCCGCGAGGCGAAGCGACGCGGGACCGCGGCCGAACCGCTGATCGTCCCCTGGGGCCTCCGGCTCCTCCAGATGCAGCTCTGCCTGATCTACTTCCAGTCCTGCGTCATCAAGTGCAGTGGCGGGACCTGGATGGATGGCACGGCGACACATTACGTGCTGTTCAATCGGGAATTCGACTGGTTTAATCTGGAATGGCTCGGCGCGTACCCGCTATTCGTCAACCTCCTGACCCACGGCGCCCTCCTGATCGAGTTCGCGCTGGCCTTCTGGCTCTGGTTCCGTCCCACCCGTCGGTGGGCGATCCTCGGAGGGGTCCTGCTCCATGCGGGGATCCGCCCGGTCCTCAACATACCCGGCTTCGGCGAGATCATGTGCGCGACCTACCTGACGTTCCTGGACGCCGATGAGGCCGGGGCACTGCTCCGCGCCCTCGATCCGCGCGCCTGGCTGGCCCGCCTGGGCATCCGCCGGCCCAACCTCGAATTCCTGCGGGGGGGCGATCGTCCCATCGCACTTCCATCGTGGCAGCAGCGCGAGTTCGTTTTCGAAGGCGCCGAGATGCACGCCGGCGCCGAGACGATCTGACCGAAGTCTTCACAGTATCCGGCTCAACTGCCGGATCGCCTCGGCATGCTCCGGATACTGGTCGATGAGCTCGCCACGCCGACCCTGCTCATAGTCGGCGTAGTCGAACCCCGGAGCCATGGTCGCGCCCACCAGGATGAATTCGCCGCCGGGCTCCAGGCGAGAGCCCTGCCAGACGCCCGGCGGCACGACGACCTGCGGCTGTTGACCGGCGAGGACGTCCGGACCGATGACGATCTCCCGGCCGTTGCCGTCCGGGAAGAGCTGGAGCATCCGCATGGGACTGCCCAGGTAGTAATGGAAGACCTCCTCGGTCGGCAGCCGGTGCATCTCGGAGAAGGTGTCCGCGGTCAGCAGGTAATAGATCGCGGTCCCGTATGACCGATCGCCCCTCGATCGATACGGACCCGGCAACGATGAGGCCGGGATGACCCCCTCGGAGCGATAGGTCTCGCGGAAGAAGCCGCCCTCGATCGGGTGCGGCTGGAGTCCGAGGGCTTCGATGATCTCGCGGGCGTTCGGCATCGGGACGGCTCCCTGTCGGTCGCGGGGATTCGATCAGCCCGGATCTTTCACCACAGAGTCTCCGAGGGCACAGAGAAGACAAAATGATCGATGAATTCCGGCTTTAACCACGACCGCCCGGGGCAAGAGGGCCGCTTTGCGCCGACGAGATCACGACACATTTCCCTTTTTCTCTGTGTCCTCGGTGACTCTGTGGTGAGGACATTCAGATCTTTCTCCCCTGTGATGTCCGCTCTCCATGGCAAATCGCGATTCAACCGACGCGGAACTTCTCGATCCCGTCCAGGTTGAGCTCGATGCCGAGCCCGGGCGCATCGGGCACGGCGACCATGCCGGACTCGGCGCGGATGACCTCGGTGATCGACTGCCGCAGGTTGGTCCCCTCCTCGACGACGAATTCGAGCAATCCCAGCGTGTTGGGGATGCTGGCCAGGAAGTGGAGCGCGGCGGCGACGTTCAGATACGTGGTGAAGCCGTGATTGACGATCGGCAGGCCGCGATCGGCGGCCAGCGCGGCGATCTTGATGGCCTCGGTGAATCCGCCGCACCGCGTCAGGTCGACCTGGACGACGTCGATCTGCCCCACGTCCATGAGCTGGAGGAACGACTTGCGCTCGCTCTCCTCCTCGCCGGCGGCGATCCGCAGTGGGCTGGCCGCGGCCAGCTTGGCATAGCCCAGGTAGTCGTCGGGCAAGAGGGGCTCCTCGAACCAGAAGGGATTGTATGGCTCGAAGGCCCGGGCGCGCTGGATGGCGGTCTTGGCATCGTAGACGAGCCCGGCGTCGATCATCAGGTCGAGGTCGGGCCCGAGCCCGGCGCGGGCCTCGCGGACCAGCGCGACGTCGGTCTCGGCATCCTTGCCCATCGGGTCCCAGCCGAACTTGACGGCCGTGAACCCTTGGTCGGCGAACCGTCGTGCCCGACGGCCGGTCTCCGCGGGGGTCTCGCCGAAGAGCGAGCTGGCGTAAGCCCGCAGGCTCTTGGTGAATCCCCCGCCCAGCAGCTTCCAGATCGGCAGGCCGAGCGCCTTCCCCTTGATGTCCCAGAGAGCCAGGTCGATCCCGCTGATCGCGTGGACGCCGATCCCGCGCCGGCCGCCGTAGATATTGGCCCGGTACATCTTGTGCCAAAGGTACTCGGTGCGGAACGGATCCTCGCCGATCAGCACCCGGGCCAGGCCGGTCGCGGTCGTGTGCGAGAACGGGCCCTCGATGCAGCCCTTCACGGCCATCGGGTTCGAATCCACCTCGCCATAGCCGACGATCCCGGCGTCGGTCGAGACCTTGACGATCAACGCGTCCTGGCCGCTGTCGCACTGGGTCTTCACCTCGGGCAATCGGAGGTAGATCGCCTCGACGCTCGTGATCTTCATGTCGCTGATCGGGGGGGGCGCACCTGGCATCGTCGTCCTCGCATCGTCCTGGAGCCGCCGGCTCGTCCGAGCCGGCATTCGAATTCGTGTCGAGCCGAATCTAACCGGACCAGGCCGTACGGGCAAGAATGCAGGTCATCCGGAAGATCGCTGGCGAGGAGATGCGGAGCCTCGTAGAGTGAAACTCGTCGGTGGACTCCGAAGCGATTGCGGACGGCTACGGCTATGCCGTCCGACTCCGGCCTCTCAGGTCCGGAGATGAGATACTCGGGCCACCGACGCAGAAGGGAGTTCTCGGGCGTGACCAATTCGACATGGCCTTGGGATTTTCCGAATTTGAGGGACGATCCTCGGTCCGTCAACGAGTTGATCTCGACGGCCTTGAGCGATCCGGATGAGGATCGCGTCTCGGCTGCGATCTCGGCACTCCAGTGTCGCGACTCGCGCGAGGTCTTCGACGAGGCCGCCCGGTTGGCCCGGAGTCCCTGCGCCGAGGAACGACGCCTGGCCGCGAACCTCCTGGCACACCTCGGGTGGCCGGGCCGGATCTTCCCGGACGAGTGCGCCAGCATCCTGCTCGGGATGCTGGGGACGGAGCAGGAGCCCGAGGTACTCCGATCGGCCCTGGCCGCCCTCGGCGGCTATCGAACGCCGGAAGTGATCGAAGCGGCCTGTCGATTCCAACGCCACCCGAATCACCCGCCTCGCGACGGCGTCGTTTCTGCACTCCTGGGCTGCGAGGACCCGCGGGCGATCGCGGCTCTCATCGCACTGACGCACGACGA
Source organism: Isosphaeraceae bacterium (assembly GCA_052148775.1). Taxonomy (GTDB): domain Bacteria; phylum Planctomycetota; class Planctomycetia; order Isosphaerales; family Isosphaeraceae; genus CAVZRC01. The sequence continues at coordinate 3,136 of JBKQHM010000267.1, read as the reverse complement.
GGCCACGTACATCCGGGACTATGCGACTTTCGCCCTGACCGCGAAGATCGACCTGGACACGCCCAACATCCGCGAGGCCCTGGCCGCGCGCCTCGAAGACCCCGATGCCGACACGCAGGGCGAGGCGATGCTCGCCTTGATCCGCCGCGGAGACCCCCGCGTCCTCACGGCCCTCCTCAAGTCGCTGGAATCGGATGAGATCTCGCAATCGGAAATCGAGGCCGCCTTAATGATCGGCGATCCCCGGCTCCATCCGAAGCTAGTCGACTTGCGAGGCCGGTGGCAGGAGGACAGCGACCTGCTGGCAGAGGCGATCGAGGCGTGTTCGCCGACCGGCATCGAATCGCGAGGGTCGCCGAAGCGTGAAGCGCCCTAGCCGCGAGCGCGGATGACGGAGGATGTATCCAGGACCGCGCCGCCGGCGCCGATCGCCTTGACCTGGTAGAAGGGTCCTGCGGCCGTGGCCGCGATCGCCGTCTCGAAGCCGGTGCGCGACGTGACCGAGACCGCCGACAGCGACTTCCGCGTGGGGCCGGCGAGCAGCTCCCAGGCGACCGTCTGTGTCGAGCCGTTCCAGGAGGCGTACACAGTCGCTTGCCCGTCCGCGCCCTCGACCGCCACCGCCGCCGGCCTCTTGAGCGGAAGCCCCACCCACGGAGAGCTGACGGCGCGGTAGGTCACGTCCTGGCCGGCCAGGACGTAATCCGCAATGACCGACCCACTGCTGGAATACTCGGTGTAATAAGAACTCAACTCCCCGTTGGAGAGAGTATCCGATCCCCAGCCGACGAACACATCGCCGTTCGCGAGGACCTGGAGGTCGCCCTGGCTGTTCGGATAGAGCGCCGGGGCGTGGTAGATCGGTGGACTCGCGAGACTGGCTGACATGTCCTGGAGGTCCAGGTCCAGGATCAATCCGCGTCCGGGGCCGTATGGACCGCCGTCGGGCGGCGCGCCAAGGCCGCCGTCGTCGAAGAGGCTGATCCCTCCAGGCACGAACCGCGCCGTGTGCTGGTACTGGAACGCCGAACCGTAGGGGCCGGTGATCAGGTCCGACGGCAAACGGAACTGGTCCTGCTTGCCCCCGAGCTGCCAGAGGAACTGCCCCGTATTCCGGCTGATGTCATAGATCCCCCACGTGTTGCGTGCGGAAACCAGGATTTGCGAGCCGTCGGGACTCACGTCGATCGAATTGGCATGGTAAGGGTCCCACGCGCGACCCGGCGTCGTGGTCATGGGGACGATCGCATCGCTCAAGGGGACATGTGCGGCCATATTCCAGGAGAAGATCAGCTTCTTGGTGCGCAGATTGACTTCAAAGACTTCCGAGTCGACATACTCCCCGTCCCTCGGGCCGCCGTAGGGGGTCAGATTCGCCTTGACGACTTTCGTCGCGAGGAAATAGGCGTCCCCTTGCGGAGTGATCAAGAACTCGTGCTCGTCCATCGAGAATCCCTTCGGTGCCTGGACCGACATGATCTCTCGATAGTGTTCGTTGTAGATGACGAACTTGCCTCCCGGCAGCGACGTGCCGGCGGGCAGTTTGCTCGCTTGAATCCCCGAGATCGTACCCTGCCACCAGGTCAACACCGGCCTGCCGAACAAGGTCTGAGCTTCGAAGCCGATCGCTTGTTCCCGGTTGCGGTGGGAAAGGGGGTCGAACCAGATCGGATTCCCGGCGCCGTCCATGATCAGCGGGCCGGTGTCGCCAACCAATTCATTCGGGTTGGTGGATTGGTCGTAAGGCGCGACGAAGATCGGATTGAGGGACGCGCCGGCTTGGAGGCCCAGCACATTCACCTTCATCGGATGGAGCTCCGGCGCACTCACGAAATTCCAGACGCCGCTCAGCAAGTCGCGGCCCTCGAGCGCCTCCAGACGTGGCGGCGCGAAGCGTCGCCCGCGGACGAGTGCACCGCAATTCGAATCGTCAATTGAGCCCCGGAACGCCCAAGTCAGCCAGTTGGCAACGCAGGATGCCATGAACAACCCCCCCATCGCGAACGCGGCGAACCGATCCGGCAACCATCCAACTTCGTACCCGAACCCACAAGATCGCGATATGGGCAAGTCGGAAAACCTAGGCAGTATAACCACCTTTGCGCAAAGCAGGTCAAGCTTGTGCGATCCGAGTTTTCAGAGTTTCACATTGTCGACGGTGCCCGCCATCGGACAGTGCGGGGTCCAGGCGTGTCCATCGCGACCAGGATATCGACCCATCGGTCCTCATTCCGCTCGGCCCGCGTGATGATGCCGGTATCCCAGACGCTACGGACCTCCCCGGCCGGACCATCGGGGCGAGATACCCGACAGTCGAGGACCGGGGCGTCATCTCGAGATCTGGGGATTACTTCCCGGGTTGCTGCAAAGCGTCGTCGTCGAGGTCATCCAGTGGAGGATTCGACTTCCGGCCACCCGCGAGCAGGTGTGCCGGGTCTCCGTTGGCGGGCTGTGCCACGCCGACGCCTGGGCGATATCCGCCCATCGTGTAAGTGACCCCATTCCCGGCCGGCGCGTTCGGAGTGCTGGCCTTCGGTCGATCGCCCTTCTTCGAGGCTTCCGATCCCATGGTTGAGAGCCCTTCAGTCAAGTGAAACGGCGTGGTCCACGAACTTTGGCGGAAAACCCACGACCGTACACCCAGAACGATCTGCAAGAGCGAGCCTCCAGTTGCATAAAAATTCGCCAACACGAGATTTTCTCGGTTCGGGCGGGATCGCGCAAGAAGAAAGCCCCCGCGGAGATCCGCGAGGGCCTGGCGAGTTGACCGGGAATCCCAAAGAATTCGGGAATACGACGGAACAAGGTGTTGCGGCCAGCCGTGACTGAACGTACGTTACCACCAATAGAGCGAGGACTCCCATCTGTCTGGAGGAGACCGAGATGCGACTAGAGCGCCTATCGCTTGGGTTGCGCACGCCGCGGTGGGGCGCTGTGGCAAGGTCTCCCGACCTGGCCACCGGGCCGACCGCAGGTCTCCCGGGGCGGGCGCCTGCATTTGGGAGACCGTCGGTTCGGCCCACGGCGGGGTCAGGAGACCACTGCTGTGAAGATCTTCGGCAGGCGCAACTCCAAGGAATAATTGCACTTTCGGCCGGCTTTTTCGGAGTTCTTTGGAGATCGAGCCCGCGACAAT
>JBKQHM010000266.1:0-13781 GCA_052148775.1 Isosphaeraceae bacterium | reverse complement strand
TGGTCATTGGTCATTGGTCATTGGTCATTGGTCATTGGTCATTGGTCATTGGCGGCGCAAACCCGGGTTTGAAAGGATTGGCCGAAGTAGTAATCGCTGCGCAAGGATCTGGGTTTCGGTACACTGCCGATCGCTCTTTCTTCAGGCCTTCGACGACTTTAGTTCTTTGCGCAGCGATCGGTAAAGACAGGAGCTAAGCCGGAAGCCCAAGTTCCAGACACCAATGACCAATGACCAATGACTAATGACCAATGACTAATGACCACTCCGCGCCTGAGCGAGCCAGTGTTCGGCCTCCAGCCGATAGTACTCCGACGCGCTGACATCCGAAGACCGGCCGAAGCCCAGCCGGCGGACCTTCTTGATCAACTCTTCGAGCTTCTTCATCCGGACGAGGTGCTGCTCCAGCGCGACGATCCGATCGGCCGGCTTTGCGATTCGTTCGCGATCGGATTCCAGGACGAATCGCGACCAGACATAGACCTGGTAGGAGTCGATCCGGGCCTGCTGGTAATAGGACCAGGTAATCTCATACTGTCTCACGGCCGCCTGGTATCGGGCTTCGGCCAGCGGTGAGGGCTTGGGCGGGTCGTTGGGGGCGGCGGGGGCGGTCGACAGGCCCGCCAACGCGAGGATCAGGACGACAAACCGGCTTCTTGACGGCGAAGGCATCGGGACGACTCCATTTTTCCGGAATTGAGTCCAGTCGAGCGGAGACAAGACAATCTGGGGAAGGGACTCGAGGAAGAGGAAAAGGCATCCGGGATCTAATCGGTCACCCCAACCTTACCGTTGCAGCCGTAGATCGAGCAGGCGCCGACATACTCCCAGCAATCGCGGTGGTGCGGCGTATTGCAGGCGGCACAGACAATCACAGGGCCGTCGAGGATCGGCTCGCCGCAGACCTTGCAGATCGGCGGCCCGGAGTCCTCCTCCCAGGTGTTCGGCTGGTCGACGATCGAAATCCCCTGGTTCATGCGCGCCAAGACGCCATCAAGCAATCCGTCGTGGATCACCAGGGTTTCCCGGACGGCGGAGGCCAGGGCCTCGGCGCTCTGGCCGAGGTTGCGGTCGATCTGGACGAGGAGGCGCTCGGGGTTGATCGAGACCAGGATTCCGCCGGGATGGACCATGCGCTGGAGGTTGCCGATCGCGCCGCGGACCCGAATATCAAGGAAGTCGCGGGCCATCTCGTGATCATTCGCCTGGACGATGAAGCCGCGGTCGAACGCGGGATCGCCGATCCGGACCATCCGGGTACCCCTGGGCGCCTGGGGCGGGGCCGGGCGGGCGACGGGCGCCAGCTCGAGTCGGAAGGGGATGCCCCGGCCGAATCGGGTGACGACCCGGGTCCTGGGGATCTGGGCCGGTTGGCCGGTGACCGTGGGCGCCAGGCCCACCCGGATCGTCGAGCCGTTGTGGATGAAGCTGACGGTGGGCGGGTCCGAGAGCCCCCGGCTCTCGTAACGGCCATGGTATTGCGCGGCGAGATGGCGGTAAGCCCGATACCGTGCCCCGCTCATCCAGGTGCTGAACGTCGAGATCAGCCGGATGAACAGGTAGAGCAACAGGACGATCAGACCGAGGATGACCAGTTCCATGGGTCGGCGAACCCGCCCTTTCGGTTTCGTCGCGGCGAGCCGGGTGCGGGTGGAGGCGATCCGCGGGGATCGCGCCGGCACCGCGCATCGAGGGGCCGTCCCGTCTAGTTTACGGTGACGCTGGCTGCGCGGGCAACGATCCGCTCGCCGCGGGCTGGCCGGTGTCGATGACCAAGGCGGCGACGAAACCCGGCCGCGGCGCGGCTTCCCAGAGCATCCAGCGGTCGACCCGGCAGGACGGGGTCGCGGGCGTGAACCGCCTCGTGAGCCCGGTCGTGCCGAATCCGGTCTCATGGCGAGCCGACAGGCCGGCCAGGCCCATCCCGAATCCTTTCAGCACCGCTTCCTTGCGCGTCCAGCCCCGGTGGAACGCCAGGGCCCTGTCCTCCTCGACGATCGCATCGAACTCGGCCGCCTCGGATGCCGAGAAGAAGGAGCTGACAATCCGAGCCGCCTCGGTGATCGGGCGGACCCGTTCGAGGTCGACCCCGACCTCTCGCCCGAGGCAGACGGCGATCAGGCCCAGTTCGGCGGAATGGGAGACGTTGAACCGCAGGGCAGGGCGGTGCTCGTCCGGGTCGCGATCGAGCTCGGGCTTGCCGACCGCCGCGGTCCGGAATCGCAATACGTCGGCCGGCTCATCGAGCAATCGACCGAGGATTTCCCGGAGTGCGGCCCGGCATCGGACGAACCGGCGTCTCTCACGAGCCCGGACGAACCGCGCGGCCCGCGCCCGTTCATCGTCGGAGAGGATCGCCAGTTCCGGGCCCGGCTCGGTCGTGTCCGGGTCATCGCCCGGGGCCATGGCGCCATCCAGGTCGACGATCCAGGCCCGCACCTCGTCGGGCGACAAGGCCGGGACCTCCGCGCCGGACTGCCACTCCAGGAGCGAGGGACGGCCGGCAATCACGCTCGCGGGTTCGGTCTGAGAGCCGACTGGATTCATCGCGATGATACTTGGTTGCGAGGGGAGGAGCCGATACGATAGAGCACGGCCAATGGTTGCATTGTAATCGAGAGGCGAAGGCAGCGGGATCGCAAGATGGCGATGAGGACCTGGCACCGTGGCTCGCTTTCGGCTCCAGTTCAAACTCCGACAGTTGATTAAGCTGGTCGCCCTCGCGGCCGTGATCTTCGCGCTGTTCCGCACGTTTGCCGGGCTGTTCGTCCTGGCGATCGGACTGCTCCTGGCGGGGTTCGTCATCGATCTCGCCAGGGGAGGCAAGGGCGTCCTGGGATCGATGCTCGCCGGAATGCTCGGGTTCTTCGGTTTCGGAGCGGTTGCCTTCGTTTACGACCGGCTCTTCGTTGGCAAGCCCGATGATTGGATCATATCTCCTTACGCTCTCTTGCTCTCTCTGTCGCTGGCGGGGCTGATCTTGGGGGTGATCTTCGGCATCTGCGCCTGGCTGCTCGTCATCCTCACATCCCGGCTCGGCCATCCCTATCCACGGCATCGCGAATCGTGCGGCCCGATTTATTGGCGCAGCTTCGATGATCCCCAGGAAGCGACAAGACGATGAAAGCCATTGTCATCACGGGCACCGGCGGCGCGGAGGTCCTGGAAATCCGCGATGTCCCCACCCCAGAGCCGAGGGGCGAGCAGGTGCGGGTCCAGGTACGAGCGGCGGCGCTGAACCGGGCCGATCTGATGCAGTGCCGGGGCTTCTACCCGGCCCCGCCCGGTGCCCCTGCGGACATCCCCGGTCTTGAGTATGCCGGGGAGGTCGATGCCCTCGGTCCCGATGTCACGGGGCCGCTCAAGCCGGGCGATCGGGTCTTCGGGATCGTGGGCGGGGGCGGGCAGTCCGAATTCGTCCTGACGCACGAACAGATGGCCGTGCCGATCCCGTCGAACCTGGATTTCGTCGAGGCGGCGGCCGTCCCCGAGGCGTTCATCACGGCGCACGACGCCTTGCTGACGCAGGGCCGTCTCTCGCCCGGCGAGCGGGTGCTGATCCATGCCGTGGGCAGCGGGGTCGGGACGGCAGCCGTCCAGATCGCTCATGCGATGGGGTGCACGGTCTTCGGTACGTCGCGGACCGCGACGAAGCTCGAACGGGCCAAGGACATGGGGCTGGATCACGCCATCGACACGTCCCGGGAAGACTTCGCCACGGCCATCCGCTCGTGCACCGGTGGCGCGGGGGTCGCCGTGGTGATCGATTTCCTGGGCGGGCCGGCTCTGGCGGGAAACCTCGCGGCACTGGCGACCCGGGGACGACTGGTGCTCGTGGGGCTGCTGGGAGGTAGCAACGCCCCATTCGACTTGAACTTGATGCTCCGCAAGCGGCTGATGATCGTCGGCACGACCCTCCGCGCCCGCCCGCTGGAGGAGAAGATCGCCGCCACCCGGCGGTTCGCCGAGGAGGTCGTACCCTGGTTGGCGAAGGGGACCGTATGCCCGGTAGTTGATTCGGTCTTCGCGTTCGAGGACGTTCACGCGGCCCAGGAACGGATGGAATCGAACGAGGTTTTCGGAAAGGTGATCTTGCGCTTGTGATCGAGCGACCCGAAGGCCAAGACTTCCCTGGAGTTTATGTCTGTTACGCAGTAGGCTGGGTGATGGTTCTTGAGGGCCGGTTATGATCGAGACTTTCGCGTGGAGGTTCTCTTCCAAATGAGCGTCATGGAGATCGAAAACGCCATCACTCAACTCTCGGCTCGAGAACTGGCGGTACTTATGGCCTGGCTCGAGGAGTACCACGCACAGGCCTGGGACAAGCAAATCGAAGAAGACCTGGAAGCTGGTCGCCTGGACGCGGTCCTTGCCGAAGTCGATCGGGAAATCGAGCAGGGGCAGGCGCGACCGTTATGAACCACCTCGCCCTGCCGCGATTCTGGAGCCTTTACCACCAATTGCCAGAGCATGTGCGAGAATTGGCGGATAAGAATATGAATTACTGAGGGCCGACCCGTTTCATCCATCGTTGCACTTCAAGAAAGTTGGTAAGACCCGCCAGCTATGGTCGGTCCGGGTCGGAGAGCACTACAGGGCGCTCGCCACCGAGCGGCCGGAGGGGATTTTTAAGTTCTGGATCGGGACACATGCCGAATATGACAGGCTGCTCTCAGCGATGTGAATTTCATGCTCGGCAGTCGTCCCCGGCGATCCCGCCCATCGTGATCGCATTTACCGGATTGTGCCACGGGATCACCACTTTACGGGCACCGTCTGTCATGATGATGTGCTGACCCCCTGGCGCTAGACCGCCACGGCGACGACGCACACATAGCCACATACGTCCGAAGTCCCGTCGGGCTCGATCTCGGCGTCGAGATACTCCCGGATCGCCACTGCGATACTGGCCAGGACTTCCTCCTCGGTGTACCCTGGGACCAGCACCCGGGTAGACTCGGCGCACAGACCGCCATGCCTTCCTCCGACGGGTAAAGCACGACTTTGAATTTCATGGCCGTCTTCCTCGCGACCCTCGGGTCGACACCCGTCTCCAGGCCGGCTCCTCATTTGGGCAGCGGAACCGGCCCGAAGGATCGCCCATTGAGGGTCGTGGTGTAATCGACCGCCTCGGCCTCATGATTGATGGCGAGCTGGCCGTCCTGGATCTCGAGGACCAGGTCGTCCGCCGTGATGAATCGGCGGTCGTGGGTGACGACGACGAGCGTCGTACCGGAGGATTCCTGGAGTCGGCGGAGGATCGTATAGATCTCGTCGCCGGACTTGGAATCGAGCTCGCCGGTCGGCTCGTCCGCGAGGACCAGCACCGGCTGCTTGACCAGCGCCCGGGCGATCGCGACCCGCTGCTGCTCGCCGCCGGAGAGCTGGTAAGGCCGATGGTCGATGCGGTCACCCAAGCCGACCTCGGTCAACAGGTCGACTGCCCGACGCCGCTGTTCGGCCGTCACCCCACGCGGCAGGAACGGGATCAGCACGTTCTCGAGGGCCGTCAGGTTGCTGATCAGGTTGAACGCCTGGAAAATGAACCCGATCTGATCGCGACGATAGGCGTTCTGCTGGGCCTCGGTCATCCTGACGAGATCCTGGCCGTCGACGATGATCTCGCCCGAGGTCGGGCGGTCGAGTGCCCCCATCAGGTAGAGCAGGGTGCTCTTGCCCGACCCGCTCGGCCCGACGATGAACGCGAACCGGCCGCGATCGACGTCGCAACTGACCCCACGCAACGCCTGGACCATCCGGGTGCCGCTACGGAAGGACTTGTGGACGTTCCTCACTTCGATCATCGTGAGACCTCTCTTGAGGGGGAGTGGGAGTGGGGAGCCGAACACTTGCTCCCTGCCGACTTCCGCCCACCTGGCCACTCGCTCTCGACCCCTATCTTTGCGCCCGCCACGTCACGCCATTGACCCTGTTCATGCCGATCTCCCGAATCCTCACTCCCCGCTCAGTGCGACCCCAATCGGATGGCTTCCATGGGGACCAGCCTGGCGGCTTGCCAGGCAGGGTAGAGTCCCCCGATCATCCCCATGACCACCGAAAGGGCGATGCCGATCGACATCAGCGACAGGGTCATGCCCAGATGAATCCCGCCACCGATGAACTGATTGGCAACCATCATGCCGACCCAGGCCAATGCACAGCCGAGCAGGCCGGCAAGCAGGCCGAGGTAGGCGCTCTCCATCGTCACGAGTGCCAGGATATTCCCCTGGGACCAGCCGTTGGTCCGGAGCACGCCGAACTCGGCGAATCGCTCGGTGGTGCTCATCAGCATCGTGTTGATGATCCCGACGATCCCCACGATCAAGGCCAGGCTGACCGTCATCAGCAAGAAGGTGTCGACCTGACCCATCAACGAGCTGAAGTTGGCCTGCGCCTCGTTCATGCTCCGCGCATCGAAGCCCGGGTGGGCCTTCTCGATCGCCGAGGCCAGGTCGTCGTTGCCTTCGGGTTTCTCCCCCTCGACATAGATGCAAGAGACCGAGCCCGCCGGTCGATGCAAGACTCCCCGCGCCGTCTCGATATCCATGAGGATGACGACGTCCAGCAGCATCGACCCGGTCTCATAGATGCCGATGATCGTGAACGGCTTGCCGCTGATGTTCAGGGTATCGCCCACCTTCTTCGGCTTCCCCTGGGCGTCGGGGTGTTCGGCGGCGATCTTGCGGCTGATGACGATATTCGGTTGCCCGACATCACTCAACTGGAGGTATCGGCCCTCGCCGTGGTCCCTGAGGGCACGCGGGAAGACGGCGCTATGCAGGTTCTGATGCCCGGCGATCTCCTGGCCGGCGATCACCGGCTGGTCGAAGATCGAGGTCTGCTTCCCCTTGAACATGTCCGAGATCATGCCCCGCCCCTCGATCGGCGGGGCAATCCCCCATAACTCCGGCGCGACCGCCCGGACCTTCGGCATCTTCCTGAGCTGGTCGGCCAGTTCCGGGGGGACGTTGCTGAACACGGGGCTGGGGGCGTTGTCGCTCAGGACGATCAATCCCTCGATCCCGCCGAGGGTCTCCCCCACCAGGTCCCGCAGGCCATTCGAGACGCTGAAGAGCCCCAGGACGCCCAGGATCGGGATCGAGAGTCCCACCAAAGCGAGGGTGGTCCGAAGTGGTCGGGTCAGCAGGTTGCGCCAGGCGAATAGACCCATCACAGACTGATCCTGGTGAGAGAATGAATCGTTCGATCGCCGACGTCGGCGGTCGGTCCGCCGGTTGAGAAGCGGGCCTCCGTGGGAATTATAGTCTTCTCGTCGAATTCGCCCAACGCGAGTAATCCTGGAGCCGTCTGGCCATAGGAGCCGTCTCGACAACACCAACCCGACCAAGACGCCCACGCACCAATTCATCCAGCAACAAAGAAGCGTCTTGCGGTAGCCGGTTAGGTATGACGGATGACGGGCATGGAGGGTTGTCCCTCATGCGCCTCCGTCCGCCATAAGGGCCGTCTCTTTCAGGTGTTGCTTCATGGATTAGAGCGAACTTCATGCCTGGTTCGGGGGCGTCTCCGGTTCGGCCTGGGGAGTGGCGGGAGAATCGGCCTGTTCCCGGGGTTGCTCGGGGGCCGAGGCCGGGCGATTGCCGGCTCCCTGCCCGGGGGCTTCCGGCGACTCCGGCTCTTCGACCCGGGCTTGCCAGAGTTGCTTGAGCTGACCGAAAGTCCGGAGCGGGACATTGCCGGCCAGCGCATCCTTGGACAGCGGGGGAGGCGGGGCGGTGGGGCGGGATGGCCGGCTGGGCGGCCGTTGGGGAGGGGCGCCCCGGTCCCGATCGCGATCCTGCGGACGAGGCGGACGGCCGCCACCCTGTCCCCCGCTATAAGGACCGCGACCGCCTGACGGGCGGCCCGGGCCTCCCTGATAGGGTCCCTGACCTTGCCGGGGCGGACCGGAGCCCGTGCCGGATGCGTCGCCGGGCCGAGGACCGGCGGTCCCTGGTCCGCGATCGCGGCCATGGTCACGATCGGGCCGACGCGACGGGGTTTCGGCCAGTACCGCGACCGAAGGCGCCCCGACTGGCGGGGATGTCAGCGCCGAAGCGGGCGGACGCGGCGCACGACCGCCGACGGGGCCGCCGCGACGGCCCTGGCCTGGCTGTCCTCCCCGGCCTTCGCGCGGGCGATTCGGGTCGGGCGTTTCCGCTCCACCACCTCCGCGACGACCGCCGCCGCCACCCGGCGCGCCTCGATGTCGTTCCGTGCCCGGCTTGACCATCGTCAGCGAGACTCGCTTCCGCTCCTGGTCCACCCCCATGACCCAGACCGTGACCACGTCGCTGACGCTCACCACGTCGTGCGGGCTCTTCACGTATCGGTTGGCGAGCTGGCTGATATGGACCAGCCCCGAATCCTTCAGGCCGATGTCGACGAACGCCCCGAAATCCACGACGTTGAGGACGGTCCCCTTCAGTTCCATGCCGGCGGTCAGATCCTCGAGCTTCAAAACGCCCTTCTTGAAGATCGGCTTGGGCAAGTCGTCGCGAGGGTCGCGTTCCGGACGGCTCAGGGCTTCGATGATGTCGCGGAGGGTGAATTCGCCGATTTCCAGCTCGGCCGCCAGCGCCGGCACGTCGGCCTGGGCCAACTGGGCGCGGAGTTCGGGCAGCCGGACCTTGTCTTTGACGACGTCCGGCGTGAATCCGAACTTCTCGAGGAGCTTGGTGGCGGCCGGATAGCTTTCGGGGTGGACCCACGTCCGGTCCAGCGGGTCCTCGCCCTCGGTCAGCTTGAGGAAGCCCGCGGCCTGGGTGAACGTGGCTGGCCCGACCCCCTCGACCTCCATCAACTGCGAACGCCGGGCGAAACGCCCATGGTCCTTGCGATAATCAACGATCCGACGGGCCGTCAACTGGTTCAGGCCGGAGACATGCCGCAGCAACGGCACGCTGGCGGTGTTCAGGTCGACGCCGACGAAGTTAACGCAGCTCGAGATGACCGACTCGAGCGTCTCCTTGAGCTGCTTGGGATTCACGTCGTGCTGGTACAGCCCGACGCCGATGTTCTGGGGCTCGATCTTGACCAGCTCGGATAGGGGATCCTGGAGGCGACGGCCGATCGAGATGCCGCTTCGCAGGGTGGGGTCGAACTCCGGCAGTTCTTCCCGACCCGACTGGCTGGTCGAGTAAACGCTGGCCCCGGCCTCATTGACGATAACGTAGGCAAGCTGGGCGATCAAGGCATCGGCCGGGTGCGGCGCCGGGGGCGTCTGAGGCGGCGGCGGCGAGGACGGTTGCTTGGGTCGAGGCTCTCGCTTGCGTGAAGACTCCTGGTTCCCCTTCCCGCCGCGACCCTGACGCGGAGGCCGGCCCCCGGATGTCGCCGGGGCGGGGACGGACGGCGTACCGCCCTCGGCCGGGGGTGCAACCGCGGCGGCCGAGTCCGGCCCGGCGTCTCCCGACGGAGCGGCCGCCTCGGTCGTCGCTTCCGCGGCCGGGGTCGCCGAAGCCTCGGTCTCCGATGGAGATGCGGTCGAGTCTTCCGCCGGAGGCGGGAGGTGATCGCCGGTCACCGACATGCTCGCTTCATCCGACGGACTGGCCGTGGGTTCCGGCTCGGCCGCGGCCGATGCGACCGGAGCGGCCGGCTCGTCGCCGCGGTGTTCCGTAGGTTCCGCCGAGGGGACGGGGAGATGGTCGCCGGTGGGGGCATGCTCTTCCGAGGCCGATGGTGCGTCGCTCCCGTCGCTCGATCCATGGCCGTTGCCTTCCAGCACGGCGGTCGAGCCCGATTCGAGAGAGGCCGGCGACTCCGGCTCGGGGGCCGGAGTGGTTTCACCTTCGGAGTCCGGCGCACCGCCCGAAATCGGCGGCAGTTCGCCGGCGAAGTCGTAGTCTGGCGCACCGCCCGAAATCGGCGGCAACGCTTCGACCGGGCTCTCAGAATGGGACTCGGCATTCGAGTGGGAATCACCGCTGGAGCCATTGCCCAGCAGCGCCTCCTCTTCGGAGGTGGACTGGGCCTGCTGACTCTCGGTGGGTTCTTCCGTCGCGGGAGTCGACGGATGGGTCTCGTCGAACATCGCCTCACCGACACCATGGGCCGCCGGTTCGGTCGTCGCAACCTCATGGGCGGCCTCGACATGATGCTCGGGGGCGACTGCGGCCGGGGCCGGCGTGTGGACGGCTCCCTCCGACTCCAACGAAGGCATCGCGGCGAATTCGACCGGGGCCTCGGCTCCCTCGGGCGCCGAGACGCCGTCACCCTGACTGAACCGCGTCCCTTCGGCGATGATCTCGGCGATCAACTCCTCGGTCTCACGGCAGGCCGTGCCGTTGCCGATGGCGACCACGCCCACCTTGTACTTGCCCACCAGGTCCTTGAGCGTCACCTTGGCCTCGGACCGACGATTCTGGGGGGGATGGGGGAAGACCACAGTCTGGTCGAGGAGATTGCCGTCGACGTCGAGCACGGCGACCTTGCATCCGGTGCGGAATCCGGGGTCGATCGCCAGGACGACCTGCTTGGGAATCGGCGGCTGGAGGAGCAAGCTGCCCAGATTGCGGGCGAAAACCTCCACGGCGTGCTTCTCGGCGGCCTCGGTCAGGTCCCGGCGCACCTCGCGCTCCATGCTGGGGAGGATGAGGCGATCCAGGGCATCGATCGCGGCGGCCCGGAACAGGTCGGCGTGGGGATGCCCCTCGAGGGGGAGCTGGCTGTACAGCACGGACTCGACGTCGGGCCGCGACACCTCGAGCTTGACCTTGAGCGGGCCTTCCTTATCACCTCGGTTGATCGCCAGGACGCGATGCGGCGGGATCTGGGAGACCGGCTCGGAATACTCGAAGTAATCGCGGTATTCCAGGCCCTGACCTTCGGGGATTTCCGCCTTGGCGGTGACGATCTTGCCGGTCTTCCAAACCACTTTGCGTACGGCGTCGCGGACCATGGCCATCTCGCTGATGGCCTCGGCGAGGATGTGGCCGACCCCTTCCAGGACCTTCTCGACGGTCTCGACGCCCTTCTCGGCGTTGATGAACTCGGAGGCCGCGGCGTTGAGGTCGACGAGCGTCTCGTCGCGCGTCCAGATCCGGAAGGCCAGGGGTTCGAGCCCTCGCTCGCGGGCGTCGGAGGCCTTGGTGCGCTTCTTCGGCTTGAACGGGAGGTAGAGGTCTTCGAGCCGCTTGGGATTGTCGGCCGCGCGGATCGCGGCCGACAGGTCCGGGGTCATCTTCCCCTGGGCCTCGATCGCCTTGAGGATCGTCTCCTTCCGCTCCGCCAGCTCGCGCAATCGCTGCACGCGGACCTGGATCTCGCGGATGACCACCTCGTTGAGATTGCCCGTCCGCTCCTTCCGATACCGCGTGATGAAGGGAACGGTGTTCCCCTCGTCCAGGAGCTGGACGACGCTCTCCACTTGCACGCGCCGAATTTGGAGATCCTGCGCGATGCGCCCCAGGTCGACCTGGATCGGGTTGTCCATGGAGACTCTACTCTGCACCTGGTGAGCTTCGGGCGGTGTTGAAGTGATGGACGTTTCAGCGAATTCGCTCAAGATCATAGCCCCAAAGGCATCAAGGTTCGCTGGTGGTCCATTGTTCGAGCGCACGGAGATACTTGACTCGCAAATAAGTTCGGTCACTCTAGATGATCGATCCGGCCTTGTCAAGCGCCTCAACCGCCGGCTTTCCTCGGAACGACCCGCTCTCGATGAGGTTCTTACCCGATGGACGAGGCGGGGCGCCGAAGATTTTGGCCACGTGTGGAGGGGCAGTCGACTCTCCAGACCTCCCAAAGCTCTCAAACCCAAACGCCGAGCCGACAGGCCGTCGACGGATCGATCACGAAACTTGTTATTCCCGCTAGACTTGAGCCCCAAGTGTCGGGTCGGATCATGCGGCTTCAGGGGGTGATCGGGACCGGGTCGTCGTCGCGTCTGAGGATCGAGGCATGCGGGCCGGCTTCGGGCTCGGTTGCACCCGGCTCGGGGCTGGTATAGCCGCCGAGGTCCCAGACCAGCGAGCAGTTGTGCTGGACGTCGAGCATGGTCAGGCTCTGCACGGCGCGGAGGACCAGGATCTGGTCGCTCCAGAGGTCGGTGCGGAGCATGACATCGCGCATCCGGCCCTTGACCGTGGCCCAGGGGTCCGGGCCGCCCTGGCCGAGGACCACCTTGATCCACCCGCGGACGGTGCGCTGATGCCGGCGCAGATATCGGATGATCCGACGCTGCTGGGCCGCGTCGTAGATGGGGAAGCACGGGAGATCGAACAGTTCGGAGGGGCCGCGGCGGCATCGATGGACCGGGTGCCAGAGAGCTCGAAGGCTGAGGATGGGCTCGGGGAGCCCGGGCGGTAGGATGCCGGGGTCCTGCGAGGGATCGGCGGCATGCGCCAGCAACCGCTTGAGCCCCTCGATCGAGAGGGCGAGGGTCGCGATGTCGTCGTGATCGAGGACGCAGGCGGCGACGAGCGCCCGCAGCGCCTCGCCCCCGCGATTGGCGAGGTAGGGGATCTCAATCGCCAGGTAGTGCGGTAGCTCGTCGAAGGTCCAGCCGAACTGCTGGAGCCAGCGGGCGACCCACTCGAGCCGCCCTTGATGCTCGTGCTTGACCTGCTCGGCGATGATCCGGTCCTGCCGGGTCGCACCGATGTAATCCAGGTCGCTTTCCATCATCGACTCGGCGGCGATGGCCGGCGGAGCGGTTGGCAGGGCCAATCCGAGGTACTCCACATCGAAGCGAGCCCGCAGCCAGAGCGAGCCCATGAACACCGGCTTTCGCATGCGGTGGATCTTCCGCAAGGCGGCCCAGTACGTGTCGGCCGGGACGGTGCGGTCCTGGTCGACCTGAGGATGGAGGATCTCGTGGACCACGCGGTACACGCTCCGCACGGCGAATCCCAGGACGCGGGCCACGGCGGCGAGCAGGTAGAGCGGCAGTAGGGCGATCCGACCGCCGGAGAGGTAGTTCTCGTAGAGGATGAACGGGTTGATCGTGCGGGAGGACGACGGCAGCTCGTGGAGGGGGAAGCTGCGGAACGCGCGGCGGACGTTCTGCTGCCGGTCGCGCCGCACCAACGCGGCGACCTGCGGCCCGAAGCGAGAGCGGATCTCGGAGTCGCGATCGGGGTCGTCGGAGAGGAAGTCGACCGCGGTGAACTCGACCGTCTCGAGGAACTCCTCGGCCTCCCGGCGGCGCGTCCCGGCCCGCTCGCCCGACGCGAAAGCCCGCGCCGGCCGGCTCGTCGGCCGCTCATCGCAACCCGATTGCAGGCCCGACCCGGACGACGAGACGTCCTCGGCCGGCATCGGGGTCACCGGCTCGGGTAGCCGGACCTCCGACAGATCGACCTTGAGCCGGCCAGCCAGCCAGGCCCGGAACTCGCCGCGGATCGACTCCGGCGAGCACGCCAGCCGGTCGACCGGGATCGCGTGACGGTTGTAATCCAGGATCAGGATCGCCGTCTCCTGGACGAGCAGCCGGGTGATGTAGTTGAACCACAGGTAGGGGCCGCCGAACAGGCCGCCGGCCCGGCTCAGGTCGAGGCGGTCGAGCGTCCGGCCCTCCCGGAGCAAGTGCCGGAGGTGGCTCCGCCTGAGGTTGGTCAGCGCCAGGTTCCCCAGGAGCTGGATCGACGCCTTGGTGTCGCTGCGGTGCAGCGGCGAGCCGTCGAGATAATCCTGGTAGAGCAGCCGGACGTTCCGCAGGAAGGCCAGCTCGCGATTCTCGAAGAGGACCGAGCCGGGCCGCGGTACCCCGTCGTTGGCACTCGTGCCGGAATGGGCTACGATCCGATCGTCCGAGGAGCGGAGGAGCAGCTCGGGGT
>JBKQHM010000265.1:0-28019 GCA_052148775.1 Isosphaeraceae bacterium | reverse complement strand
GATGAGGGTACTGAGAGTGGATTCCGGACATCGACCTCAAAATTCCCCGTGTTTTTCGGCTTTGTGGTCTCGGCGAAGGCCTCGATGAGAGTCCGATTGTCAAAGAACTTACTGCGACCTACTTAGCACAATTCGGCGAGTGGCTGAGTAGGGCTTTTCAAACATTCAAGAGCGCCGAGGAAATGATTCGCCAGCAATATTCCCGCGATGTTGCGGCCGGAACGGTTCCGGACGGTGCAGATGAGGACGACTTTCTTGAGCGGCCAACGCGCCGGTTTTTGATCGACGTCGTTCTGCGCGGACTGGATTGGAACCCCGACGATCCGACTCAGGTGGCCGAAGAGGCGCGTGGCTGGAGTGGGGATGGCGATCGGTTCTATTTCGACTACCTCGGCATTGCGCCTCGCACGCGCGCGCCCGTCATTCTCGTCGAGGCCAAGGGCTATGACGTCATGGCTGCCCGGCGCCCTCACGGCCAGAATCTTGCCGCTCGTGACATGGCTGAGCTCATCAGTGCCGCGCTTGCAAATCTAAAGGATTGTAGTTCAAGTCGTGCGATTATCGCTGAATGGGAGGAGTGGCTACGAGACTTGCAGGGTTATGTCGCCTCCTTGGGAAATCTGGGTCAAGCCACACTCAGACGTGTGGTAATCACAGCGGGCCGCTGGTTGATTATCTTCGAGGAGCCCGTAACTGCCTTCATATTGCCCGGCGCTCCGAATGTTGATCACATTCACTGCTTTGTGAGTCTTGAAGACATCATAGAGCGCCGAAAAGCGGTGTTTGATCTTCTTCATCGTCAGCGGCTCGTTGATACGCTTTCTCTGACAATGCCGGTAGCTGAGGCGCTGGAAATCCTTGCACCACAAACGATCTTGCAGGTCTTTCGAGGCGTCGTGGTTGCCACGCGCGAGACCGGTGGAAAGCGGAAACTCTATCCAACTCGATCGGTCTGGCCATCACTGATTGTGTTTTCGTCCGGACGAATCTTCGCGATCACCGATTACGAAGGTGTCCCGACTCTGGAAGAGCCGCTCGATGAAGGCGGCTTTGCGGAATTCTTGAATGATCTCTCGTCCCGTGGTGCGGCTTTTCAGGCACGGCTTCTAGCACGCCTTGGCCGCTCTGACCTGCAGCCGCTTGCGCTGGCCAAATTCCCGGGCTTTCGGGATGGGGTTGGAAGGCGCGATGTTATCACGGCAATGGTGAACCCTGCTCCTGGCTCGACGTCGGCAATGCGTGCGCAAGCTGCCCAACCCCAGCGATCTCTAGTTGCTCACACCGGCGAGCCAGGAGGGCTGCAAGAATACATAGTCGTCACTGGTGAGAACTGGTTCTACAAAATAGAACAGCCTATTGGGCCAGAATGCTGTTTTCATGCTTGGCCGAGGGCTAGAGAGGCAGGTGTAGCAGCTGCAAGTCCGCACATGGGGAAAACGTCAATCTCCTATACAGAAAGCGGCCAGAGCCAGCATTGTTCTCATGAGGAGCTTCGCCGCATGCGCGGGCAACGGTGTCATATTGCAGTACTCGAAACTCACCTCTGTTGCAGGGCGTGCATCTTCCAGACCGATTGCTGGGCTTCTGACGCTGATCGTCTTCCGTGCCCCGTGCACGCTGTCTCATGATCCGAGGGAAAAGATAGTCGGCACGGGTCGAAACTGCTTACGCAATAGATTTGCTGACACCCAGGGAGTGGCTTACGGCTTGCGAAGCGGTTTCCTCCCGCACACGACAGGGGATCAGGCCAAGGCGGGCATCGTCACAGCCAAGGTACAGGACCGGCTCTTGAAGCGGACGCCCGGGGATTGTTCGTGCGTCGGATGCCCAGCGGTTAGGTCGACGGCGATAGGGTGGTGCATCGAACCGTGGGCTCTGGGAGTTCTCCGGTTACGTGGGATAGATTGTATGCATGTCGATCTCATGTGTAACACGCTTTTCCTCGAAACTGCGTTTCACAAGGTCATCGAGCAGGCCGGGCAGCGCTATCTGAGGGACGTCGAGGAGGAAGTCCGCGTCTTTCGTGAACCTGACTCGACCACGCATGAACGTCGCCAACCCTCCGATCACAGCGTACCGGATCGATCGGGCGGCGAACGCCTCGGTGAGGGACTCGACGGCTCGGTTCAGTTCTTCCGACAGAAGCCTTTGGTCAGTAGCCATGGCGAGCGATGAACTCCCTGATATTTCGCTGCGCGAGGCGTTCCTGTTCCTCGGAATACTCGTTGAGCCAGGATGCCTTCGGGGAGTTCTTCAGCATCAATTCGCCGGTGTTCACCATGCCCAGGAAGCATTGAATTTGCTCCTCCGGCAAGAGGGCGCGGAATCTGGCAACATCTTCGAGGATCACCTCGGTCTCGCTCGGGAATTTGATAGGAAGATCCATAGTCGTCTCCTGGGTGCTGACTGCCTCGATTGTCATGATAACACGTCCGATGCTTTGATCGGGAGGCAGTGGACGGATGCCACGTTTATCCCGCACTCCGCCGCGAGGCTCCTGTCCTTGACCCCAGGTTCAATTCTTGTTGAACTAATAGGTGCTGGCCGGGGGATTGGTGTGAGGGGAGCCGCACGATGAGGCGATGTCGGTGGCAGACGAAACAGGCTCTCGGGCTGGGAGCCTGGCTGATCGCCGGACTTGCCGGGCTCGCCGAGGCGGCCGAGGGCGGGAAGGCGGATCTGTCTCCCAAGGCGACTTCAACCGAGCAGGTCCGGTTCTTCGAGGAGAAGGTCCGTCCGATCCTGTCGGCGCGCTGCATTAAGTGCCATGGCGGGAGCGGGAAAGTCCGCGGCGGTTTGCGGCTCGATGATCGCTCGGCCGTCTTGAAGGGAGGCGACCTGGGGCCTGCCGTTAGCCTCGATCGACCCGAAGAAAGCGTGTTGCTCCAGGCGATCCGTTATGAGGAACTCGAGATGCCGCCCGGCGGCAAATTGCCGCAGGGCGAGCAGGATATCTTGACGCGATGGGTCAAGGATGGGCTGCCGTGGGGGGCGACGCCGTCCTCCGCTCCGGTGGGGGCCACCGTGACTTCGTCTGCCGCTCCCGTAGCGTCTCGGTCCGTTGCCGCGGCGCGTCGGGAATGGTTGCATCGGCCGGTCGTCCGGCCCGCGGTGCCATCCGTGAAGAGGCGAGGCTGGGTCCGCAATCCGGTGGACGCGTTCATCCTGGCCCGGCTCGAGGCGGAGCGCCTGCGACCCGCCCCCGAGGCCGATTGCGTGGCCCTCATCCGCCGGCTGACCTACGACCTGACCGGGTTGCCGCCGACCCCCGAAGAGGTCGACGCCTTTCTCGCCGATCGGGCTCATGATGCCTACGAGCGGCTGGTCGACCGGCTCCTGGCGTCGCCCCACTATGGCGAGCACTGGGCACGGCACTGGCTCGACCTGGTCCGATTCGGCGAGACCAACGGCTATGAACGCGACTCGGCCAAGCCGTTTGCCTGGCGGTATCGCGATTATGTGATCGACGCCTATAACCGCGACAAGCCTTACGACCGGTTCGTCCGCGAACAACTGGCCGGCGACGAGATCAACCCCGGCTCGGCCGAATCTTTGATCGCGACGGGCTTCTACCGGCTGGGGATCTGGGACGATGAGCCGGCCGACCGGCCCCAGGCTCGATATGATACGCTCGACGGCATCATCTCCACCACCGGGCAGGTCGTGCTGGGGATGACCGTGAACTGCGCGCGATGCCACGATCACAAGGTCGATCCGATCCCCCAGCGCGATTATTACCGGCTGCTGGCCTTCTTCATCGACGTGACCCATCCGGACGGGAAGAACCTCAGGAAGGTCGAGACCGGTGCGGGGATGCGGATCGAGGTGATGTCCGTGACGGAGCGCGGTCATGACCAGGCGCATGTGCTGCTCCGCGGCAGCCCGGCGCTGGTCGGGCCGGCCGTCGAACCCGGCGTGCCCGAGGTGCTCGACGCGGGGACCGGGTCGATCGCAAAGGGACCCGGCAAGCGTCGGGCACTGGCCGAATGGCTGACCGAGCCTCGCAACCCTCGGACGGCCCGCGTGCTGGCCAACCGCATCTGGCAATATCACTTCGGCCGGGGGATCGTGCCGACCCCCAACGACTTCGGCAAGCTGGGCGAACCGGCGACCCATCCCGAGCTGCTGGATTGGCTGGCGGCCGAGCTGGTCGCGGACGGATGGCAGATCAAGCCGATGCATCGGCTCATCGTGATGTCGAGCGCCTACCGGATGTCGTCGAGGGCGACGCCGGCCGAGCTGGCCGCGGATCCGTCGGACCGCTGGTTCTGGCGGTTTCCCATGCGGCGACTCGCGGCGGAGGAGGTGCGCGACGCGATGCTGGCCGTCAGCGGCGATTTGCGGTACAAGGCCGGCGGGCCGAGCGTTTATCCGCCGATCCCCCGCGAGGTGATGGCCGGCCAGTCGGTGCCCGGCAGCGGCTGGAAGACCTCGACGCCCGACGAGGCCGCGCGGCGGAGCGTCTACGTGCATGTCAAGCGGTCGTTGCTCGTCCCCATCCTGGCGGTGCACGACGCGGCTGATACCGATTCCAGTTGCCCGGTCCGATACACGACGACCGTGCCGACCCAGGCGCTCGGGATGCTCAATGGCGCGTTCGCCAACGAGCAGGCCGTCCACCTCGCCGAACGCCTCCGACGCGAGGCGCCGGGTGACCTCGACGCGCAGGTCCGCCGAGCCCTCAGGCTCACGGCCGCGCGAAACGCCGATCAGGATGAGGTGCGCGGGGATGTCGAATTCATTCAAACGCTGATGGAACGCTCGCGGCTCGACGAGCGCGCGGCCCTCTCCCAATACTGCCTGATGATCCTCAATGCCAATGCCTTCCTGTATCTGGATTGATTCTTCGTGAGGTGGGTGAAACCCGCCGTATGCCGTGTCGCCATGATCCGGTGCGATTCACGCACCCCACGAACAAAGCTCGCGAGGCGGACCGATGCACCAGGGCCCGAGTACGAAGGATAATTTCTGCGGTCGCACCCGGCGCGAGTTCCTGTGGGAGATCGGCGGCGGCTTCGGGTCGGTCGCGCTGGCCGGGATGCTCGGAGACGGCTTCCTGGGGCGACAGGCCGTCGCGGCCGACGGGGTCACCCCGTTTATTAATCCGATGGCCCCCAGGAAGCCGACCTTGCCGGCCAAGGCCAAGAGCGTGATCTTCCTGTTCATGTACGGCGGGCCGAGCCACGTCGACACGTTCGACTACAAGCCCAAGCTGTACCCGATGGACGGCAAGACCATCGCCGTCAAGACGTTCGGCCGCGGCGGCAAGAGGAACGAAGGCCGGGTCGTCGGCCCCAAGTGGGCGTTCCGCCAGTACGGTGAGTGCGGCAAGCGGGTCTCGGACCTGTTCCCGAACCTCGGGACCTGCGTCGACGACATCGCCTTCCTGCACTCGATGTACGCGGAGTCGCCGATCCACGGATCGGCCATGTTGATGATGAACTCCGGCCGGCTTTTGAGCGGGAATCCCTGCCTCGGCACCTGGGTGACCTACGGGCTGGGGAGCGAGAACGAGAACCTGCCGGGTTTCGTGGTGATGCTCGACCGGACCGGCGGCCCGATCAGCGGCGCGAAGAACTGGTCGAGCGGGTACATGCCGGCAGCCTATCAGGCGACGGTGCTCCGCTCCGACGGCACCCCGATCCACGACCTGGCCTCGCCGGTCGGGAGCGATCGGGCGACGCGCCGGCTCCTCCTCGACCGGCTGCGCGAGAAGAACGAGGCGCACCTCGCCCCCCGCGCCGATAACTCCGAGCTGGCCGCGCGGATCGCCTCGTACGAGCTGGCGTTCAAGATGCAGCGTTCGGCGCCGGAGGCCGTGGACTTCTCCGGGGAATCGCCCGAGACGCTGGCCCTCTACGGGATCGACCAGCCCCGCACGGCCGATTTCGGCCGGAAGTGCCTGATCGCCCGGCGGATGGTCGAGCGCGGCGTCCGGTTCGTCCAGATCTACTCCGGTGGGGCCCACAACGACGACAACTGGGATGCCCACGCCGACCTCGTCGCCAACCATACCAAGCACGCCGGCCACACCGACCGGCCGATCGCCGGGTTGATCAAGGACCTCAAGCGGCGGGGACTGCTCGACGAGACCCTGATTGTCTGGGGCGGCGAGTTCGGCCGCCAGCCGACCGCCGAGTACGAGAAAGGCACGGGCCGGGATCACAACTCCTTCGGCTTCACCATGTGGATGGCCGGCGGCGGGATCAAGGGCGGCACGAGCGTCGGTCAGACCGACGAGATCGGCAGCGCCGCCGTCGAGGACCGCTTCCATGTCAAGCGGCTCCATGCGACAATCCTGAATCAGCTCGGCCTCGACCACAACGGACTCAGCTACTTCTACGGCGGCTTGCATCAGAAGCTCGTCGGCGTCGAGGGCGCGGAGCCGATTTCTCAGATTATCTGACGGGTTGGTCATTGGTCATTGGTCATTGGTCATTGGTCATTGGTCATTGGTCATTGGTCATTGGTCATTGGTCATTGGTCATTGGATAAGACGATGTTTTCTGCCGAGTCGGATGTTCCTGGCCGATGGGGGGTGTCACATGCGCGAGTCTCAGTCGCGGAGGGGTTTCCTGGGTGCGGTGTCCGCGGCTGCGGCTGCGGTCGGGCTGACGGAGGGGCGTGCGAAGGCCGAGGAGCCCCTGGCCATCCTGGGCGGCAAGCCGGTCCGCCGGCAGCGGTTCACCCGGTGGCCGATCATTGCCGAGAACGATGAACGGGCCTGGATGGACGTGCTCCGCAAGGGGCGTTGGTGCCGCATCGACGGCGACTACGCCAACCGGTTCGAGGAGACCTGGGCGCGGATGATGGGGGCCAAGCACTGCGTGGCCGTCGCCAATGGGACGAGTGCCCTGATCACGTCGATGGCCGCGCTGGGGATCGGGCCGGGGGACGAAGTCCTCGTGCCGCCTTATACGTTCGTCGCCACGATCAACGCGGTCCTGGTCCACCATGCGCTGCCGGTCTTCGTCGACACCGATCCGGAGACGTTCCAGATCGATGCCCGCCTGATCGAATCGGCGATCAACGAGCACACGGCCTGTATCCTGCCGGTCCACATCGGCGGGTCGGCCGCGGACATGGACACGATCCTGTCGGTCGCAGCCCGGCACAAGCTGCCGGTCATCGAGGACGCCTGTCAGGCGGCGCTGGGAGAATGGAAAGGACGGAAGCTCAGCACGCTCGGCAACCTGGGCTGTTTCAGCTTCCAGGCGTCGAAGAACCTCAATTCGGGCGAAGGGGGCGCGATCCTCACCAACGACGACCGGCTGGCCCTCGAATGCCGGAGCTTCCAGAATAACGGACGGGCCAGCGTCGGCGGGCTCAACTACATGCGCAACGGCGCCAATCTCCGCATGACCGAGTTCTCCGCCGCCCTGCTATCGACGCAGCTCACGCGGCTGGAGGAGCAATCGCGCCGACGCGAGGAGAACGCGGCCTACCTCACCGGGCTCCTCCGCGAGATCCCGGGCATCACGCCGGCGCGCATGTACGAAGGTTGCACGAGGAATGCGTATCACATTTATATGTTCCGCTACGATCCTTCTCGCTTCGAAAACCTCCCTCGCGCGCAGTTCCTGAAGGCGCTGAACGCCGAGGGAATCCCCTGCTCGGGGGGATACAACCCGCTTTACCAGGAGCCGTTCCTGAAGAACACCCTCGAGTCCCGCCCATTTCGCGCGGTCTACTCGCCGAAGCGGATCGCCGATTATTTCGAGCGGATCCACTGCCCGGCGAACGATCGGCTCTGCGAGGAGGCCCTCTGGCTCATGCAGACCACGTTCCTCGGCCCCAAGTCCGACATGGACCAGATCGCCGAGGCCGTTCGTAAGATCCAGAAACAGGCGGGGAAGCTGGTCAAGGCGTAATTGGTCTCGATCCGTTCACGGTTGTCTTTCGGCCGTCCTTCCAGTCCATCCGGCAAAACCGTGGGATTGGGATATGGCCACGATTCGAAATCAATCTGGCCATTGCCTTCGCGATTCCTCCAAGAATCGCCGACTTGCGATAATCGCAACCGTGCGATAATCTGGGGATGTGGAGGAGATAATCCCGGTGGAGTGCGACGATGCCGACGACCGAACTCGTCTTCTACCGCGAAGAAGACGGTTCGGTCCCGGCGCTGGAGTGGCTCGACGGCCTGGGCAACGCGAAGGCGATCGCGAAATGCCGGGCGAAGCTCGAGCGCCTCGCGGCGCTAGGGCACGAGCTTCGCCGCCCCGAGGCCGACCTGCTCCGGGATGGGATCTACGAACTGCGAGTCGGGTTGAGCCACATCAACTACAGGCTGCTTTATTTCTTCTCCGGTAAGAATGCCGTAATCGTTTCCCACGGGTTCACGAAAGAAGCGAAGGTCCCGGCGAGCGAGATCGCGCTGGCGGTCGCTCGCAGGAACCGATTCCGGCGGGATCCCGCCGCCCATTCGTACCGGGAGTGAGATGATGTCCAAGACCAAGAAGAGGCCCGAGTCGTCCGACGCGCTCGCGATCATCGATCGACGCTACTTCGAGGGTAAACCCGAGATGATGGCGATGTTGGAGGAGGAGTTGGTCAACGCCGAGTTGTCCCGCCTGGTCTACGATCTCCGTGCCGGGGCCAAGTTGACTCAGGCCCAACTCGCGAAGCGAGTGGGCACCACGCAATCGGTGATCAGCCGTCTGGAAGATGCCGACTACGAGGGGCATTCTCTGGCGATGCTGCGACGGATTGCCCGGGCGGTCGGCTACGTCGTCGAGATTCGGGTTTGCCCGTCCGATCCCGCACCGCCGCCTCAGGGTAAGCCAAGGAAGTCGAGTCGACCGAACAAAACGGCCACGATGGTCTAGTGGGCTGTCTACCGTCGATTGATCGGTTGGAGTGCCGCCTTGAGGCGGTGAGGACCGGCTGAAGCCGGGACTCCAACTCCTCAAATCACGATCGACTGGGCACGCGATCGACCGTTCTCCGGTCGCTTTCGTCGCGCAGGACGATCAGACGTCGCAGAGTGCCACGGCCTGGTGGAGTCCCGCGATCGGGTCGCGGGTGGGGATGAACTCCTGGCCGACATGGCCCTGGTAGCCGATCTCGAGGAGCGCCTCCATGATCGGCGGATAGTTGATTTCCTGCTTGTTGTCGAGCTCGCCGCGGCCTGGGTTGCCCGCGGTGTGGACGTGCGCGATGTCGTCGCGGTGCTGGCGAATCCGGCTGATGATGTCGCCGTCCATGATCTGGACGTGATAGATGTCGAACAGAAGCTTCAGGCTGGGCGATCCCACTCGCTTGATGATGTCGATGCAGTAATCCGTGTGGTCGCCCTGATAGCCGGGATGCCCCTTCATGGGGTGGGTGGTCACCCGAGAGTTGAGCATCTCCAGGCAGAGGGTGACGCCCTTCTTTTCGGCGTGGCCGACGATCTGCTTGAAGCCCTCGACACAGTTGTTGGCGCCGACGTCGTCGGGGATGCCTTCGCGCATCCCGGTGAAGCAGATGACCTTGGTGAATCCGTGATCGGCACAGGCGTCGATCGAGTCGCGGGTGGCCTTGATGACGTGTTCGCGATACTTCGGATTATTGAAGCCTTTGACGAAGGGGGGATCTGTGCCCATGTCGATGGTCCCGATCGCGCAGGTCAGGCCGGCCTGCTTGATGAGCGGGAAGAACTTGGGCGCGACCAGCTCGATGCTGACGCAGCCGAGCTGCTTGGCGACCTTGATCGCCTGGGGAAAGTCCCAGTGCGGTTCGAAGCACCAGTAGACGATCGATTGCTTGATCCGGCCGTTCTTGACGGCAGGATCGGCGGAGGGTTGGTCCATCGCCGTTGCCTCAATCCCTAATGCGGCGACCGCTGCTCCGGCGGCTGCCGTCTGCTTGAGCATCCCGCGCCGGCTGCTCCGCTCCGGCCCTTCATTCGTCGGTTGCGTCGATCGAGTCATCGCGAGTTCCTTCCTTCTTTGGTCATGGGTCATGGGTCATGGGTCAGGACATGGGCTACCCGGCCTTTGTCGGTGCGGATAGGCCGGCGGCTCGGAACTCGAGCTTGAGTCCTTCCGCGATGTTGCGATCCGTGGCCGGGCGCCGGACAGCCAATGACGATTGACCAATGACCCATGACCAGACTACGCGAGCGGGTGGTGTTTTTCGAGACTCGACCGCCGGCGCGAGCCGACTTCGTTCCAGCGGTGTCACTCTTTTCCTGCCGGGTACAATAATCCTTGTTACCCGGGGGTTTGGGAACCACACGAGGGTTTGACGGTCATGGAGACGCCGAGTCAGGAGGTTGAGTTGGACGGAAGTCCTGTGGAGAAGGGAGGAAGCGACTCGGCCGTCGCCGGGCGGCGGATGGTGACGGCGGCCCTCCTGGTGGCGATGACCGTCACCGCGATGGAACAGCTCGTGGTGTCGCCGGCCATGACGACGATCATCGCCCAGCTCCGGGGATTCGACATCTATCCCTGGGTCATCTCGGCCTACCTGCTCGCGGCGACCGTCAGTACGCCGATCTACGGGAAGCTGGCGGATCTCTATGGTCGCAAACGGGTTCTGCTGTTTGGGCTGGTGCTCTTCAGCCTGGGTTCGATCCTCTCGGGGACCGCGATGTCGATGGGCCAGTTGATCGCGATGCGGACACTCCAGGGGCTGGGTGCCGGCGCGGTCGGGCCAATCGTGTTGACCCTGCTCGGCGACCTGTTCACCCTGAAGGAGCGGGCGCGGGTCCAGGGCCTCTTCAGCGCGGTCTGGGGGCTCTCCAGCGTCGCCGGCCCGATCATCGGCGGCTATTTGACCGAGTCCCCCAGCTTCGGCTGGCGATGGGTCTTCCTGGTCAGCGTACCGTTCGCGGTGGTGGCGATCGCGATGCTCGCCTGGTTTGTGAACGAGCCCGCGATCAACCGCAAGGTCGCGCCGATCGACTGGGCCGGCGCCGGCCTCCTGACGGCCGGCCTGGCCAGCCTACTGCTGGTCGTCCTGGATGGTTCGCGGCATGGGCTCATGGTGTCGGCCGCCATCGCCGGCACGTCTGTGGTGACGCTCGCCTTGTTCGTGATTCGCGAGCATCACGCGGCGGACCCGATCTTGCCGATCGACCTGATGACGAGGCCCACGATCGCCGCGTCGCTGATCGGGAGCGGCTTAATCGGCGGAATCCTTTTCGGGATCGAGACCTACGTCCCGCTGTACGTCCAGGGGGTTCACGGTGGCGACGCCCGGCTGGCCGGCCGGATGCTGATGCCGCTGTTCCTGGCGTGGGCGATCAGCGTGGCGGTGGCGGCCCGTGCGGTGGTGCATCGCGGGTTCCGGTTCGGGGCCTTGATCGGATCGTCGCTGATCACGCTGGGATCGCTGGGGATGGTCCTCGGCGCCCACTACCCGGAATGGTACCGATACGGATTCTACCCGGGGCTGGTGCTGGTCGGGCTGGGGATGGGGCCGACCTCGTTGAGCCTGATCCTGGCCGTGCAGCACTCGGTGACCTGGGGCCAGCGCGGGGTCGCGACCGGGTCCGTGATCTTGCTCCGCACCATCGGCGGTGCGCTGGGAGTCGGGTTGCTGGGCGCGGCACTCGGCTGGGAGCTGGCCTATCGCCTGGCGAGCGCGGGGGGGACGGGGATCGATGTCACGTCTGCCCTCCGGCCCGAAACGCACAAATTGCTGACGAGCGATCAGCTTGCGATCGTGCAGGCCCAGTTGGGACGGACGCTCCGCGACGTCTACCTCCAGATGGCGGCCCTGGGGATCGGGACGATGCTCTGTGCCCTCTGGCTTCCCAACAAGCACGCGACCCTGGATGCGTCGGAGGCCAAGGATCGCGACGACCAGGAAGACGAGACGATGGCCGTGGCGGTGTCGGAACTGTGAGTGCTGTGTTGAGGCTTCTTGTCTGGTAGAATCAGTTAGCGACACGGGAGAAGAGAGTTCGGGCGGAGACCGACCATGCCGATCCATGACTGGACGCGAGTGGATGCGGGGATCTTCCACGATTTTCACCATGCGTGGATCGCGGAAATCCGACGGTCCTTGAATCGGGGGCTTCTCCCCCGAGGCTATTACGCGCTGGCCGAGCAGATCACGGGCAATTTCGGGCCGGATGTGCTGACCTTGAACCGGCCGGCCTTCGACTCGCAGTCGTCCGAATCCTCTCTCTCCGATGGCGGCATTGCCGTGGCTAACGCGCCGCCAAAGGTCCGGTTCCACGCCAAGGCCGAAGTGGACATCTACGCGAGAAAGGCCAAGGCGGTCGTGATTCGCCACCGAAGCGGTCACAAGATTATCGCGATGATCGAGATCGTCTCGCCGGGTAATAAGAGTATCCAGACCGAGCTGAAAGCGTTCGTCGAGAAGGCCGTCCAGGCCCTATCGACCGGCATCCATCTGCTGATCGTCGACCTCTTCCCTCCGACGGCGCGCGACCCATGCGGTATCCATCGCCCCATCTGGGGCGAAGATCATGAGGGAGACTTCGCATTGACCGACGACAAGCCTCTGACCTGTGTCTCCTACGTCGGTATGCCCTGCCCTGAGGTCTACCTCGATCCCGTGGCCGTGGGCGATGCGTTGCCGGATATGCCCCTGTTCCTCACGCCGGAAGTGTATGTCCCGCTGCCCCTGGAAGCCACCTACCAATCGGCCTGGGAAGCCGTGCCGGACTTCTTGCAGGAGGTGCTCGTTGCCTCTGAACGCCCGACGACGGGTCGGGGGAAATTCGGACGCCGTAATCTCGGGAAATGACGCATCGGTGTTGACGCAGGTGAACGATCCATGCCGAATCCAACCCTCCGCCCTGCATTTATCGGACTGATCCTGGGCGTCTTCGCCCTCTTCGCGCGGCCGTTCGACTCGACCACGGTCGCCGGAGTCCTCGAGCCGGCCGATTCGGACGGTGCCCGCTTGTACCAGGAGAAGATCGCGCCCGTACTGAAGGCCGAATGCTTCCGCTGCCACTCGGCGGAGGCGGAGAAGATCCGGGGCGGGCTCCGGCTGGATTCGCGCCAGGCCCTGCTCGAAGGCGGCGACTCGGGGCCCGCGATCGTCCCCGGCAAGAGCGGCGAGAGCCTCCTGGTCCAGGCCATCCGCCATGAAGACGGGATGGCGATGCCCCCGAAGAAGCCCAGGCTCTCCGAGTCGATCGTCGCCGAGATCGCGAGATGGGTCGACCTCGGCGCGCCCTATCCGGCCTCCGGTGGAATCCAACCGTCCTTCGGCGCGACGATCCAGCAGGCCCGCTCGCACTGGGCATTCCAGCCCGTGAGAAAGGCGGTGCCGCTGTCGGTCCGGGAGACTTCCTGGGTGCATAATCCGATCGACGCCTTCATCCTCGCCGGGCTGGAAGCACGCCGATGGCCCCCTGCGCCTCCGGCCGATCGTGCCGACTGGCTCCGCCGCGTGACGTTCGACGTGACCGGCCTGCCGCCGACCCCCGAGGAGATCGAGGCGTTCGTGAGCGATGCGTCGACGGATGCCGATGAGCGGGTGGTCGACCGGCTACTGGCCAGTCCGCGATATGGCCAGCGATGGGGTCAGCACTGGCTGGACCTCGTCCGATTCGCCGAGTCGGAAGGTTTCGAGTATGACCGGCACATCCCCGACGGGTGGCGATATCGTGATTACGTCATCGACTCGCTGAATCGGGACAAGCCCTTCGACCGGTTCGTGATCGAGCAGATTGCGGGCGACGAGCTCGCCCCGGAGGATCCGGAGTGTGAGACGGCGTCGATCTTCCATCGCCTGGGGCCGGTGCGTCGCAACGCGGGCAACCCGGAGATCGCGCTGAGCCGCAACGAGGTGCTGACCGAACGGACCGATATCCTGGGCGCGACGTTCCTCGGGCTGACCGTGGGCTGTGCCCGTTGCCACAACCACAAGCTGGAGCCGATCTCGCAGAAGGATTACTACCGGCTCCAGGCCTACCTGGCGGCGACCGAGGAGCACGACATCAGCCTCGCCACGCCTGCCCAGCGCAAGGCGTGGGAGGAGGAACGGAAGCGGATTCAAGGCGAGATCAAGAAACTCCAGGCGAAGTCGCGCAAGGCATCCGGTAGCGAGAAGGCGCGCCTGGCCCTGGAGATCGAGGCGATGGAGGAGACGATGCCGCCGCCTCCGGCCACGATCCCGGCCGTCTGGAACGACTCCAAGCGACGGACGCCGATCCACGTCCTGAAGCGCGGGGTCTGGGAGACCAAGGGGGAACCGGTCGGTCCCCGGCCGCCGAGCGTGCTGGTGGCCGACGACCTTCCCGAACTGGCCCCCGACCTGCCCGACCCGCGTACCCGGCTGGCCCGATGGCTCGCATCGCCCGAGCATCCGCTGACAGCGCGGGTGATCGTCAACCGGATCTGGCAGCAACATTTCGGCATGGGGCTGGTCAAGACGGTCAACGATTTCGGGACGAAGGGGGATCGTCCCAGCCATCCGGAGTTGCTCGACTGGCTGGCGGCGACGCTGGTCGAGAATGGATGGCGGCTCAAGCCGATCCACCGACTCATCCTCCTGAGCGGTACTTACCGGCAGTCGAGCACGTCCCGATGTCCCGAAGCCGCTGGGAAGGATCCGGAGAACCGGCTGCTGTATCGTTTCAATCGCCGACGGCTCGAGGCGGAGGAGATCCGCGACGCGATGCTCGCGGTATCGGGCCTGCTGAACGACCGTGCCGGCGGACCGAGCGTGATGGTGCCGGTCGCGCCGGGGATCGTGAGCCTGCTGTTGAAGCCATCCCAGTGGCAGGTCGCGCGGGATGAGTCCGAATTCGACCGGCGGTCGATCTATCTGATCGCCAAGCGGAACCTGCGGCTGCCGTTCATGGAAACGTTCGACGCCCCGGCGCTCTTGACCAGTTGCTCGCGTCGGGAATCGAGCACGCACGCGCCCCAGGCGCTCGAATTGCTCAACGGCCCGCTGTCGAACGAGCTGGCCGGATCGTTCGCCGACCGACTCCGGAAGGAGACGGGCGGGGAGTCGAGGTGTGCGGTCGACCGCGCCTATCGTCTGGCCCTGGGACGACCTCCGACTCCGCGCGAGCAAGCCCTCGCCCTGGAATTCCTCAGAGACCAGCCGTTGACTGAATTCACACTGGCCTTGTTCAATCTCAATGGATTCCTCTATGTTCCCTGAAGCCCGCCCGCATTCCCGGCCGACGCGTACTCGCCGTGAGTTCATCCGCGACGGTTTCTGCGGATTCGGTGGCCTCGCGCTGGCATCGCTCCTCCACGAGGAGCAAGCCCGCGCCGGGATCGCCGATCCCCTGGCGCCCAAGCCGCCGCATCATGGCGCCAAGGCACGCTCGGTGATCTTCCTGTTCATGGCCGGCGGCCCGAGCCACCTCGACACGTTCGACCCCAAGCCGCTGTTGAACCGCCTCCACGGGCAGGTCCGGCCCAAGGAGTTCGGCGACGTCAAGTACCAGTTCGTCTCGAAGAACGCGAAGTTGCTCGGCACGCGGCGGACGTTCCGGAAGTATGGCGAGAGCGGGATCGAGGTCTCCGACCTGTTCCCGCACCTGTCGGAATGCGTCGACGACCTGGCGGTCATCCGGTCGTGCCATGGGGACATGGTCGTCCACTCGGCGGCTCAGTACGAGCTGTTTTCCGGTCGGATCGTCCCGGGGTTTCCCAGCATGGGCTCGTGGATCTGCTACGGACTCGGGTCGGAGAGCCGATCGCTGCCGGCCTATGTCGTCATACCGGACCCGCGCGGGGCGCTGGAGGCGGGCCAGCCGATGTACATGCACGGCTTCCTGCCAGCGGTCTACCAGCCGACGATGTTCCGGCCCGGCAACCGGCCGGTGCTCAACCTGGACCTGCCGCCCGGCGTCGGGCTGGATCGACGACAGCGGACGTTGCGGCTGATCCGCGAGCTGAACGAGGCGACGCTCGATCCCGAGGATCAGGAGTTCCACGCGCGGATCAATGCCTACGACCTGGCTTTCCGGATGCAGACCGAGGCGCCCGAGGTGCTCGATATCGCCCGGGAGCCGCAGGAGACGCTCGACCTCTACGGGATCGGCGTCGAGCCGACGCACGACTACGGCCGGCGCTGCCTTCAGGCGCGGAAGCTGGTCGAGAACGGCGTACGGTTCGTGTGCGTGGTCTCCGGGGGAGGGCCCGGCGACCAGCAGTGGGACGCCCACAACGACATCGAGGGGAACCACACGCGCAAGGCCGCCGAGACGGATCGGCCGGTCGCGGGCCTGCTCAAGGACCTGAAGCGCCGAGGGCTCCTCGACAGCACCCTGGTCCTCTGGGGCGGCGAGTTCGGCCGATCGCCCGAGGCGGAGTCCGCCCGGGGTCGAGACCATCACAACCTGGGTTTCACGATGTGGATGGCCGGCGGCGGAGTCAAGGGCGGCCAGGTCGTCGGCGCGACGGACGCCCTCGGCCTCCACGCCATCGAGAGCCCCTACCACTTCCGCGACGTCCATAACACGATCCTTCACCTCCTGGGCCTCGACCAGAACCGCCTGACCTATCCCCATCTCGGGCGCAACGAGCGGCTGACCTTCGTCGAGGGGAAGGTCATCCAGGAGATTGTGTGAGAGTCAGTAGCGGGAGCTGCGATAGCCGTCTCGTAGGGTGCTCTGCGAGCACCGGATTCGACAAAGCACGCCATATCGGTGCTCGTAGAGCACCCTACTACGACCTTCCAGGGCATACTTTGAGAACTTTCGGGCCCCGTTTACCTCGACGAACGGTCGAATGAAGCGGGTTGCACCTTCCCATGTCTGATCTTCCGCCGCGAGGCGTCCCGCGATGCTCACAGTGGACAACGTCGCCGATTTCCTGTTCGATCGGCGGCTGATCGATGTCGCGCGGATCATCGACGGGCCGCTGACGATCCGGAGCATGCCGCGGCGGAATCGGAACCTGGTGATCCAATGTCCCGGTGCGACCGGCTTCCTGATCAAGCAGCCCTACGACCCAGCGGAGGGGGGGCGTGAGACGCTGCGTCGCGAGGCGTTGTTTCACGACCTCTGCCGGGATGAGCCGGCCGCGGCCCCGATGGCGGAGATCCTCCCTCGCCTGATCGACAGCGACCTCGAGCGCGCGATCCTCGTCTTCGAGCTGATCCCTGACGTCGTCACACTCCTGTCGATGCTCGAGGGCCCCGTCGGTCGGGATTTACTGGTCGATGCGGCATACGCATTCGGGCAGGCACTTGGGGCCTTCCACCGAATCTTCCGGGCGATCGACCCGGACGATCCCGGACGGGCCTGGCTGCCCCGCAGCACGCCCCGCGTGCTGGAATTGCACCGGCCGAAGGCCGCGCGCCGGGGCGTACTCAGCCGGGCCTATTGCGAGATCCTGCGGAGCGTCCAGGAGTCCGAGGTCCTGGGCGAGTTGCTCGATGGCGCACGCGGTCTCTGGCGGTCCGAGACCGTGATCCATGCCGATATGAAGCTCGACAACGTGCTGGTCCGTACGGACGCCGCATCGCCGGAATCCGACGCGATCGGGGTCTGGATCGCGGACTGGGAACTTGTACAGGTAGGCGATCCGGCCTGGGACCTCGCCGGGGCCCTTCAGGATCTGCTCGTGACCTGGGTCCGGTCGATGCCGGTGAATGAGAATCTCGCCGATGAGGAAAAGATCGCGCGGGCGACTCTCCCGATCGTCAACCTTCGCGGGGTTGCCCAGGCGATGTGGGCGGGTTATCGCGATGAGGCCGCGCCGGACCCGGCCGAGGCCGACGGGTTCCTGCTCAGGGCCGTGAAGTTCTCCGCGGCGCGGCTGATGCAAAGCGCCTGCGAGATGTCGTGGAACGAAGATCGAGTGCCCGCCGCATCGGCCATGATGATGCGCGTCGGCGAGGACCTGCT
Source organism: Isosphaeraceae bacterium (assembly GCA_052148775.1). GTDB lineage: Bacteria > Planctomycetota > Planctomycetia > Isosphaerales > Isosphaeraceae > CAVZRC01. The sequence goes on along the minus strand of JBKQHM010000265.1, from coordinate 10,234 downwards.
GATGGAGCCGGAGCACGGTCAGGTCCTGCTTTATGGGATTTCCTCCGCGTCATGAGTCCGCGAACGGATGACCCTTGGCGGACTTGCCTCCAGGATCGAATCGAACCGTCATCACGGCACCTGTCGATTCAACTTGAGCAGCAGACGCTCGGCGCGGAAGACGATCTCGACGTCCTTGTTCTTCAGGGCATCCTCCAGCACCGGGACGGCGACCGGCCCCATCTCGCCCAGCCGTGTCTCCGCGGCTTCTCGCTCCTTGGGGGACTGGTCGCCGAGCTTTTGAACGAGGGTCCGAGCACGGTCCTGAAGCCGGGGATCGACACCGTGCACGACCACCATGGCGGTCCGGACCAGCTTCTTCGGCGGGGGGAACACATCGAGGAGCACTCCCTCGTCGATCGCCGGTCGCGAGAGGTGCACCAGGACCACGAGCTCCTTCGGCTCGAACAACGCCGCGCCATATTCCGCGAGGAGGAGTTTCACGAGATCCTCGCGGAGTCCCTGGGCCGCCAGCCTTCGGGCCAAGGTGTCCAGGGTGACTTCGCGGTATGAGGGCTCGGCCGGTTTCCTCGGTTGAGACATGACGAGCTTCACCGGAGGACCTTCGATCACCGCTCCCTTCTTGCCGACGTCTTCGGCGAGCCGGGCCGCCGTGGTGATGTAGAGGCTGCCATTCTCCGTGATGCGATAACTCAGGCTGGCCCCGCCGAGGACATCCGCGAGCGCATCCCGGGCCGCGATCTGGGCCGCATTCATGTCGATCGGTTGAGTCAGGTCGACCTTCTCCTTGGTGAGCGTCTTTTCGTCGACCTCATACCGCAGTCGGGCCTGTCCCATGATGATGCCGATGACCTGCCGGCGCGGGGCCTGATTGACGGTCACCGCGATCGGACGATTGAGTAGTTGGTCGACACGCCCGCGCACGTCCGCATCGCCCTCGGCCGGTAGGGGTGGGATGACTTCCGCTTCGTCTTTCTTCTTCGACTCGGCCTCCTTGAAGACCTCGTCGGGCGTCGGGGGGACTTTCTTCGCGGCGGCCTCATCTTTCTTCGCGGCGGCCGGTGTTTTCTTGGCAGCTTCGTCCTTCTTCGGTGAGGCCCCCTCCTTCTTGTCGGTCGATTCGTCCGACTTCTCCGGGGCCGCCGTGGGCAGCTCGTCCAGCCATCCGACGCGGAATCCGTTGTCCGTCGGGGCGATGACGGCGACGTCGAGCAGTCGTTGGCCGGTCATGTTCTGCAACGTGTACTCGTCGGGGCCGCCCCGGATCTTCACGGGGATCGGCATCGTCAGCTCGGCGTCATACGCGATGAATCGCTCGTAGTGCGACTCTTGCTTCAAGTAGAGGGCCGAATTGTTCTGGCGCAGCTTCTGCGTCCAGTGTTCGGCGGGGAGATAGCTCTGAGGGATGTTCGCGGGCGGATCGGCGGAGAAATCCGACTTGAACCATTGGAGCCGGCCGGCACGCTCGGTGCTCGCCGGCCAGTGGGAGAGGAAGAGCCCTTTCTTCGCCCGGAGGTCCACGTCCACGTCCTTGCTCGGCTCGCCGAAGAACTGGACGACCGACACCGGTGCCACCGGGAACTTGCTGGTCAGTTCCTTGTCTTCGAACTTCGGCCGGCTCGTGCCGACGGAGCTGGGCATCGCGTTCTTGTAGACCCGCGTGGTGTTCAAGGTCGTCTGGGCGGGATTGCCGACCCAGATGGACCATTCGTAGACTTCGATCGGGGACTGCGGATTGTCCTTATCCTTGACCTTCTCCTTGTCGTCGTATCCGGAGGTGCGCAGCGCGACACCCAGGACGATCGTGAGCGAGAACGAGAGCCAGAGAGATCGAACGTAGAATGCATGCATATGCCTGGATGCCCCATCTGGATCGTCGAGGGATCGCTTTCTGACCGATGTCGGGCCGGATCAGGGGAATCCTGTGCCCGGCCTTTGTCAGCGGGTTGTCGCGGTCTCGGTCCTGGGCGAGGACTTCCGGTAGAGCCGGGCATTCGCCCAGATCACGCGGTCGCCGGTATCCTGGCCGCGACCGAAATCGACCTGAATCCGCAGTTGCTCTGCTCCGGTGACCGGCAATGACAGTTTGGTCGGCGCGTCGCTCGCCTTCAGGTCGGGGTTCGCATAGATCTCTTTGCCATCGGCGAAGACCCGGCAGTCGACGCGTCCCTGGCCCTTCGAAGCCTCGTCGAATCCGACCAGGGCTTCGAAGGTGGAGTAGCCGCCGTTGAGGTCATACGTGAGGACGGACTTCGAATGGACGGCGACGCCGCGATCGTAGCTCTGTCCGGCGATTTTCAGGGGCTCGCCCAGCAGGTTGACGTCGCGTCGCCAGGGGAGCCGACGGCCGAAGAATGCCGTTTCTTCAACCTTGCTGGGGGTGAGGTCGGAGAGATAGGTCAGTTTGCCTCCATGGAACCGGACGGACAGGACATCGGCGGCGGGGATCTTCATCTCCTGACCCCAAGGAGTTTCGACTTTCCAGACGCTGGCATCGATGGCCTTCCAGCGACCGGAGATGAGGAGGTCGGCGGGCAAGGAGAATGCGGTGCGGGGGGCATCCGTGCGTTCCGATTCCGCTCGCGACGCCATCACCAGGCCCTCGACCTGCTTGATGGGCAGGGTCCGCGTCCGGCCTTTGTACTGGAAGCGCAGTCGGTCTTCTTCGGTCCCCTCGACGATGCCGGGGATCGCCACGACCTCGCCGGTCTTGGTCTGGGCCAGGAGTTGGTCTTCGGATCCGCGTGCCTTCAACCGACGAGCGAAAGACGCCGCGGATTCCTTGCGTTCGATCAGTCCCAGGTGAATGCCGACGATGCGTGAGAGCGGCACATCGAGATGGTCCTGCCAGGGTGTCGTGATCCGGACGGCGTCCTGGCTGATGCGCTCAACCTTGCCGTAGAGCTTCTCCTCACCCGTCAGGTAGAGCCAGGCATCGAGCGATTCGACCGCGGGAGTTTTGGGATCGACGGCCAGGTCGGGCTTGGTGTGCGCATCGGCCTTGGCGTTGGCGTTGGCATTCTGCCCGTTCGCGTACATGACGACGATGGTGAAGTCCTTCTGGAAGCAATCGCCCAGCGGCGGTTCCAGGAAGAGGTCCGCCGACGGTTCGGTGCCGGATCGCCGGACCACCAGGGGCCAATCCTGGGAGTTGCTCGTGTCGAGCCGCCAGCTCGTCGGGCCCTTGTCGGTCTGACAGGTCACGGTGACTTGCTTGATTTCCGCCGGTCTGAGATTGAAGAGCGAGAGGTTCAGGTCGCGGATGCCGTTCTTCTTCGGGTCGACCTTGGCGATCTTCGTGGGCGCCGTCGTGCCCGGGGGCGGGGCCAGGACGTCGTCCGTCCCATCGGTTTTCTTCTCCTCCGGCTTCTTCGATGCATCATCTTTCTTCGCGCTCAGTCCGGGCATCGTGAAGTCGAGATTGGGTTGGCCCATGAAATGAGCGGACATCATGGGCGTCCGTTCGAATCGGATGCTTTCGAGTTCGTCGAGCGGGATCCTGGCCTTCGGCGGCGGTGGGGCCGGGGCGGGCGCGGGTGCGAAGACGGCGGATGGGGCGGCGTCGGGCGCGAACGGGTCCGACGAAGCCGGTTTGGCGTCGGGAGCCGGCTTCGCGGCGGCCTGGGCGGTAGCCGGCGCGGCCGCGGCTGCCGGATTCGCCGCTACGGCTGCGACGGTTGGTGCAGGAGCCGGCGCGGCTGCGGCCGGCGCGGCCGCGGCCGGCGCGGCCGCCATGACGATGACCTGACCGGGTGCCGCCACGGCGACCATGACGGCTCCCGCGGGCGCCGCGGGAGCGGCGACCGGTGCTGGGGCGGGGGCGGATTCGCCCGGAGGCGGGCCTCCCGGCTGGTTCGGTGACCCGCCAGCAGGCGCGTTGGGCTGGCCACCGACGATCAGGATTCCATCCTCGATCGAAGTCGGGTCGCCGTAGACGACCTGATCGAAGACCGTCCGAATAATCGTACCGAGCCCATTGATGTGGTCGGCGTGGATGGTGAGGTCGCGGAGGATGACGTCGATGGGCTCGGCGCCGTTCCGGTTGGAGGCGAACAACTTCACCGCGGCGACGTCCATCGGCTGCACCTCGGTCTGGCCGAGATATCGCAGGCGGCCTGACTTGCCGTCGAGCACCTGATACCGGATCGTATTGCCTTCGCGATGGATCTCCAGGCGAACCGCGTCGCCCGCCGCCGGGGACGTACGACGCGGCGGCTTGGGAGGCTGCTGCGGCCCCCCCCCGAAGCCCATCCGCATTTGCATTTGCATCTGCATTTGCATCTGCATTTGCATGTTGTTGGCCATCGCCTTCTCGACGGACCGGTACACTTCCGATCCGTTCGGCTCACGCAGGCGCAGGAGCGTCGCGTCGGGCTGATTGATGTCCTGGAAGGCGATGGCCAGGCCGATCGCGGCGCCGTCCTCCTGGGCGGGCTTGGGGAGCTTCTTGATGATGAGGTTGGCGGTAATCGTGAAATTGCCGCCGAACCGGATTTGCTGGGGGGTCTTCCAGCCCGTTTCCGGCTTGCCCGGGGCCAGCGTGATGTGCAGGCCGTCATCCTGCCGCTTCAGGGCGGTTTTTTCGCCGAAGCCCTCGGCATCGAGCGTGGTTTGATCGAGCACCTTGGCGGCCAGCGAGCGGGAGTAATCCGCCGCGCCGACGCCGCTCAGCAGACCGATCAGGAGGACCGCCGCGCTGTGCATCTCTGCTCGCTCCGCTTGCTATTTGTCATTTGTCATTGGTCATTGGCAGGAGAAAGCACGATAGGGCCGGGCCTTTTCTGGGTCGGCCACAGGGAGGTCAGGGATGAGGCAATCCCGTCGTCGTGCATGATCCCCGTGCTTCTCCTTATTGACCAATGACCAATGACCAATGACTAATGACTAATGACTATCAAGGCTTGGCAGTCGAGCCGCTGGCCGGGGCGGCCTTCTCGTCGGCGAGGCGACGATAGTACCGCTCGAGGACGGTGCGATACTCGGGAGGGAACCCTTCCGACATCGACTGGAGGATCCGGTCTCGCTCGCGGGTCGAGAGCTTCGCCCAGTCCTTGTTGCTCAGGGCGGGGTCGTTCAGGTCGCCGATGCCGCCGGTGCCCTGCGAGATCCGCGAGTCGTCCATGCCGCGCATCGGCTTGTTCTTCTTGATGCCGGTCTTCTTGCAGTTTTCGCACTGCTTTTCCAGCTCGGCGATCAGGACGTCGAGGTCGTGGACGATGGTTTTCTCCTGGGCCTGGACCGGCTCGCCGGTCTGGGTCTTCGCCAGGTCGCCGGCCACGCCGGTCATCTCCTGAGAGATGGAGGCAATCGGCTTCGGGCCCGACGGTTTCGTCGGCTTGCCGAAGGCGACCGTGCCCAGCAGGCACGAGGTCATCGCGGTCACTGCGAGAATTCGAACGCTACGTCTCATGAGATCTCCCTCCGATTCGAACGAATGGACGGACGGACAAACAGACACGAGTCATCTGACGGAACGCGAGATTCTCCCCTTGCGGACTTCATTGCTTCCATCTCACGTCTCGGGCCGGTCGTCAAGGTCGGAGGCCCGGGACGCATCGGGTTCGCGTCGTTGATATCGTCGTTACGCGGTCCACGGAGTCATCTTATCATCTCCCGTATGTTCGGGGCGATGGGCAGGGGCGATGGACGCCTCCAAATGACATTCTGTGATCCGGGTGGGTGAGGCTCCGGCCGAGCCGGGGTACGGCACGGCTCGCCGAGCGGCTCGCCCTCCCCGAATCGTGCAAGCGGATTCAGGGCTTATCGTCGAAGATCTCCTTGGTGCGGGTTTCCCTGGCTTTCTCGGTGGCCTGGAGGATCTCGTGCTGCATGCGAATCACCTCGGCGACCTGGTTGACGACGTCGACGAAGCTCTCCCACTGCGACATCTGATCGAGGATCCCCTTCATCTTCGCAACGACCTGGCCGTGCAGTCGCCGAGCGGACTCCAGGTTCGCGACGGGGCTCGATCCGGTACCGGTGAGCGCCTGGAGGACGGTCCGTAGCTCGTTCATGGGGCCGGCGGTGAGCGCACGCATCGGCTCGATGACCCCGTCTTGCAGCAACCTTTGAGATTTCGGCGAGCCGACCTGGTTCAGCTTCATTTCCTGGAGCGTGTCGGCGACGCGGTTGCCGATCTGCTCGAGTTGCCGGGCCGCCGAATGCTGGATACGCATCACCTGGACCAGGTCTTCGGCCTTCGGCTTTCCTGCCAGCACCGGAGTCTGTTTCTCCATGATATCGAGCACGCCGATGAATTTCGCCCGCTCGGCCCGCTGGCGGAGCAGGATCTCGTAGAACATCTCCTCGGGTGCGACGACCTGGAACAGGAGCGCCGTGGATCGGCCGACCTGGACGCCTCGGGCGCATCGGTCATCGGCCTCCGCCACGATCCGGATCACGGTGCCGACCTTGGGCGGATCGGTCTGCAAGAACAGGTCATGTCGGGCCTGATGATCCAGCACGGGATGATCCTTGTCCTCGACCAGCGGGAGGCGGACCGACTCGCGCTTGGTTTGCATCTGGCCTTTCGTTTTCTCCTTCTCCTTATCGTTCTCCTTTTCCGAGTCGTCCGAAAGTAACGTCCGTTCGATCTGCAAGCGAAGCGCCGCCAAGCCGAAGTCATCCGTTGCGCCTACGGTGAGCGGGATCGTGGCGACGGCCGTGACGTGGCTGCTGACGCCGACGGCGCGGAGCGTGACGCGCGGCTCGCGATCCTTGAGAAGTCCGATCGACAGGAAGGTGGGCCGGGACTCCAGGCCGGTCCTGGCCGATTTCAACAGGAATTCGAGGGTCGTGGCCTCGCGGAGGGTCCACTGGGTCGAGAAGGTCCGTTCGTCGCTCCGTTTCAGTTCCGGTGGGTTACCCGACTGGATCCGGAACCGGACGTCCGCGATCGGTTCCGAGCCGATGAGCGTCAATTCGACGATCGTATCGGGCAGGAAGACGAGGTGCTGCTGCGCGTCCTCGACGTTGCGGAAGCCGTCGTAAGTGGCGCCGGGCTCCCGGACGCGGACCTTGGTCTCGGCCAGCGCCGGCCGGTCGACGCGCTCCAGGATGATGGGTCCCAGCCAGTCGTCACCCCCGGTCAATTCGAACGTCGACGACTTGGAGGTCGGGGGGAACTCGTAGCGAAAATGGGCCGGTTCCGCCTCGGCCATCACGCCATTCCGGGGTTTTCCCTCCGCGGTCCGTTCCCGGACGGCTACGGCCTTCGGCATCGCCGGAGATTCCGGTTTCCACTTGAGTGCCAGGGGTTGGCCTCGGCCCTGAACGATCCATTTCTTTCCGCTGGACTCGAGCAGCGGCAGGTCGGAACGGACTTCCATCAGGAATCGCTCGTCGCGAGGCGCGAGCAACCGGCCGTCGGCGCCCAGCCCCATGACGGTGAGGTAGGTCCGCTGAGGCCAGCGCTCGGAGGTGACGAGCAGCCATCGCGACAGGCTCAGTCGGGCCGCCTGTGGCGCCAGGAGCGCGAACATGACCGGGACCATCAAGCCGGCGAGCAAGATTGCGACGTGGATGGCCGTGCGCTTGCGGTTCCAGAGCAGGTGCCAGTCCGAGGCGGCTAGTGCCGCGCACGCCTGTCTCACGGCCAGTCGCACCATCGCGGGCGAGGTGGATGTGACCGAAAGGCTGAGGAGTTCCGGGAGCTGGAGCACGTCGACGATCTGCTGGCCGGTCCCCGGCCGGTAGCGGTCGAGGGTCATCGCCAGCGAGAGCTCGTCGAGCCGCGACGAATCCCAACGGCGGGCCGCACGGGCCCCGAGCATCAGCAAGAGGCCGGTGACACTCGAGATCAGCAAGATGAAACGGACGGATGGGGAGAGCCGGAACCACCAGTCGAGGAACACCAGCACGGCCGCCATCGCGACCAGGCCAATCACCCCGTCAACCAGGAATTCCAGGGTCAACTGGAGTTTCAGGCGTCCGCGCAGTCGCGCGAGCCGATCCCTCAGGTCGCGTTGCTCGCTACGGAGCGATTCGAGCGTCGGTAAGTCCAGCACTGTCGCCACGGTTGGGATCTCGACTAGGAAACGAAACGGACTATTGGCCGGGGTTTTCGATTCCGGATTCCGGATCATGCGCCGGGACGGAACAAGCACACACACTAACCCGAAGCGTCAGCGAGGCGAAAGGCCGAAGAACCTCGCTGACGCTTCGGGTTGGTATGAGCCAGCATGCGACGCTCCCTCGCCGGAGTAATACTAGAGACGTTTGCTTGTCTTGATGATCATCTGGAATCTGCAATCCGCCATCTGCCATCTCACACCATCCGAAAGATTTTCCGGACCACCCATTCCACGGTCAAGCTGAGCACGATGGTCGCGAAGATGAGCGGGGCGTCCCAGAGCTCATCGCGCGTCTCCAGCGTGCGCGTGACCTCGCGCATGGAGAGGTATTCGTCGAGCCGGCCGATCTCCGCGAGGTCGAGGACCCGCCCGTTGGTGAGCCTTGCGAGCTCCGCCAGGAGAGGCCGATTCAACGATGGCTCGTCGACCTCGCGCCGCGGCGGCTCGACGCGGAACGTGGTCGTCGAGACGCGGACACCCGAGCCAGTCTCCACGGCGGTCGCCGGGACGACCCTCAGCGAATAGGCCCCGGCCTGCTCGGCCGGGAATGTGGCGGTGAGCAACCCCGGGTCGTCGGGCACCTTCTCGAACCGGAGCGGTTCCGGCGGCTGGCCGGCGATCTCGAGCTCAGCCACGACTTCGGAACCCTCGGCCGTCGCGGCCGGGTCGGTGTACCGGATGCCCACGGACACGCGATCGCCGACACGATAGACGCCCTTGCCCAGGTGGACCTGGAACGGGAACCGGCCGCCGAGCGCCTTGTTCCGCCCCACTCGATCGACCAGGCGGGCCCAGAAGCCGTCGAAATAATCTTCGGAGAGGTACCTCCACCGATAAGTGCTGTCGAAGCCGATGAAGACGGTCCGGCCGGGTCCGTAGAGCTGCGAGGCCAGCAGAACGTGCCGCCCGTACTGATTTTGCATGCGCGGGTCGCCGTGTCGGGCCAGGACCGTGGCGCCGGGTCGCGCCCGCGTGACAGGGAAGCTCCAGTACATGCCCGGCAGGCTCGTCAGGATCGCCCGGTTTCGGATCGGATCGGCGTTGAACTCGAAGATTGGGTCGCCTCGACCCTCGGGGGTGAGTTCGAGGGCATAGGTCGTCTGCGAGCTGAGCCGCACTTCGGCCTCGGTGCGGAAGAGGCCGGGTTCGCGGACGACCGGCAGGATCCGAGTCCAGTCGCCGCCGGTCTTGGCGGTCTCAGCGGCTTCGAAGAGTTGCTGGGAATGGAGTTCCCCGGCGACGAAGATGAGGCCGCCGCCCTCCTGGCCGACGAAGTTCACGATCATGTCGGGCCATTGTGCGCCGAGGGCCCTCAGGTCGGGATCGACCAGGAGCAGGGCGTCGTATCGGGCCAGCTCGGCCGAGTCGCTCGGGAGCCTCAGAATCGGGCGGTCGCCCGGCTGGCGGAAGCCCGGGTCGGAATGCTGCATCCAGGCGGCGAACTCGACGTGCTGGTCGCGCATCAGCGCGTTGCGGAGGAACTGGACCTCGGGCGACGGCCCGCCGGCGATCAAAAGGACCCGGATCTGCTGACGGACGACCTTCACCGCGGCGGACGCGATGTTGTCCTCCAGGGTGAGCTCGGGGCCGCCGTCTTCCACCCGCGCCCGGAATTCGTACTGGCCGACGACCTTGGGCGTGACCCGGAAGGGGGTCCGCTTGAGGATACCGTCCTCTCCCAGGGCGATGCGCTGATTGCCGATCGGTTCCCAGCCCCCGTCGTTGATCTTCTGCTCGAGGATGAGGGTCGCCTCGGCGTCCTTCAAGCCGCGCGCCTCGACCACGACGGCCAGATTCATCGCGTCGCGCACGAAGACGACCGGGCTCGCCTCGACCTCGGCCACGCGGATGTTCCGCGGTCCTTCACTGGCCCCCGCAGCGATCGCGAAGATCGGGATGTTCTGCCGGACAGCGGCCTCCGCGGCGCGGAGCGGGTCTTCTCCGGTGTTGGACCGCCCGTCGGTGGCCAGGACGATGCCGGCGACCGGCTGGCCCCGATGGGCCGAGAGTACGCCGTGGATCGCATCGCCGAGCGGGGAGACCGGGCGCTTGGCCTGGACGGCGTCGAGAGTCCGCGATCGCGCCGACTCGCCCGAACCATCCCGGGCCGCCGATTCCAGGTCGTGGAGATACAACTCCCGGCCCCGGCCGAGCGACTCCAG
>JBKQHM010000264.1:0-13092 GCA_052148775.1 Isosphaeraceae bacterium | reverse complement strand
AGGCCACTCCGTAGCGTAAATGGCAAGATAGAGAATCCAGGGGAGCACTTCGCGAACGGGCTTTACGAAATGAGAATCCAAACGGAGCGACCTGTCAAAGAGAAAACCCTAGCCCGGGAATTGCTGCGCAGGAAGGCGGCAATGCCTAGCTCCCGGCAGCGGGCCAGCTCACCGCCCCGGTCGGCGGACGACAGCATCAGGATGATCGCGCCGGCCAGCGCGGGGTCGTGCCGGATCTCCTGGACCACGGCGAAGCCGTCCAGGTCCGGCATCACCGCGTCCAGGAGCACCAGCGGGAACGGGTCCTCCGCCCCGGCGGCCCGTTTCAGCTCGGCCAGCGCCGCGCGCCCGCCGCCCACGACCGTCGGTCTCATCCGCCAATTGGCCAGCATCTCGGCCAGGATGCCCCGGTTCGTCTCGTTGTCATCCGCGACCAGCACGGGTAGCCCTTCCAGGTCGATCTCCTTGGCCTTCCGGATCGCCACGGCCTCATGCGGCACGCCGAAGCACGCCGTGAAGTGGAAGGTGCTCCCCTTGCCGACCTCGCTCTCGACCCAGATGCGCCCGCCCATCAACTCGACCAGCCGCGCGGAGATGGCCAGCCCCAGCCCCGTACCTCCAAAGCGGCGGGCCATGGAGCTGTCCGCCTGCGCGAAAGCGCCGAAGATGAGGCGCTGTTGATCGGGCGGGATGCCCGGTCCCGTGTCGGTCACGGCAAAGTGCAAGCAGACTTGCTCCTCGGTTACCGACTCCACCCCAACCTTCAGAATGACCTCACCCCGGTCGGTGAATTTGATGGCATTGCCGAGGAGGTTGGTCAGGACCTGGCCGAGGCGCATGGCGTCGCCGACCACGCCGTCCGGGGTGTCGGGGCGGACGTGCAGGGCCAGCTCCAGGTCCTTCCGGTGCGCCCGGGGACCGAACGCCTTGATCGCCTCGCCGAGGCTCTCGCGCAGGCTGAATGCGGCCGGCTCCAGGTCGAGCCGGCCGGCCTCGATCTTGGTGAAGTCGAGGATGTCGTTGATGACCCGCAAGAGCAGATCCGCCGAGGCCCTGGCCCGCTCCAGGTAATGCCGTTGCTCCGGCTGGAGTTCCGTGTCCAGGGCCAGGTCGAGCATGCCGAAGACGCCGTTCATGGGGGTGCGGATCTCGTGGCTCATGCTCGCCAGGAACTCGCTCTTGGCCCGGCTGGCCGCCTCCGCCGCCGCCTTCGCTTTCTGCAGCTCTTCATCAAGCCGCTTGCGGTCCGTGATGTCCTCGATGATCTTGATGCAATAGGTCGGCTTTCCCGCCGCCTCGGCCTGGAGCGAGACGGTCACGTGGGCCCAGATCAGTGCGCCGTCCTTACGGATGAAACGTTTCTCCATCGTGTAACTGGAGGATTCACGCCGCGTCAGGGCGTCAAACCTGGCGAGGTCATCCGCCAGATCCTCGGAGTACGTCACCTCCGAGAGCGACTTCCCCACCAGCTCATCGGGGGAGTAGCCGAGGATCTCGCAGAACCTCTTGTTGAAGCGCAGGAAACGGCCAGCGAGGTCTTCATGAGCGATGCCGACCGCCGCGTTCTCGAAGGTGCCGCGAAACCGCTCCTCGCTTTCCCGGAGCGCCTCCTCGGCCCGCTTGCGATCGGTGATGTCCTGGGCGAAGCCCCTTACCTTGACTGCCTGGCCGGCTGCATCGCGCACAATTCGTCCGCGGGCGCGGACGACGCGAACCTCGCCGGTGTCCTGGCGCACGATGCGGTGCTCGAGGTCGTAGGGCGCGATACCGTTGCAGGTGTCTTCCATCGCGCGGTTGACCCTGTTGCGGTCGTCCGGGTGGGCAATGGGCAGCAGTTCCTCCACTGTCAGCTTCCTTTTGGGAACGCCGTGGATGGCGTGCCATTCATCGGAAAACGTCCATAGCCCACTGATAAGGTCCCACTCCCAGGAGCACGAGTGCGACAGAGCCTCGGCCTCCGCCGTCATCTGCTGACTCTCCCGCAGCGCCTCCTCGGCCCGCTTGCGCTCGGTGATGTCGCGGACGATTCCGGTGAAATACCGGCCCTGACCCAGGCGGAACATGTTGATGGCCAGGTCCAACGGGAAGGTGAAGCCGTCTTTGCGGCGACCGACCACTTCCCGTCCGATGCCGATGATCTTGGCTTGCCCGGTGCGAACGTAGTTGGCGATGTAGCCGTCGTGTTGGCTGTGGTACGGTTCCGGCATCAGCATCTTGATGTTCTGGCCGATGACCTCCTGGGCGGCGTAACCGAATATCCTCTCCGCCGCTGGGTTGAAGGTCATGACCGTGCCGCGGTCGTCGATGGTGATGATCCCGTCGATCACATGGTTGACGACCGAACGCATCCGTTCCTCGGCCTCGGCAGATTCCTGAACCCGCTGCTGCAGCTCCTCCGCCGTCCGCTTGGACTCCGTGATATCGCTGGCGATAGACGAAACGCCCACCACCTTGCCGCCGGTATCCGCGACCGGGGAGGCGGATAGGGAGACCGGCACCTGCCGGCCGTCCTTGCGCACGCGCACGGTCTCATAGCTGGTAACCCGTTCCCCCCGCTTGATCGCATCGAGGATGCGCGACGGTTCGTCGAGACGGTCGGGTGGGAGTAGGAGCGAACCCGAGCGGCCCAGGACTTCCTCGGCGGCGTAACCGAAGAGCCTCTGGGCGCCCGCGTTCCAGCTCGTGATCACGCCGTCCAGGGTCCTCGCAAAAATTGCGTCCTCCGAGGACTCCACGATGGCCGCCAACTCCTGGACCCTCTGCTCCGCCCGCTTGTACGGCGCGCACAAGAGCGCCACCACCCAGATGGCCACGATCGCGTAGCCGCGATTGACCAGGTCGATGTCGAGTGGGCCACGAAGGAATTCCAGGAAAAAGGTCAGAGCGGTGAGCACAGTGCAAGTGAGGGCGGCAACGAAGATGGGACGCAGCCCCGGCAGCCACATACTGGCCCCGACCACGACTACGAAGAAAATCGACGTCGGCGCCCCCACAGGGGTTACCAAATCGACGACGATGATCAGGACCGACAGGGCGACCATGCCCCCGATGATGAGTTTCTGATTTCGTGCAAAGGTGGCCATGGACTCTTCTCTTTCCTAGCGCAGCGTCGCGAGCGGTCCCGACATCGTATTCTTCAGGATACCATAAGCGTTTCGCCTTGAGACCGAGCCCTATTTCCGCGGGCTGGGAACGTGCTGATCGTTGAGAATCTGGTCGCCGTCCGGATCGAACAGCAGGAGGCTCGCGGGCCCCGTGGTCGACTCGTCGGCCTTGGTCGCGAGCGCAAGGCCACAGCTCGTGAGCGTTCGCTGGATGTCGCGCTCGTCGTCGTAGTCGGGCAACGTTGCGCACGCGCGATCCCAGCCGGGGTTGAAGGTCAGGATCTTCTTGTCAAAATATACCCTGGAACAGCCCGATCGTGCTCGTGTCGTTCTGAAGGATCGAAAAGTTGCGGCCATTGCCGCCTATACGCAGTAAAGCGCACCCTCGACACGCGTCAGACAAGTTACATATATACATTAAACAAGTGTGATGGGGGGATTGACATAGGGCTGACAGTGGCCCAGAGCCTATGAAACAAGGCACAAGACGAGACGACGGAATTCGGGGACGGACTCACCTGAAATCTGCAGCCCGCTCGGAAGCTCTTTCAGCAAAACCCTTTAAAACAAGGGGTGAGGCGCCAGGAGGCTTCAAATCACGCTTGTTTTAGGTCTAGAGCGCTTCACGGTTGGGTTGCGCACAGCTCGACATGAAGGACGCGCATACTCCCCACGAACTCTTCACGGTGGAAAACTCGTCAAAGCGCAAAACTCCCCCATGCCCCCAGCATCGCTGGGGGATGCCCGAGGAGTTGGTTTTTCAGCGTTGTGCGTAGCCACAGGCCTGTCGTCCGATGGCGACAGCCTCGATCGACTCACTTCTCAGGGAAGGAGCCAGGGTTGTCACCAGCTCGCGGATGCAAGCGATGAAACCACAAGGCGACGCGAGCCAAGAGGGGTTTCGTTAACGTTTGCAGTCTCCCCAACGGGATCAATACCGCGCCGGGAAAACCCGGCATGGCAAGTCACCAATGATAAGTACTAAGCCTCTCGGACCAAGCTGACCCTCGGGCAGTAAGCACCAGAGTCTATAGGACCACGGACTCGCGCCGCCGTAAGGCAAGGTAACACTCCACCAGCGGAAGGAACCAGATTCTCTGAAAAAGTTCACGGGCCGTGAGGGGGCCGCCGCAGGCGGCTCGATGGGTTAACCCGAAGCGTCAGCGAGGTTCCGACGGCATTCCCCTCGCTGACGCTTCGGGTTGGTATCAACTGTGAGCAAACCGGTCGTGATGCGCTCTAGACCCAATACCGTTGAATTAGTAACTTCTCAATAAGTCCTGGCAAGCGTTTGTCCACTTGTGGACAGCACTCACCCCTTATGAGCCGCAGATGCCTCCGGAGGCCACGAAATCGCGATCCGGACGCTGTAATCGTGGGTGTAGTTCAGCACTGTTCGAATGCACCACCCGGGGTTATTGAGAAGGCACCGGTACCCGGCTCAAACTCGGTCCTGATCGCGGCTTACGGAATCGCTCGCTCGCCGCCTTTTTTCCCCCGCCCTGGCGCCGGTCGCTTCGCGGCCGGCCCAATGCTCCGCAGTATCCCGCCGGCAACCGCAACTCCTCCGATGGCGGGAGCCTGATGCCACATGCGGTGCGGCAGGACAGGCAGACCCTTCTCCACGGACCGGTGCCTGGCGGTAACGAACGTTGCCACCCACCACTCACGTGGTTCTCAATAGAGGTAATCCCAATAGGCCACGATTTCCTGCCAGACTTCGGTCACCGCGTTGAGCCAGTATTTCTCCCGCGTGTAGACGACCACACTGGCCGTGGCCCCGACTCGGAGGGGATATTCTTCCCGCAGCTCGGGAGTGATCCACACCTGGAAGCGCTGAGCGAGCCGGATCCAGTTGCGCGGCTCGCTGACATCCGGCAGGTTGCCTGAGGGTAACCCCTGTCCCTGATTCACTCCCCAGCTCACGGTCTGCACGACGCCGGGGAAGATCCGCCCGGGGTAGGTGTTGAAGGTGAGGCCGACGCGCTGCCCCGGCCGGATGTGTTCCAGGCTGTTCTCCCGATAGTTGGCGACCACCCACCACTGATCGGCGTCGATGAAGGTCAGTACCGGCACGCCGGCATGGACGTAGAAGCCCTCGCGGAGCTGGACGTTGGTGACGTAACCGTTGGCTGGAGCATAAATGCGCGTCCATTCCAGGTTGAGCCTGGCCTCCTCGAGCTCCGCCTTGGCCTCCGCGACCAGCGCATGTTCTTCACCGATCCGCGCCGCCAGCGCCTGCTCGGCTCTCCGGATTTCTGCCCGGCCTCGCTCCCGGGCTGCCTGGGCCGCTTTGTATTTCTGCACGGAGTCCTTGAACTTCCGCGCAGTGGTGGCCTCCCCCTTGAAGATCACGATCTCCTGGTCGTAGACCACCTTCGCGTAAGCCTCCTCGGCGGCCAGGCGTTCCTCCTCGGCCTTCGCCGCCGCGAGCTGGCTTTCCATCTGGGCGACCTGGTAAGTGGCCTGCACCCATTTCGCCTCCAGCAAAGCCACCCGCTGCTTGAAGGTCCTGGGGTCGATTTCAAAAAGCAGCTCTCCCTTTCTTACGGCCTGGTTTTCCCGCACGTTGACGTGCACGACCTGACCCCCGAGCAGGTTATTGAGGCCCTGGAACCGGGGAGCCACCTGGACGACGTAGGCCTGTACGTACGCGTCCGTCGTGAACGGCGTATGCCGCTCCTCCAGTACGTAGTAGGCGACCAGAAGCGCGATCACCAGGAGGATGAACAACACCCAGGCACGCGCCGACAAGAGGAGCCTTCGCAGGAAGCGTGCCACCGCCTTCAGCAGTTTCCAGGGAAGAAGCAGTAGTTGCCAAAACAATGATAATATTCTCATGTGAACTTACTGTCAGTTCACCCCGACTACTCGACTCTCGGCGGCAGGGGTGCGGGCAACACCTCGGGCTCGACCCTCAGGGAGGCGCCCTGCTGCTGGCCCAGAGCGTAGTCCAGGCGAGCCAGGAAGGCGAGATAGGTGTAGATGGCCGAGAAGTAACGCTGCTGTGACCGGGTCAGGGCGGCCTCGCTGTCCACGATGTCGGTCGGGGTGGCATTGCCGTTGCGATAGCGGACCTCCAGCAGGCGCAGGTTTTCCGTGGACTGTTCGACAGCGGTCCGCGACAGCGCGATGCGTTCACGTGAGGCCACGACGCCGCGGTAGGCCAGGTTCACCTGGAGGCTGATGAGGTCGAGGATGGCCTGGGCGTCGGCGACGGCGGCCTCGACGCCCGCGTCGGCCGCCCGCATCGCGCCGCGATGGCCGCCGCCGTTGTAGAGCGGCGCATCCAGGTGCAGACCTGCCCCCTCCTGCAAACCGGTCCCCACGTTCGTCCCGGCCGTTCCTCCCACGTCGGCCCGGACGAAGATCCGCGGCAGGAACTCGGCGCGGGCGGCTTGCCGGCCCTCCTGGGCGGCCGCCACCGCTTGCCGGGCCAGGCCGACCTCCGGGCGCTGGACCGCCGCCTGCTCCAGGAGGTGGGCCAGCGCCCCCGGCATCGGCGGCTGCACCTCCAGGTCGATCACCTCCAACGGCAAGCCGGCGTTGCGGCCCATGGCGTTGTTCAGGCGGGCCACCGCGTCGAATTCCCCCTGCCGGGCCAGCACGAGCGCCTCGCGGCTCTCCGACAGTTGCACCTCGGCACGCAACACGTCCTCACGCTCTACCACGCCTCCCTTCAGCCGGACCCGTGTGTCAGCCAGGATCGCCTCGGCCCGGCGGATGGCTTCCTCTTGCACCCGGCGCGACGCGCGGGCCAGGAGGACGTCCATGTAAGCGGCGGCCACGTCGAAAGCCACGGTCTCCTCGGCCCGAATGCGCCGAAGCTCAGCGATGCGTCCCCGCGCGACCGCCTGGCGGTAGCGGCCCCCGGTCCGCCCGAAGTCGTACACGATCCATTCCAGCGCCAGTTCGGTTTGCGCGTAACTGTGGGTCGCGGGCGCGGTCGACAGTAAGAATCCCTCTTGCGCGGAGATGCCCGGAGCCAGGTTGAACGAGGTGGCGCCGTACTGCCCATGGATATCGAATTGCGGTAAGAAGGGAGCGAAGGCCACTTGCTCCTGGCCAAGAGCTTGCTGAATGGCGGCGCGGGCCGACCGAAGCCGGGGGTTATTGCGCAGGGCGAAATCGATGGCCTCGCCGAGCGTGAAAATCGTTGGCTTGGCTTCGGGGCCGCCCCCGGGCAGTGGATCCGGCAACCATTGGCTCGGATCACCTGGCTTGACGACGGTTTCCGCGGGGTTAACGTTCATATCAGGGGAAATCAGGACGCGCGCCGTCACCGCCGCATCGGACACTTCCGGCGGCGTGGGCAAAGGCCGGTGCCAGGAGGCACAGCCGGCAACCAGCAGCGGGGCTATCAGTAAGCCCACCCAGCCAAGTTGCCGCAGCACGCCAGCCGTGAAGGTCGGGGGCCATGGAAAGGCGATTCGCGCCATTTAAGGTGGCCCTGTCTCGGCCGGACGGCCCCTGAGTGAAAGAGCTCCCGCTGATCGCAGTGACACCGATGATTCAGACAAAGTGACACTTTCTGCATTATCGGCACAATCGGTACGAAACTTCTTCATTCCACCTTTCAGCCGCCCATTTCATGCCATCTGCCTGCATCCCCTGGTTCGGCGTCTCTGCAGCCGCAGTTCTCCGGCATCGGTACACATCCCGCAGTCGGTGTATCCTCGGGAGCCGAGTGCTGCGGTGGGCCAATCAGATGGGTGACCTTAGGCGAGGTGAACAACATGGCCGAGGCCCGGCGGACCAGCTTCTCGCGTTCGCTCCTCCCCGGAATGGAGATCGAGTGGCCAACCTTACCTAAATTTCAGGTGCCATTTGCGTTCTTGCAGCAATGTGCCATAATATACAATGGCGGGGTTTGCCCGTAGGAATCCTTGACAATTCGGCTGACGGAATTCACCGGGCGAGCCGGCCCGAGACGGCACCTCTATCAATAGATGTTCGCGGAGCCGAATGCATGCAAGCATCGATGGAGAGTATGATGGTTCCGATTCGCCATGAAGACTAGAACGCGGTCATCATAGCTTCGCTGCAAGATTCGATGTGTTGTATGCAGGCGTCGAACATGCAGTCCACCAAGATGCCAATCATCGATCATGTTGCTGTCTCAGGCCAATCACAAGGGGGCGGACGAACTCAGTGGGGGATGTGAAGTTCACAAAACGAACCCAATCCTGCCAGAATGGCAGTCGATTCCCCAGGTGTAGGGGGTGAAATCGCGCGAACGAAGCCACCGCCGCCCGCTCGACCCCTCAAAATGCGCGAACGAAGCCATCGCGGCCCCCGGGGGTGCTGACGGCACGTCGCGAGAATCGGCAAAGACGGAGCATTCCCTACTATTCGAAAAACTCGTCCAAGACCCTGGCCGCGTCGAATCTCGCACACACGCAGTGAATCTTGTCAGAGGACGGAACTCCTGCGTGATGGCGTGAAATCACTCTTATTGAGTTGACGCCGGTCGTGCCGAGGAAAACAGCCACGCCTAGCCGCTACAATAAGCGCGAATCACGGGGAGCGAGAGAAGGATTTGAAAGGAGGGATTCGATGGTCTTGCGGGGATGCATCGCGTTTGCCGTGTCAAGTGATTTTGTGGCACCGAAGGGATTTTCGCCCGTTCTTCCTGGCGGTGGAGGTCGGCAGTGGCTCGACTGCCACACGCTCCTCAGGGACTCTCATGAACCGCGAGGATCCGCCGGACCTCGCGGATGACGGCGGGATGGTCCTGGCAGAGGTGGCCGGATGAGACGAGCGACTCGGACTCCACGCCGTCGAGATGGGCACTCTCGTACGGGACCAGGCCGTCGCCCCCGCCGGCCCTCGGCGGGTCGCGGCGGTCGGCGATGATGGAATGGGCCTTGATCGTCGGCGCCAGCCCGAGTTCATTCAGGCCCATGAGGATCGGCGATTGCCACTCCAGTTCGTCGATGCTGGTGGGCAAGCCCTTGCGGAATCGCTCGGTGAAGAAGTCGGGGCCATTGCGGGCCATGAGCCGGCCGTACGACGCCCGGAGCGGGTCGGGCAGGCGGACGAGCCGCGAGCCCAGTTGGCCCACCCCGCCCCGATCCACGCGACTCCCGCGGTGTGGCGTGGCGATGAAGATCACGCGGCGGACCTCCGGACGCGGCTTGTAGATCAGGGCGCGGCGGAAGAGTTCGCGATCGGCCGGCTCGCCCGCGAGTTCGTCGACCGGCCGCTCGCTCACCAGCCGCCAAAGGCGAGTCCCGGTGTCCTGAACCATCATCTTGGTCAGCAGGCCGCCCATGCTGTGGCCGACGAGGACCATCCGGTCGAATGCCGAATCCGATCGATCCCGATCGAATTCTTGTCGCACCTCATCCAGGTCGCGGCGCAGCAGCCCGGCCGAATAGGGGAGCGGGTCACCCGTCGAATAGCCGAAGGTCCAGAACTGATACCGGTCGCGGAGGGCCGTATCGGCCTCCAGGCTCTCGATCATCCGGGCCCACGATAACGGGGTCACCCACAGGCCGTGGATGAAGACCACGGGGATCTTGCCGCGCCGGTAGGAGCGGAGGAGCGAGAGGCCCGTCGGCTCGTAGCGGAACAGGCCCGCGACGTCCGCATCCGCCTTCACCGTCGCGGGGCCGGGCGCCTCGCGTGAGGATTCGACCCGAGATGGAGCCTGAGCCCAGGCTGACGTCGCCGCGATGAACGACACGATCGCGGCCCAGTAGCCAATAACACGCATGGTCTTGGCCTCCGACAATCTGATGCGACTCCGCCGCAACCCAAGAGGGAATCCGCAAGAATACCGACCTGCGAAGTCAAGATACGGCCGATCTTGATAGAATTCCACAGGGAATCGAATGCTAACCTCTCTCGGTCCGGTCCGGCGCGTCGCCGGGATCGTGGCCGAGGTCGGTATGGAGGAAGTCCGAGGCGGTCGGCAGTTCCCGGTGAAAGACTGGCTGGGTCTGGGCGGCCGCGGCCGGGGGAGGAGCCAGCGGATTTGGCGGCTCAGTATTGGGATGATGCAGGAACGCAATTCCGAACAGCAAGTAGACACCGATGAGCATCAAGCCTTCCAGCCAGCTCGATTCGCCGTCGTAGGTCAGGTTTCGCGTCAGGTAAATGGCCATCACGATCGCGATCAGCTCGAGCGGCGAAAAGACCAGGTCCATTTTCTGGCCCATGATCCAGCCCAGGAACACCAGCACCGGCGCGACCAGCAATCCCACCTGGGCGCTGGCGCCCGCCGTCACTCCGACGGCCAGATCCATCTGGTCCTTGCGGGCGAAGCGGACGGCGTTGAAGATCTCGGCGGCGTTCCCGACCAGAGCGAGCAGGAAGACCCCGGTAAACCGCGGAGTCAGATGCAGGCTCTCGGAAGCAGGCTCGAGGGCTCCGGTCAGCACCTCGCTCATGATCGCCATGCCGACGGTGACCGCGGTCAGGATGACCAGAGCCTTGTTCCGGCTCCAGCCGACTTCCGGCTCGTCTTTCACTTCATCGGGCCGCTCTTCCTTCTCTTTGAGGGTCGCCTTGACCCCCTCCTTACCGATCAACGACTTTTGATCCAATACGATCGCGACCAGATATGCCAGATAAACCAGAAACAGGACGACGGCGCTCTGCCGGCTGATCGACCGGGTGGCCGAAGCACTGAACTGGGTCACCGCCGGGATGATCAAGCCGAAGGAGGCCAAGGTCAGCAACGCGGTGGTCAACCGGACCGACTGGGGATCGAACCGCTGAATCCGGCGACACTTGATCCCGCCGGCAAAGAACGAGATTCCGAGTCCAAGGAGCAGGTTGCCGAGGATCGAGCCCGTCAGCGAAGACTTCACAATGTTGACCAGCCCGGCGTGGAGAGCGAAGGAAGAGATGATGATCTCCGGGGCATTCCCCAGCGTGGCGTTGAGCAAGCCCCCGACGGTCGGGCCCAGAAACTTGGCGAGGGCCTCGGTCGCGTCACCCATCAAACCCGCCAGCGGAACAATCGCCAGTGCTGACGCCAGGAACACCAGGATCGGATTGGCCCCGAACCCGTCCAGGCCGACTCCGATCGGGATGAATACCAGCAGCCAGGTCAGCTTCATCAGTCCACTCCGTCAACCGGCACATCTCAACCGCCGAGCGGGAGGGTGAGCAGCGGGCCGACGTTTCGGCCGTCCGATTCTTGCAGCGCGAACACGACCTCGAGGATGGCCAGGGCCGCCCGCGAGTTCACGTCGTTCGGGGCGATATAAAACCAGTACCCGCGATATGGGACAGCCACCTCAGCGTCGCGAGGCCGGTGTTTCTGCGCGTGCACGAAGAAGTTACCGGCGGTGACCTGCGTCCAATCGAAGGGCCGTCCGTCCGGCCCGGGGGTCACCGGAGCGGTCCCGGACCGCACGTGCTCCTCGGGAACACACACACCCTTGGAGAGGAAGGTCATGATCTGCAAGACGGATCGCAGGTTTAGATAGACCGTATCGTTCTCCAGGGGGTTCGGGAGCCTCTGGTTGGCCTCCTCGGACAGCTCCGGCTTGATGCGGTACTTGCTCAGACCCGGGGTCAGGCGGAAGATCCGCGACACTTCTTCCATCTCGGGGGAGTGGACGTACGGAGGGCGAATCCTCAGATAGAGCCCCTTTTCCCGCTTGCGCAGGGTCATCTGGCCCTCCCCCTGGGTGCGGTAGACGTAACCGTCTCGGGCGGCGTTCAGGAGGTCGCGCCCCTGGACCGCGCCTCTGGGAATCGGGTCCGAGGAATCGTCGGAATCGTCGTCCGTCCCGAACGCCAGCTCCGTGGCGTCGCGAGCCCGGAGCGACGCGAGCAATCGGATACCGTGGAGGTATAGCGAGTTGTCGTCAGCGACCTGGGGGATCAGGTCCGTGGCCTGTGGGGCGTTCGGTACGTCGTTGATGTCGTTGATGGCGAATAACAGGAGCTGCTCGAGGTTGGCCCCAGCGTTGATCACGATGAGCAGGTCGGCGGACAAGGGAGTCAGCAGAGCCTTGGCGATCTCCCGTCCCTCGCGGGGGTGGTAGCTCAGGGTCGGCGTGTCGCGGAGCGACAGCTCTCCATATCCCAGGCTCGCCCGTCCCGGGGTCTGGTTGCCGTAGCCGCCCAGGTAGTTGCCCCGGCCGGACACCTCGAACTGGCTGGTGATGTTCGGCAAGTCGATGAATACGGGGGAGTCGGCGTAGCGGAGCCGCACGATGTTGACCAAGAGCTGCTCGTCGTTGGTATCGCGGACCACCTCGTTGTATCGCAGCCGGGTGTAGCGGACGGCCTTGGGTCCCACGCAGCCGCTCACACCGGCCCAGGCTATGAGGAGGACGGCGACCCGTCCAAACGACCGGTGCCAGAGCGTCTTTCCCCTACCCCGAGCGTTCACAGGACTCTCCCAACTCCGTCCGTCTGTGCGGCTCCCGGGCCTCAACGGCATGACATCCTCGGAGTTCCCCTCTCAAGAGTTATCGTCGTCAAGCCCAGAAAACTTGACCCGACCGTTCACGGGTCGAGGGTGACGGAAGTGGAGCAGGATCGGATGCCCGGAGCGATCACACTCGAGGTGGCTTCCCGTTGGCCGCCGCGACGCGCGTACCCCACTCGCGCATTGTCGGGCTGCAGTCGGTCGGGTCGATGTCGACCTCGATCAGGCAGGGACCTTCGTGGCCCAGGGCCGTCTTGAATGCGGCCGCCAGCTCGTCGGCCGTCCTGGCGCGGAGGCCCAGGCCCGCCCCCTCGCGGTTGGTCAGCACGGCCATCAGCCCGGCGTAGTCCCAGTTCTTGATCTTGTTGTACGGCCCCTTGTGGATCGCGTCCTCGATGATGTAGCCGTGGTTGTTCACCAGGACGATGATCGGCCGCGTCCCGTGCCGGATCATCGTCGAGACCTCCTGCGCCGTGAGCTGGAACGAGCCGTCGCCGATCATCGCGATCACCCGCCGGGGCTCCTTGAAGCCCAGCTCGTAGCCGAGCGTCGCGGGGACCGACCAGCCGATCGAGCCGGCCTGGAACTGGATCT
>JBKQHM010000263.1:0-3861 GCA_052148775.1 Isosphaeraceae bacterium | reverse complement strand
GTGCCATGGTGGGGAGCTCCCTACGTAACAATGCCGTCCTTCCATCCACAACGATAGCGCAACAGATTTCCCCGATTCTGCAAGCCCAATCCGAGCTCAAAATGGGCAATTTTCATCAGCCCACCCTGACCCCCCCTTCGTAAGGGGGGGACCAAAGGCGCGGGCCTCGTCCGAAGAGCGCAACGAAAGCCCTTGTGGTTCACACCTCGTTCCACCTCGGTCAAGCCCAACTTTTCATCACGCCGGGCGGAATCCCGGCGAATCGAGCGACTGGCCCGATTGCGCGGGGGCTCTGTTGATTCCGGGAAACGTGGCCGCGAATCGCGAGCGGACCCGGGCGATCCGCATTACAATACGAATGGTGTTGACCCGGAAAACCGGACTGGCCGAAGCCGACGCGGCGAAGGGGCGAGCATGATCGCGACCCATACGGACTGCCCGCCGATCGAGATGCTCGAACGACTGGGGAGCGAGACGCTGCCGGAGGTCGATTTCGCGGCCATCGAGTCGCACGTCCAGGGTTGCCCGCAGTGCCAGTCGGCCCTGGAGTGCTTGTCGGCCGACGTGATGGATTGCGAGGAGACGCGGCCGACCATCCCCGGATTCGTGATCGAGCGCGAGCTGGGCCGCGGCGGGATGGGTGTGGTCTACCAGGCCCGGCAGCCCGAGCTGGCGCGTCGCGTGGCGCTGAAGGTGCTGACGCACGGCCCGGCGGACCGCAAGCGATGGATCCGCGAGGCGCGGGCGATGGGGCAGGTCCGCCATCCCAACATCGTGCGGCTGCACCAGGTCGGCGAGGAGTCGGGCCGCTTCTTCCTGGTCCTCGACCTGATCCCCGCCGGGTCGCTCAAGGAGCGGGTGACCGGCCCGATCGCGCCCGCCGTGGCGGCCTCGCTCATCGAGACCATCGCGCGCGCCGTCGCCCACATCCATGCGGCCGGGATGCTCCATCTCGACATCAAGCCGTCGAATATCCTGCTCGACGGGCCGCCGGGAGGGCCACTCGGCGAGGCCGTTCCGGTCCTGGCCGACTTCGGCCTGGCCCGCGCCGTCGACGACGCGAACGAGACCGCGGTCAACCGGACGGGGGCGGGGATCGCGCCGGGGACGCCCGCATTCATGGCTCCCGAACAGGTCGACGGCCACGCTGGCTCCTTCGGCCCGCAGACCGACGTGTTTGCGCTCGGATGCACCCTGTACGCCCTGCTGACGGGACGGTCGCCGTTCCAGGGGTCGTCGGTCGTCGAGACCCTCGACCTCGTCCGGTCCCGCGACCCCGTCCCCCCGCGCAACCTCGTGCCGGGCATCTCGCGCGACCTCGAGACGATCGTGCTCCAGTGCTTGCGCAAGGACATGCGTTCGCGATATGCATCGGCGGCTGACCTGGCGGACGACCTCCGGCGCTGGCTCGACGGATTCCCGATCGTGGCGCGGCCGATGGGGCCGGCGGAGCGGACGGTGCGCTGGTGCGCGCGGAGCCCAGCGGTGGCGTCGCTCCTGGTTTTCCTGGCGGTCACGATCGCGGCCTCGCTCGTGTCCCTGGCGGTGCTCTGGCGCCATTCCGAGTCCGAGCGGGGTCGCGCCGAGGCGGCGCTGGCCCTGGCGGTCCGCAACGAGGCGGTCGCCTCGCGCGTGCGGATCGACCTGATCGAATTGCTGGTGGGCTCGCTGCCCGAATATCGGATCCTCACGCCGGATCGGACGACCGAGGTGATGAAAATCCTGGCGTCCCAGACGAAACGCCTCTGCGACGTCCGGGGACTGGGCGCGACCGAGGTCAACACCATCGCGAAGCTGGCCATCTACCTTACCAATATTTTCAATTTTTGCGGCGACCGGGAGGATTCGCTGGCGATCCTGGAAGACGCGCTACGCCTGGTCGAGCATCACGACCGGCCGGGGACGCGCGATCGCAATCTCGTGATCCAACACGGGCGAATCCTGGTGGGGATCGGGAGTTATTGCTGGGAACTCGGCCACCATGAGCGGGCGATCGCGTGCTTCGAGCGTGGGGTCGCCGTGGGGCGCGACGCGGGCGACGTCGAGGCTTGCCTGGACGCCTTGACGCGCGTCTATGACGCGATTCAAACGCTCGCGGAACGCGCGCTCGACAAGGGCGATCACGCCTCGAGGGAACGCATGGTCGCCGCCTACTCGAGGATGATCGAGAGTGCGGCCGACACCTTCCACCCCATGCCGCTCTTTCGGCTGTTCCTGGCCGCTTCGCGGTCGATCGGCGTCCGCGACGTGCACGGCGGCGGGAGCCGTCGGAGCGAAATAGACCGGGCGTTCCGCGCGATCCGCGACGAGGATCGGCGAGGCGAGACGTTCCAGTATATCGTCGTCACATGGATGACCTATGAGGCCATCCCCGACTCGCTGCTCGCCAGGGCCGGCGATCCGGGGGCGCCCGAGGAATGCGCATCGCGGATCCTGGCGACGATCGACGCGCGATGCGACGAATTCGGGTTCCCTCACGAGCTCAGGCTCGAGATCGTGGACAGCATCTTCCAGCACGTGTTGCAGCTCGCGACGACGCATCGTCACAACGGCCGATACGACCGCGCCGAACATGCCGCGCATTCCCTGGAGATCCTGGGGCGGAGACTCTGCACCGAGGAGCCATCACGAGCCGAGTACCGCCTCATCGTCTCGGCTGCACTGGAGCAGAATGCCAAGAATGCCTGGAGGCACGACGATCGGAAATTAATCCTCTCGTCCCTCCGCGGCGCGCTCGCCGAGGCCAAGGTCGCACTCCGGCTCAGGCCCGACGACCCGGAGATCCCGGTCACGATTTGCGCGCTTCAAAACAAGCTGATCGGCTTGCCGGTCGTCGGCCCGTCGGACAAATAGGACGTCTCACGATCTTCGGCCGGGCTGTGGGCGGAGTCGGGAAACCCGCGCCCGGCGCGGAAGGCACTCGGGGGACGTCAGGCTCGAAAGCCTGAACGACGTTTCGTCAGGAGAGTCGATAGACCCGGATCGCGTTGTCGTGGAGCAGTTTCTTCTGGTCGGCGACGGGCCGGTTCGCGATGATGTGCCGCAGCGCCTCGACCCACTGGCGATAGGTCGCGGCGAGCGTGCAGACGGGCCAGTCGCCGCCGAAGACGACGCGGTCGGGGCCGAACTGGTCCAGCACGTGGTTGACGATCGGCGCGAGGTCGTCGGGCGTCCAGGGGTCCGGCGCGGCCGAGGCGACGATGCCCGAGACCTTGCACACCACGTTCTTCCGCCCGGCGATTTTGCCGATGTCGGCCTTCCAGGCCGAGCGGTCCTTCGTCCGGACGCTCGCGTTGCCGCAGTGGTCGAGGATGAACGAGGTGTCCGGGCAAGCGTCGATCAGCTTGGCGGTATCGCCGAGCTCGGCGGGCCGCACGCACAGGTCGAAACTCAGGCCATTCTTGCCCAGCAGGCGGATGCCCTCGATGAAGTGGGGGTCGAGGCAGTAGCCCGGGGGCGTGTCGCCGCCGTGGAGCACCTGGCGCAGGCCCTTGATCTCGGGCTGGTCCTTGAAGCGCGCCAGGTAGGCCGCGAAACCCTCAGACGCCGGTCGTCCCGAGACCACCGCGCCGACCATCGGCGTGCTGCCCTTTCGAATCAGGCCGAGCACGTAATCCGCCTCGGCCGGTTGTTGCGACGGCTCGACGTCCACCTCCATGTAAATTGACTTGACCACATTCAGGCCGTCGGTCGCGCGCCGGTAGTCGTCCATCACGAAGGAGCGGTCCAGCTTCGGGGCGTCCTTGAGCCACGGGAGCTTGAAGCGGGTGAGGTCCCAGAGGTGCTGATGCGTATCGATGATCGGGATCGTCACAGGTTGGTCCTCCCGGAATGGGGCCGGCAGCCCGGCCGCGACCGTCA
>JBKQHM010000262.1:0-27718 GCA_052148775.1 Isosphaeraceae bacterium | reverse complement strand
CGCCCTCCCCGTGGGGTGGGCGGCCGGCTTTTCGACCTATCGCTGCCACTTCCGACCGCAATTCGGGCCGGATCGCGGTGGACGCTCGGGCCGTTTTTTGGTTAGCTCCCGGGTTGTAACGGAAAGGAAACACCTGTGGCAACAATATCGACAACCGACAAGGCAATCCCGGCCAGGGCTCCTCTCTTGTGGCCTCGTCGTTATCCCGCCAAATTCGCTTTCATCACGTTCATCATCCTCGTGATGGTCTGCTGCTGGGGTTTCCGCAGGCCGTTGTTCCTGGGTAACCTGGCCGAAGTCGACGGCAGGCAAGTGATCCGATCGGCCCAACCCACGACTCAGCTTCCCGATTTGATCCGCGATTATGGGCTCCGCTCGATCCTCAACCTTCGCGGAGGCTCCCCTTCGGATTGGTGGTATGACGCGGAAGTGAAGACGAGCCTGGCGAGCGGGGTCTCGTTCTATGACTTCCCCCTCAGCGCGACCACGAGGCCGACCCGTCGCGAGCTACTTACGCTGATCGACACCCTGAATTCATGCCCCTATCCGCTCCTGATCCACTGCAAGTCGGGCGCGGACCGGACAGGACTCGCCTCGGCAATCTACCGGATGATCCGTAGGAACGAATCCCCCGACCGGGCGGAGCGGTCGTTTTCCCTGGCCTTTGGTCATATTCCGCTGGGGGGGACCGAGCATCTCCATGAGCCCCTGGATGAGTACGCGGCGTGGCTGACCGCAAGGGGTATCGAGCACACGCCGGTTCGCTTCCGCGACTGGGTCAAGAACGTCTACGAGTCGGCCGACAGGACCGCCGACCCTCCTCCGCTCCGTCCGGGACCGCGTCCCCAGCGCCGCGACTGACGCGAGGTCCTACTCGCGGCAGCCCGTGGCTTTCCTTACAGCTCGATCCGGCGGAGGCGGAGTGCGTTGAGGATCACGGATACCGAGCTGAAGGTCATGGCGATGCTGGCGATCATCGGGCTGAGCAGGAGTCCGAAGAAGGGGTAGAGCAAGCCGGCGGCGATCGGTACACCCAGCATGTTGTAAAGAAACGCGAAGGCCAGGTTCTGTCGGATGTTGGTCATGGTCGCCCGGCTGAGCTTTCGGGCACGGACCACGCCGCGGAGATCGCCCCGCAACAGGGTGATCCCGGCGCTCTCGATCGCAACATCGGTCCCGGTCCCCATGGCGATTCCGACCTGCGCCCGGGCGAGGGCCGGAGCGTCGTTGATGCCGTCGCCCGCCATGGCAACCATGTGCCCGTCTGCCTGGAGCTTGACGACCTCATCGGCCTTCTGGTCGGGGAGGAGCTCGGCGCGGACTTCGTCGATCCCGAGGCGTCTTGCAACGGCCTCGGCCGATGTACGGTTGTCGCCGGTGAGCATGATCAGCCGGATCCCCTGCCCGTGGAGGTCCCCGATGGCGTCGTCCGCCGAGTCCTTGATCGGATCGGCGATGCCGAGCAAGCCGGCGGGCTTTCCGTCCAGGAGCACGTAGACAACCGTCTGACCCTCGCGACGCAGGTCCTCGGCGCGCCCGGCGAGGGCTCCGGGACTCGCCCCGAGGTCTTCCAGGAGCGCCGCGTTGCCGACGGCCACGGCACGGCCATCGACCCGACCCTCGATGCCCCGACCCGTGCGAGACTGGAACGACTCCGCGGTCGGGATGGCGAGCCCGCGCCCGATGGCGGCACCGGCGATCGCCGCGGCAAGCGGATGTTCGCTGGACTTCTCGAGTCCCGCGGCCAGGCGGATCAACTCGGATTCGTCCTGGCCCGGTATCGTCTCGACGGTCACGACCCGCGGCTTTCCCTCCGTCAGGGTACCCGTCTTGTCGAACAGCAGGGTATCGACCCGCTCGAGGGTTTCCAGCGCCTCCGCATTCTTGACCAGCACGCCCGCGGTCGCCCCTCGGCCCGTCCCGACCATGATCGACATCGGTGTCGCCAGCCCCAGCGCGCACGGACAGGCGATGATCAAGACCGCGACGGCGTTGACCAGGGCGTGCGCCAGTCGGGGCTCGGGACCGATGACGGCCCAGGTCACGAACGTGATGACGGCGATCAGGATCACGCCGGGCACGAAGTAGCCCGAGACCTGGTCGGCCAGGCGCTGGATCGGTGCCCGGGTCCGACGCGCCTCGCCGACCATCCGGACGATCTGGGCGAGCATTGTCTCCGCGCCAACCCGGTCGGCCCTGACCAAAAGGCCGCCCGTGCCGTTGACCGTGCCGCCGATGACCCGGTCTCCCTTCCCTTTCTCGACCGGTATCGGCTCGCCCGTGATCATCGACTCGTCGACCGCGCTGGCGCCCTCCATCACGGAACCGTCGACCGGGACCTTTTCCCCAGGCCGGATCCGCAGGCGATCGCCCGGGACGATCCGGTCGAGCGGGACGTCCTCCTCGACGCCGTCCTCGCGGAGCCGTCGCGCGGTCTTGGGCGCCAGGCCAAGCAAGGCCCGGATCGCACTGCCCGTCTCGCGGCGCGCCCGCAGTTCGAGCACCTGCCCCAGCAGGACGAGCGTCGTGATCACCGAGGCCGGCTCGAAGTAGACCGGCACGGCGCCCTGGTGGTCGCGGAATGAGTCCGGGAAGATGCCCGGCGCGATCGCGGCCACCACGCTGAAAACGAAGGCTGTGCCGGTACCCATCGCGATCAGGGTGAACATGTTGAGCTGTCGGCTGACGAGGGACGACCACCCGCGCTCGAAGAACGGCAAACCGCCCCAGAGCACCACGGGAGCCGAAAGAGCCAGCTCGATCCAGACGAGGGTTCGCCCGCCGAGCCACGATTCGAGAGAAACGCCCGGGATCATCTCGACCATCGAGAGCACCATGAGCGGGGTCGTCAGGGCCAGGCAGATCCAGAACCTCCGCGACATGTCGATCAGTTCGGGATCCGGATGCTCGTCCTCGGTCAGGGCGGCGACCGGCTCCAGGGCCATCCCGCAGATCGGACAGGGGCTGGGACGGTCGCGGACGATCTCCGGATGCATCGGGCAAGTGTACGTCGTCCCGGGCGATTCGGGCTTATTCAGGAGCGTCGGGGTCAGGACGATCGGCTCCGCTCCGGCCCCGGCGCGTCCGGCGTCGAACCGAGACGGATCACCCCGGAATTTTTCGAGGCATTGGCGACAGCAGAAATAGTAGGTCCGACCCCCGTGTTCGTACGATCCCGCGGCGGTCGCGGGATCGACGTCCATCCCGCAGACCGGGTCCCTGGTCGGGACGCCGCTTTCGGCCCGTCGTCCCGTATTCGATGCGGTGTCCGTCCGCGCGTGGTCGTGATGCTCGTGAGGATTCATCGTGGAGGGGCCAACCCTGAGGATTCCTGAAAGGAGGGCACTGCCCACCGGTCCAGAGATCGGTTTGCCTCCGGAAATCGCTGGTCAGGCCCTATCCACCGGCGTGCGATCTATCGGCTCTTGACCTTGGACGAATGTTTCATCCAGCGTCGAAGTTTTTTCTGGTCCAGCTCTCGCCATGCGTGAAAGAACGCATCGCGGGCGCCTTGGGCGGCAGCGTTCTGCCCTTCGAGCAGGTGGCGCCCCGCCCTGATGAAGGCCGAGTCGTCGGGATGGAGGACCAACGCATCGGCGACCTCCCGGGCGGCGATGATGGCATCCTGATGCTCGCCGAGGATATCCTGGATTCGGGTCACACTGCGAATGAAGTGGCGGGCTTGCCTGGCTGCGGTGCGGCCCAGGATCGCCGCGATCATCTCGGCATTATACCGGGCTCGTTTGGCGCGCTTTCGGACTTCATGAAAAGACTCGTCCGGGTCGGAAGGACTGAGCTCCCTGGCGGACTTCTTCAATCGCCGCCATGATGCCCTGGCCAGGGGTGGCAGGGCTTTGCGGCAAGGCAAGTGTGCCTCATCCTTCAGGGCGGGGTGCTCGATGGCGAGTTGGAGTGACGCGAGCAGGTTACGATAGCGGTTCCCCTTCAATGCGTTGCGCACGTCTCGCAAACCTTGCTCGCGCCGGGCCGCCAGATTCCCGAACAGGGGGGACATGGCCTCGATCTCCGCGCTGCCTTGCGAGGAGAGTGCCAATTCGAGCCGACGCCTCAGGACATCCACGTCGCGGACTTCACCCAGAAGTCCGGCGAACCATTTCAGTTCAGTCTCAAGGGCCTCGACCCGGTTCGGATCCACAAGGTCGCGGAGGACGCGGAGGTCGCTCCGTAGCCGACGGATGGCCGTGCGGAGACGATGGATGCCCTCGTGGTCGCCCTGACTCGCGCATTCCTCGGTCGCCTGGATTCGCAACAACGCCGACTCCAGGGCCGTCACGAGGGCGAGACCGGCCGGAGCGCCTGGCTTGACGCGCGGGAGCGTCAGAGTCTGAGGCGAACCGTCACCGGCGTTCGGTGTCGGAAGTTTCCGATCGGATGGGCACTTGGTGGGATCCTGGTATGGCATGACCCTCGCCCCGGACTGTCGTAATCCGTGACGCCTCCTGACGATGCGGGAATGGCGAGATTCGGATCCGGTGGCTCCAGACCGGCAGGACCGCCCCGACTTCAGAAAGCCCCAGCCCACTCAGGTTAACGACACGATCGTTTTCCCTCAAGCCGCACTTACCCAGGAGCGTCAAACCGGGTACGCAAGTACAGGGTTCCCTCGCGGCAGGTCCGCTGGAGAGTCATCCGGCTCCGAATCGAATTGGTGCCCACCGTGAAACCGGCGAGGATGGGACGGGGTATGATCGAGGGACGCTGACCTGCGGGCGACGGCCGGGAGGGAGGCATCCGGAATCGTGAGACGCCGATGGATGATCCTGCGCTGGTCGAGGCGCTCCTAGCTGGTGATTCGCAGGCGCCTCGCCTGTTGATTGAGCAATACCAGGGGGTGGTCTTCGGCCTGTGTTATCGCATGATGAGTCACCGACAGGATGCGGAGGACATCGTCCAGGAGACGTTCCTCCGCGCCCTCCGGGCCATAGCCGGTTTCGATACGTCGCGGCCGCTTCGTCCGTGGCTCCTGGAGATCGCCGCGAATCGATGCCGGACGGCCCTGGCACGACGCGCACGTCGTCCATCCTTGGCGCCGGCCGAATCGATCGAGGATCGAGCCGACACCCGCGCCGGACGGAGCGATCCCGATGACCTCGCCGGAGAGCTGGAACGGGGACTCCTCGGGCTCCGACCGGAGTATCGCCTGGTGTTTGTCCTGTTCCACGAGCAAAACTTGTCGTACGAAGAGATCGCGGAGGCGGTTTCGCGGCCGATCGGCACGGTTAAGACGTGGCTGCATCGCGCCCGTGCCGAACTCGCCGAAACCCTCAGCCGACGCGGCGTGCATTGTTGAAATCGACCCAATCCCATTGGCCCCATCCATGAGCCAAGGGCCGGAGAACGGTCCGGCCCGGAGAACCCAGTGTCATGACCTGCCGCGACTTCCAACGTAAGTGGGACGAGCTCCTGGATGCCGATGCCCGTGCCCCGATCGTCGGGGCCGAGCCCGGTCTGTTGCCGGCTGGATCGGTCGCAGGTCCACCGGGAGACGCCGAGAGTGAGTCTCTGCTCGCCCACGCCGAGGGGTGTCTTGACTGCCGACAGCTCGCGTCCCGGTACCGCGTCCTCCGCCAGGCCACCCGGGCCTGGAGGCGACCACCGATGCCATCGGCCGATCTGGCCGAGCGGATCCTGGCCGCGGCGGAGGTCTCGACCCCGTCCGCATGGGGGGTGTATTCCGTCGATCAGCCCAGGTCGATCTGGCCTGTCGTCGTGTCGGTCGCATCGGTCTGTGCGGCGGCGATCTTCGGCCTGGCCGTCCTCATTCCCATGATCAAGGGGCCCGAGCCCCACGATGGTCCCCGGGCCAACCCGCCCCCCATCGCGTCTCGACCATCCGATGACGATCTCCACGCAGTTTCGGGTACGAGCCGATCGCCGGGCGAACGAGCGGGACTCAATCGTGCGCTGGCCGATGCCACGTCGGCGACCTGGGAGTTGGCCCGCTCCGCCTCCGAACCCGCGGCCCGCATCGGTCGGGATGTGCTGGACGCGACCACCCGGGCCGAGGACGTCGTCTCCGAGCCCGAACCTGAGGCTCCTACGTCTGTGGCGGATCGTCTTGTTACGGCGACGGGGGCGCTCACACTCCCTGTCCCATCACTGGCCCCGTTCGCGCCCGATCCATCCGCCGCTCTACAACAGGTCGGCGACCATCTTGCCTCCGGCGTCCGTCCCCTGTCTGATACCGCGCGCCATGCCTTCGGGTTCCTCATCGGTCCGGCGCCCGACCGGGCGGCACCGCGAAACACTCCGCAGTCCTCCAAGGGGGCCTGATCCGATGACGCCGCGAATTCTCACGAACGGGGATGGTCGTTCCGGTATCGGAATCGCACTCCGATCGGGCCGCGGGCACGATCGTGGATCGTCCCGGCTTTCTCCGGCCATGGTCTTTTGCGCGTTGCTCTCGATCGTGGGCCTATCGCGGGTCGAGGCAGGCGACTCGGGCCGGGTGGCCGATGAGTTATTACGCCTGGTGCCGGCCGACGCGACCGTGGTCGTGACCGTCGAGGGTCTCCGTGACCAGTTCCGGACCCTGGCCGCGTCTCGTCTCGCCTCGAATCTCCGCCAACTCCCCGCGGTTCGGGCCTGGTTCGAGTCCGAGCCGTACCGGAATCTCGAACGATCCCGCGTCGACATCGAATCGGGACTCGGGGTCAAGCTGGCTGACCTCCGCGACGACCTGGTCGGTGATGCCGCGGTGCTGGTGCTGAGACTCGATCCGGACGCCCTGCCCGACCCGCGTCAGGCGCGAGGCATGCTCATGCTCCGGGCGCGCGATCCCGAGCTGCTGGATCGTGTGATCGCCCGGGTCAACGCCTCGCAGCAGGGAAGCGGCGAGCTGGAACGCGTCAGGGACCGCGTTCGAGGCGCGACCGCCTATCACGTCCGCGAATTTCCCGGAGGAGCCGGCCGGCCGCCCGAATGGTACGTCAGGTATCCGGATGGCACCTTCGCCTTTTCCAACTCGGAGGCGTTGATTCATGGGGTCATCGATCGCAAGGCTCGCACGACGGCCGGCAAAGACGGGGCGGATGAGGGCGCCCCCGCAGGCGCCGGCCTGGGCGAACTCCCGAAGTTCAAGGCCCTGCGACGACGTCTCCCGGAGCAGGCCCTGGCACGCGTCTTCGTCGACCCTCGATCGATCGAGCGATTGCTGGTGGCCGTGCCGCGGTCGAACAAGCCTTCCGACGTCCGGATCCTTGCCATGCTCGAACGGTACCTGGCTGCGGTCGACTATGCCGGGGCGGTCCTGACCTTGGGTTCGGACGCCATCGTCGTCTATGCCGTCGAGACGATCAATCCATCCCGGCTCGAGCCGTGGCTCCGCCGATGGTCCGGAGACTCTCGGGCTTGGAGTTCATCGTTGCGACGCGTCCCGGCAACGGCGCTCGCCCTGGCGTCGGCGCACGTCGATGCGAGCGCATTGCGGGAAGCCGTCTTCCAGCTCATACCCTCGGACAGCCAGCAGCGCGTCTCCAACCTCGAGTCCCTGGCGACCGGGCTGCTCCTCGGACAGGATCTGGGCTCCCGAATCCTGCCCGCCCTGGGACCTGGCGTGATCGCCTACATCGATTCGCCGCACGACCCGAAGACTAAGGCGGACGGCAGCGGACCGACGCCCGGTCGTGGTTCATTGTTTCCGGTTGTCGTGGTCGTCGGCTTCTCGCAAGAACCGGGAACTCCGCGATCGGATGGCCGTTCGCCGGAATCACGGACCGCGACGATCGCATTGGCCTCGGCGCTCGACAACGCCCTTCGCACCGTGCTGACCATGACCGCCCTCGGCGAGAGCCACGGCGAGGGACGATCGCGAATCGTGACCCGCGACGTCGCTGGCTCGACCGTGACAACCCTCGATGTCCCGCTACCTTTCGCATACGCGGTCGACCGCGCGCGAGGACGCCTCGTCCTGGGCACCTCGGCCGTTGCGGTCACGCGTTACCTGGAGTGCTCGTCCGACCCGGAAGCAGGACATCGATTTCGCGAACTCCAGGCATTGGCTTTCCCCGACGCCGAGACCTTCCTCTGTGTCGACCTCGACGCACTGTCCGGCCTGGTGGACCGATATCGGGACCGGGTCGTCAGGAACATCGCCGCGCGGCAGAAACGCCCGACCGCGGATGTCGAGAGGGACCTCGATCATGTCGTGGCACTGGCCCGGCTTTTCCGCGCCGCCTTCATTTCCAGTCGGATGGAGCCCGACGCCACCGCCATCCATCGCAGCATCGGCGTCATCCTCCATCAGGAGGACGCGACGGCTCGTCGATCTCCGTAGGGGCCCGGATCGTCGCGACGCAATCGAGTTTTCGGGGATTGCGACCGATCGAGCTAGGGAGAGCGCTCGCCACGACTCGATCGTCCAGCGCCGGGCCCGTCGCGAGTTCCGGATCTGGATGCAGAGCCCTGAGATCGGGATGTCTGCTTCGTCTCGCGATAATTGGCCAAAACTGTTATCGACACCTTGTTCCGAAGATCCTCACGTCGCCATCGACGCATTGCTCTGGATCGTGCTATTGTAACTCCCGTAAGCCACGTCGACCCCGCTCACACTGCCACCGGCGCGGATATTCGCGTCGATCAGCCCCCCCTGCCCGCTGACCGCGCCCAGGATCGTCAGGCCGGAGAGGTTCAGGCCGACGCCCAGGTCGATGGCCGAGGGATTGCTCGTGCCGCCATGTCCCTGGAAAAAGCCGTCGACCGTGAGGCTGTTGAGCGCCCCGTCGACGGCGATGCCGCTGCCGCTGGGATTGACGATCACGTTGCCGACGACCGTGAGATCGTTCAGGTTGCGTCCGACGAGCATCTGGCCGCCGGAGTTCAGCAAGATGGCGCCGTCGACGGTGAACGTGCTATCTTCGTCGCGGCCGATCGAGAGCAGTCCGTCCTGGCTGATGGACAGATCGCCCTGGATCGTGATCGGCAGCGTCGAATCGCCGCCGATGGCGAATCGCCCGCCGTCCAGGCTCAAAGTACCGATGCTTACTACGCCGAGCGTTGTTGACGAGCCCGACTGGCTTGGAGTCGTCTCGGAATTATTGAGCCCATCCGCGATCAAGACTCGCCCGGTCGGGCCGAGGTCGATGTTGGAGACCGTCATCTCGCCGACGCTGCCGGCGATGTTGACCTGGGCCCTCGCTCCCAGCGCACCAATATCAAAATTGTTCACCGAGTTGGTCAGGGGCGTCATCTTCCCGGTGAGCTCGGCCGCCGTGGCCGATAAGCCTCCGAGCTGGCCGGATCGGATGACGAGGTTTTGGATCGCCAGGAGCTGGTTGGCGAAATGGAAGCGAGGTTGGGTCTGGGTGATGGTAATGGTCGTGGCGGCGGTCGTGCCGTACGCCGTGAGGTCGACCGCCCCGTTCGTTGCCGGGCTGACCTTCACCACGCCCGGACCGTCGCTGACCTGGACCAGGAACGCGCCGCCCCTCGACACGACCGGGAGGTGGGCCGATGGGCCCGCGTAGACCGAGAAGAGACGCCGCGATTCCATCGCCTCGACGACCGGCATGGCGGAACGCCTCCGACGTAGCGACGTCGCGCCCCGGGCGGAGTCCGCGATCCGAACTCCTGCAAATCGTTGCGTCTCGGGACTCATTCCTGGGGATCCTCCCGCTTCGCTTTCCCGACCCGGAGATTCGGTTCATCCGAGCCACACACCTCAACCCGTACAGCCTGAAGGCTGTCGGCCTGGCGACGATCCTTGTATCCTCGGTCTCACTGTCTCATTTCGGCCGGGAAGCCGTCCCGAGTTTCTCCGAAATCACTCTTGCGACTTGGACGCGCAGGAATTACTGGACCTGGTCTCGCCGCCTCGATCGGGTGGCCGTGGCCGGGCGAACCAGGAAGGCACCCTCGGGGTGACGACCCGTCCGAATTTTCGTACGCTGTGGATCGGGCGGGCTATCCTGAGGTCCAGATCCTTTCTACCGGCCGTCGGGCCGGGATCGGATAGAAACATGGATGAAGAACTGAAGAAAGAGACCGGGGCTCAGACGCGCCGGATCGATTTCGAGTACAGCCGTTCGCTCCCCGCGATCCTGCGGCATCATCGGCTCTCGTTGCTGATCACGACCTATCAGGCCGGCAAGCTCGTCGTGATCGGCGCACGCGAAGACAGTCCGGACCTGGTGATATCCTACCGGAATCTGTCCAGCCCGATGGGTGTCGCCATTCGACCGGAGACGGATAGCCTGGCCGTGGCCGTCGACACCCAGGTCTGGCAATGGGGCAACGTCCCGGCCCTGGCCGGCCGGCTCGACCCGCCGGGTACCTATGATGCCTGTTACCTCCCTCGGCGTGCCATTTTCACGGGCCCAATCGATGCCCACGAGATGGCATGGTGCGGGAACGATCTCTGGATCGTCAACACGTCGTTCTCGTGCCTGTGCACGCTCGACGGGGTCCACAACTTTGTGCCGCAATGGAAGCCGGCGTTCGTCACGGCGCTGGCGGCGCAGGATCGCTGCCATCTCAACGGCCTGGCCGTCCTGGACGGCCGTCCCGGATATGTCACCGCCCTGGGGGAGACGGACACGCGTGAGGGTTGGCGAGCCGGCAAGGCGTCCGGTGGCTGCGTGATCGATGTCGCGAGCGGGGGGGCCGTCGTCCGGGGCCTTTCGATGCCCCACTCCCCCCGGGTCCGGGCCGGCGAGCTGTTGCTCCTCGAATCGGGCCGCGGGCGGTTGGTCCGGGCCGATCGAGCCCGCGGCGGCGTCGAGCCGCTCGCCGAGTTGCCCGGCTATGCGCGGGGCCTGGCGTTCGCCGGCTCCCTCGCGTTCGTCGGCCTCTCGAAGTTCCGTTCGTCCCCGACTCCGAAAGCGACCTTCCAGAACCTGCCGATCTCCGAGCGCACGACGCCGTTGAGCTGCGGAGTCTCGGTCGTGGACCTGGGCAGCGGCCGCGAGGTCTCTCGGCTGGAGTTCCACTCCGGGATCGACGAGATCTTCGATGTCCAGCCGCTCCGGAACGCCTGCAATCCCTGGCTCTCCGGGCCCCATCACACCGCCGATGAGGCGCCGCCGATCTGGATTGTTCCCGATCTGAAGGTGAACTGAAGTCGGTACGCCTTGCCCGACCTGGGGCCGATCCTGTCGGTGCCGGAACCGGAAATTCGAATGATCCGGATCAAGATTAAAGTCCCGCGGTTCGGCTTGACCCAACCCAGGGATACCGGCAGAATACCGCCCGTCTCCGTCCGGCGAGTCGAACACGCCGGTTGAGTCGGCACCCATGATTGGGGGTCGAACATCGATCGGCCGGCCGGATTACTCCTGAGTCGCACGGTGGCGGGGAGGAACCCCACCAATGGCGTCGCCTCGGAATGTACCACCACGGTAGAAAAGGAGTTGTACCGATGGTTCTTTCGCCTCGTGGAGTCTTGGCGATCGGGCTGAGCCTGGCGGGAATCACCTATCTGGTCGCGCCGACGAACGGCCAGGCCCAGCCGCAACAGAAAGCCGATGGGGGCGTCCGGCCCGCGGCGGCGAATCCGAACCCTGCCCCGGCGGCCACCCCGCAGCCGCCGGTCGCGCCGATCTTCGGCACCCTCGACCTCGATTTCGTCCTGAAGAACTACGAGAAGGTCAAGGCGTCAAGCCGGGAGCTGAGCGCGGCGGTCAACGTCCGTCGCGGCGAATTGATGAAGCTCGAGAGCGAAGCCCGCCAGGAAATGGAGATGATGCAGAAGCTCCAGCCCGGCACCGCGGACTACAAAAAGCGCGAGGATCACATCACCGAGCTGAAGGCCAGGATGGAGGCCGGTCGCGAGCAAGCCCAGCGCGAATTCACCCTTCGCGAGGCCGAGATGATGTCCACCATTTACAAGGAAATCCAGGGGATGACCGGCAGCGTGGCCCGCTGGCGTGGCATGACCTACGTCTTGAGGGCCACCAACCCCAAGAAGCCGACGACGGGGGCGACCGATCCGAATTCGGTCATGGCTGCGATGAATGATCAGGTGATCTACGCCGACCCGCGCAACGATATCACCAACGATGTCGTCTACTATCTCAACAAGACCTACGAGAAGACGGCCTCTCCGGCCGGGACGACCAAGCCCGCGGCGCGTCGAGCGGGAGCGGAAGGCTTGGCGCCGTCCGGGAACTGATCGGCGCTGGCTGGCCGATTGGCCGGGAATTGAAACTCTCCTCCCACGGCCCCGATTGCCGATGTCGTAAGGTGAGGGCGGGAATCTCGGGAGGGCGTCCGAGCTGCGGTCCGATCCGCGGTCGGGGCCGCCTCGCTCGGCCCTCCGGAGTCCGGGCGCCGGGGCTCGATCCAGGATGAGATGAAGGGGCAGGGAATGCTCAGAGCCAGCCGTCGACAGCGTACGATCGCCCAAGCGGCGGAGGTGCGCGGAGTCGGTTTCTTTCACGGCGCCGACGTCACGATTCGCTTCCACCCGGCCGACCCCGATGCCGGCATCGTCTTTCAACGCTCCGACCTGCCCGGTCGGCCGACGATCCCCGCACGGATCGAGTCGGTCGCGCCCTCCCAGCGACGCACCACGATCCGCCGCGAGGGCGCGAGCGTGGAGATGATCGAACACGTCATGGCCGCGCTGGCCGGCCTCCAGATCGATAATGCGGTCGTCGAGATCGACGCGGGCGAGTGTCCCGGTTGCGACGGATCGAGCCGCGCCTTCGTCGAGGCCCTCGACCGCGCCGGGGTCGTCGAGCAGGACCGGATGCGTCCGACGCTCGTCGTCCAGGATTCGATCAGCATTCGCGAAGGCGACGCCGTCCTCGCGATCCACCCCCCCGCCCCGGCCGGCGGCCTGATACTCTCCTACCATCTCGACTACGGCCGAGGGGCGCCGATCCGCCCCCAGAGTTATTGCGTGAATCTCTCGGAGGAGTCTTTCCGGGACGAACTGGCGCCGAGCCGCACCTTCCTCCTCGAGACGGAGGCCGACGCCCTGCGCGCCGCCGGGATTGGCGTGCGGACCACCGCGGCCGACCTCCTCCTCTTCGGCCGCGACGGCGTCGTCGGCAACGAGCTGCGCTACCCCGACGAGTGCGCGCGTCACAAGATCCTCGACATGGTCGGCGACCTGGCGCTCCTGGGCGTCGAACTCCACGGCTTCGTCGTGGCCTACCGGTCGGGGCACCACACCAACGCCGCCCTGGCGCGTCGATTGGTCCGCGGCGCCTCGGGGGCCGCGACGGCCGGCATCGAGCCGCTCCCCCTCAAGGAGGATGGGACGATCGACGTCGCCGGGATCATGTCACTCCTGCCCCACCGCTATCCCTTCTTGCTGGTCGACCGCGTCATCGAACTGGTACCGGGACGGAAGGTGGTCGGGATCAAGAATGTGAGCATCAACGAGC
Organism: Isosphaeraceae bacterium; assembly: GCA_052148775.1. Lineage (GTDB taxonomy): Bacteria > Planctomycetota > Planctomycetia > Isosphaerales > Isosphaeraceae > CAVZRC01. The sequence continues at coordinate 14,369 of JBKQHM010000262.1, read as the reverse complement.
CGTTCTTCGCCGGACACTGGCCCGGGATGCCGATCATGCCCGGCGTCTTGATCGTCGAGGCCCTGGCGCAGGCGGCCGGGGTCCTGATCGCCTCGAGCGTCCCGCGTGCCGGTCGATTCGCCTTGATCGCATCGATCGACGACGTCAAACTCCGCAGGCCGGTCGTTCCCGGCGATCAGCTCCGGCTGGAAGTCCTCGGGCATCGCATCAAGGACAAGTCCGCCGTCGTCTCGGGGAAAGCGAAGGTCGGCGACGCCCTGGCCGCGCAGGCACGCGTGCGGTTCATCATGGTCGATGCCGAACGAGCGCCTCGCGACGGTCTTCGCGGAGTCGTGGCCGAGCCGCTCCCGGCCGCCGGGTAAGCGAATTGGGGTGCGGGCGACCGGCCCGCATCCAGGACATGTGGGCGAGACGCCCGCAGCACCAACGTGATCCGGAGGAACCCTGCGATCATGGCCACCTTGATAGCCGACACGGCTTGCGTCGATCCTCGCGCAGAGCTTGGCGATGACGTGGAAGTCGGGCCTTATTGCGTGATCGGGCCCGACGTGGTGATCGGTCGAGGCACTCGCCTGATCGCCCATGCCTGCATTTACGGGCAGACCACACTCGGAGAGGATAACGTCGTCCACCCCTTCGCCGTCATCGGCAGCGAGCCCCAGGACGTGTCCTATCGAGGTACCGCGACCCGCGTCGAGATCGGCGACCACAACGTCATCCGCGAGGCCGTGTCCATCCACCGCGGCAGCGAGAAAGAAGAAGGCGTCACCCGGATCGGCTCGCACAACCTCCTGATGGTCAACGTGCACGTCGCCCACGACTGCATGCTCGGCGACCGCGTCATCATCGCCAACAATACAATCCTGGGCGGTCACTCCCACATCGAGTCGTTCGTCACCGTATCCGGCGGCGTCGGAATCCATCCGTTCGTCACGATCGGCGCCTACTGCTATGTGGGCGGACTCTCGCGGATCTACCACGACGTGCCCCGGTTCATGATCGTCGACGGCAATCCCTCCAAGGTTCGTTGCATCAATGTGGTCGGCCTGCGGCGCAACGGCCTGACGGCCGAGGCGATCGCGGCGCTGCACGAGGCCCATCGCCTGATCTACCGATCGAAGATGACGGCCAGTGCCGCCGCCGAGACGCTCGAATCACACGGCCATCTCTGCCCAGAGGTCAAGAGCCTGCTGGATTTCATCGAGGCCCAGCACCTGGGCAAACAAGGCCGGGCGCGGGAACGCCGGAGGTCGGCATGAATCCGTTGCGAGTGGGCGTCGTGGGCGTGGGACACCTGGGCCAGCACCATGCGCGGATCCTCGCCACACTCCCGGGCGTCGAGCTGGTCGGCGTCGCCGATGCCGATCCCGATCGTGCGGCCGCAATCGCCGCGAAATGCGAGACGGCCGCCGTGCGCGATTACCGGCAGCTCCTGGACGCCGTCGATGCCGTGACGGTGGCCGTGCCCACCGTCATGCACCGCGAGGTGGCCGGCGCGTTCCTGGCCCGCGGGATCGCGACGATGGTCGAGAAGCCCATGGCCGGCACCCTCGCCGAGGCCGAACAACTCGCGACGTTGGCCCGCGTCAATCGCGCCGTGCTCCAGGTCGGCCACATCGAGCGTTTCAATCCCGCGCTCACGGCCCTCAACCAACTGCCGATCCGGCCCAAGTACATCACCGCCGAGCGCCTCTCGACCTACACGTTCCGCTCCACGGACATCGGCGTCGTCTTCGACCTGATGATTCACGACCTGGACTTGCTGCTCTCCATGATCGCCGCGCCAGTGCGTTCGGTCGCCGCGGTGGGCTTGAGCCTCTTCGGCGAACACGAGGACGTGGCGAACGCCCGGATCGAATTCGAGGACGGCAGCGTCGCCAACGTGACGGCCAGCCGGGCCAGTTACACGCCCCTGCGGAAGATGCGGATCTGGGGTGCCGAGGGCTACGCCTCGCTCGACTTCGCCGCTCGCCGGGCGACGTTGATCCGCCCATCGGAACAACTCCGGCGGGGTCGGCTCGACCTCGACGGCGTCGACTTGAGCAAGCCATCCTCGATCAAGGACCATCTGTTCGGCAAGGTCCTGCGGGTCGACGAGGTCGCATGCGAGTCCGTCGAGCCGCTGGCCCTGGAGCTCCAGGACTTCGTCGCGGCGGCCCGCGGCGAGGTACGCCCGCGCGTCGGCGGTGAGGATGCGCTCCGGGCCATCCGACTGGCCGACCAGGTCCTGCGCAGCCTCGAGAGCCACCGTTGGGACGGTGAGGCCGCGACGGCCGTGATGCCGCCCCCTCCGTCCGAGGCCGTCACGACCCTCCAGGGACCCCACGCCTGGCGGATCAAGAGCCTGCGGAATGCCGCCAACATCGCCGGCCATTGAGGCTTTCGCCGCGAGCGTCTCCGCCACCGCGCTTGCCAGCCGATCCAGCCTTGGATTAAACTAGCCCGTCTGTCTCGCCCGGTGGTGTTCCGCCCGAGGCGCCGATCGTGCGCAATGGCGGCCGGTCCGGCTCCGTATCCCGCGTGCCCTCCGGCCCGAGTGTTGCGTCCCGTGAGAAGTGAGAGCAAGGTCAACTCGATGTCAAAGCAAGCGGCCGACAAAGACAAGAACAAAGCGAAAAAGCCCAAGCCGGCCCCGCCGCCGGAGAGTGTGAAGCCCAAGAAGGTGAAGGCGGCCAAACCCGCGTCGCCCGAAGCCGCGGCGGAGAAAGCCCCGCCCCCGGAGAAGCCCAAGGCTGAACCACGGCCCCCGGCCGATCCCCGCCTCAAGTTCCTCAAGAAGTTCCACGGGAAGTTCCTCCCCAGGGGGCCGCTGCGCGATCGCCTCAAGGCCCTCATGCTCCGCTGGGATTCGGGCGAGGACCACGACGGTGTGACGGTCGAGGAGCTCAAGTCGCTCTACACCGACTGGAAAGCCTCTCGCGAGAAGCCCGCACGCGTCGCCAAGGTCTGACGATCTTCAGCGCGGTGCCGCTTCGGCCGGCTTCTGGTCGGCCGTCGGCGCTTGAGCCTTCCTCGCGAACGCCGCGACACTCTCGGCGATCTTACGCGCGGCGGTGCGGGAGAGATCGTTGGGGGCCATCGTGATGGCCTTCCGGGCGAATTCGTAGGACTTCGTCGCATCGCCCGCGTCCTGCTCGAGGAGGGCCAGGCTGTAACAGGCTTCGAAGAGCTCGGGATTGGTCTGGAGCGCCTCGAGGTAGGACCGTCGAGCGGCTTCGAAGTCTCCTTCGGCGAAGTAGGTCGCGCCGATCCACGCCATCGCGACCGCCGATTCGGGGCCTGCGGCCGCCTTCTGCCACAACGCGCGTGCTCGTGCGGGCTCCCCGAGGTGCAACCGCAACGTCGCGATGCGGTCGAGTATCGCCCAGGGAATCCCGTCCGGCGGGTAGGCTTTCTCCAGCAGGTCCGCGGCGCCCTCGGCCCGACCCTGGGACAGCATCCTCGTGATGATCGGGTCGAGCTCGGCAAGGTTTCGCCAGCTCGTCGACGGTGCCGTACCCAGCTTCTCCAGGTACTCCGCCCGCTTCGTGCCGGCTTCGAGCTGGATGGCGAGCTGGGCCTGATTGATCGGATAGAGCGACATCAACCGGTCCGTCGCCGGCAATGCGGCCTCGTACATGAGCCGTCGCTCGTAGCTCAGGTTGAGCATCCAGAGCGTCGTGAAGTCGCTCCCAGACGACTCCCACCCGCGTCGCAGGGCATAAGTGGCCCGGACGATCGACAGGTCGAAGACCGGGTCGAACGGGAGCCGAAACCGTGGCGAGTTCAGCGACGGTTCCCGGAAGAGCTCGATCTGGCCGGCCACCTTCCAGCCGTCGGGCGAGTCGGGTTCAGCCCGGATGATGCGACGCGCCTCGTCCAGCCCGACCCAGGCAAGCGGCCGGGCGAGCTCTTCATTGGTCGTGATGATGGCCATGTGATAGGTGCGCAGCGCCATGGCGGAGGCCGTCAGCTCCGGGAGACTCCGCGGATCGGCCGAGGGCTCCGGACGGAAGTGCCGGGCCGCGAAGTCGACGGCATGTTGCCGGACCGCCTCGATCGCCGTGTCGTGGACGTACACCGCCGCGATCGGGTCGAACCAGACGCATCGCCAGTGAGGGTCGCGATACAGATTCGCGCCGAGGGCTGCGTTGTATTCGTGGTCGACCAGGATGACCGGGCGTCCGATCTGGTCGAGCGTTCCTTGCCATCCCCGATCGTTGCGAATGGCCTTGTCAAGTTCCTGGTAACGCGTGTAGAACTCCGCGCCGGCGACTTCCAGCCGGGGATCCGTATAAACCTTGCGTTCCGGACCGTGGTAAAACTCAAAGAGCGCGGCGTGGCCGTTGTGGAAGCTGAGGAACTTGTCGGGCATCTCGGGGCGGCCGGCGAATCTCGTTGCCTCGTGGGGGAAGAAGAACGTGTCCTCTCCCAGGGAAATCGTACGTTTCTCGCCGGTCATCTCGTAGAACCAACCCGAGCCGACCCAGACGAGCACCATGGAGATGGCGACCGCCGCGGCAATCCGAGGTCCCATGGCGGCGGATGTCGAGGCCGGGGCCGGCTTCGATCCCAAATCCGAAAGGGCAAGACGCCGACGCCGTATGGCTGCGGCCCATTCGCCGAAGTTCCAGGCCGTGACCGAGCCGACCACCGCGGCGAACTGGTGGCTGTTGCGCGTCGCCTGGAGGCTGAGGAAGCTGAACGCGGCGAAGAGTAGCAAACGGAACGGGCTCAGCCGCCAGCCGACCCCCGCTTCGGATGGCCCGGCCTTCGTCCGTCTCGCCTCCTCGGCCTTCTTGCTCTCGCCTTTCCGGGAGCGGACCTTCCCCTGCCCCTTGGCCTTGCCCGTCGGCTTGCTCGTATTTCCCCCCGACGGCACGTCAACCGCGGGGATGCGTGCGCCGAAAAATCTAACCCCGACGCGCCAGAACAGCGGAACCACGAAACTGAGCGCCCCCAGAGCCATGGTCGCCAGGTGGAGCTGCAACGGGAGATTCCGGATCCCGCTACGACGGATGAACTCCGGGACCGGGGTGAGTTCCGCGATGGTCTGGGAGAAGATCGGGTTGCTCATGGTCCCGGCGAGCTCGATCGGATACAGGGCGCCGGCGAGGCCATACGGATTGATCAGGCAGGCTGCGAACGTGGCCAGGCTCCCGATCCCCACGATCTTCCACCATCGACGCCGCTCGAGCGCGAACCCTCCGCGTTTAAGGACGGCATCGAACAGCGCGAAGACCAGGATGATCGGGCCGAGGACGAACAACCCTTGCGAGTTGACCCAGGCGACCTGGACGATCGGCAAGGCCAGCGTCAGGTATGGATAGCGGTCCCAACGCGAGACGACGGCCAGGAAGATCGACAGGTAGAGCAACGTCAGGGTCTCGGGTCGGACGTACATGCGACCGCCGAGGACCAGCAGGGCGGGGAGCCAGGCCACGAGCATGACCCAGACCGGCCATTCGCGACGGCGTGATGTCACCAGCAGCAGCACAGCGACGCAGGTCACCGCACACTTGGCGAGGTTGAGCGCGACGACGCCACCTTGCTCGTACAACCAACTGACCGCGACCTGGAAGATCCAGTGGAGGTCGATCCACGGGACTCCCTCCCGTGTATAGGTGAAAAGATCGGTCCGGGGGACCTGGCCCATCTGGCGGATCCAGTCGCCGGTCCTCAGGTGCCAGTAGATGTCGGCATCCTTGAGGGGAAACACGCCCAGGAGGAACGTCAGGGCGAGGAAGAGCGCGACAAGGCCCGCATCGGCGAGCCAGGCCAACGATCTCGGTGATGCCGGGGAATCGCCACGAGGTCCGGGGTGTGTCTCCGTGGACCGCTCCTTCGCCTTTTTCGTCGCCGGGAAGGTGCTCGGGATACTCGAAGATGTCGGCTCACTGTGCGGGCTCAAGCGCCACTCCTCAACTCGATTGGCCTGAATTCGAGGGACATCGAGCCCTCCGGGCCGTTACGTCGATCCACGCGATCGCGTGTCAGGAATGTCGACGGGGATGGTCTCGCATCCGTTCGATCCTATCCCAGGACCACCGCCCAGAGAAACGGCAAAATCCCTCGTCCTCAGCACGACCCCGGGCCTGGCGTTCGTCCCACCTCGCGAGGATGAGCGACCGAGCTGAACGGGCGGGCGCAGGTGAAGCATGGCGACGCCCGGAAGAAAACGATAAGTTCGGACGATCGATCGTAAGATCGGTTCGATGACAAACCAGGAACGCTCGATGAATCGCTCGGCTCGAGCGACACTGGCTCGCCGCGCGACCTGGCCCGGGGGGAAGCGCGGGAGATGCTCCCGAGGTTCGCGGCGATTGACGGATGATCGGCCGCTCGGCGGCACGCAGAGAAGGGAGGGACTACCCATGACGCTCTACTGGATCTACGACCTGCAAAACTGGACGCTCTGCCTCTTGATTGTCTCCGTCTTCCTGTTGGTTTCGCTGATCGGATTGTTCGCAACCCGCCCGCTGGTACGTAGGCTCCTCGGTCCCTCGGGGAACTGTAACGATCTGGTGAGTTATTTCTTCGCGGGGATCGGAGTCTTCTACGGATTGGCCCTGGGCCTGATCGCGGTCGGGACATGGGAGAACTATACGGATATCGACGGGACCGTCTCGACGGAGGCAGCGGCGCTTGCGAGCCTGTACCGGGACCTGGACGGATACCCGCAGCCGATGCGGGGCCGGCTGGAAGAAATGATGCGCGATTACACCCGGATCGTCATCGAGAAGGAGTGGCCGGCTCACAAGAGAGGCGAGGCGCTCGAGGACGGCGATGCTAAGCTGGACCGGATCGAGGACGAGGTGATGAAGTTGGAGCCGACCACGGAGCGCGAGAAGATCATCCAGGGGGAGGTGCTCCGTTCGCTCGACACCGTCCAGGAGCAGCGTCGGCTACGACTCCAATCCGTGCCAACGGGCCTTCCAGCGGCGCTGTGGTCGGTCGTCATTGTGGGTGCCATGTTGAATATCGCGCTCACCTATCTGTTCTGGTCCGACAACCTGGCCATGCACGCCCTCCTCGTCGGGTTGCTGGCGACCTTCATCGCCCTCCTGGTCTTCCTGACTGCGGCCATGGATAACCCCTTCCGCGGCGAATTCAGCATTTCTTCCGAGGCCTTCCAGGGCGTCCTGGAGAACGTGATGAGCCAGGCGAAGGGACGCGCACATCTGGATTGACGAGAGACCAGGACTCCCATTGACTGACTGTGGCCTTCCCTGATCCGGGAGGATTCGACATCAAATTGGTTGTTCTGGGTTGGCCTCGGTCACGATATGTCGATGTTGGAGTCGGTCCGGACATCCCAAAGGACCGGGTTATCCCGCTTCTACCCAGGTTCTGTTGCGAATCAGGGAGAATCCTGTTGACTCGGTTCGGCCTACTTAGGCATATTGGATTGGACTTGTGGATGATTGGTGTCCAGTCAATGGTCCTCACCAAGGGGTGACGAAGATGTTCACCTTGCCTGATTCGATGGTATGCGATGACGGAAACGCGAGCGGACGCCCGAAATTGAAGATCCTCCTGGTCGACGATCATGAGGGCACCCGTCGTGCGTTGCAGCTCGTTCTTCGGAGTCTCAATTGCAGTGCCGAGGTGGCGGAAAACGGCCAGGAAGCCTTGGAACTCCTCCGGCAACGTGAGTTCGATCTGGTATTGATGGACTTGATGATGCCCGTGATGGACGGACCGGCGGCAACGCGTCAAATCCGTCAAGAACGCGCAGCCGGGTCGGGACCGCGGATCGTCGGCATTTCGGCCGATTCCGAACCCGAATCGCGCGAGTTGTGTCTCTCGGTCGGCATGAATGATTTCCTCGCGAAACCTCTGGAGGTGCAAGAGCTGATCCGGGTTCTGGACGAAGCCGCGCGACAATGCGTCCTCGTGGCTTGTCGAGTCGAATTCGCCACGTCGATCCTCGATGTGACACCGACCGCCCAGATGGCGGTGGCCGACCATATCTTGCTGGAAACCGTCAGCTTATCCTTATCCTGACGCCTCTCGTTATAACACCTCATTCGAAGGGCCCACGAGATCGGGGCCTCGCACGACTTTTTCAATCGCCGAACGAATGTGGATTCCCCGGGACGGGTCGTTTCATCCCCGAGAAGGGGATCCGAACACGACTCGACGCCTCGTCGTTGGCTCGAACTGAGCCCTGCGCCGGGGGCCCGTTGGAATGCGTCATCCCAATCGAGACTCGGGGCTGATGCCCCGAGTTTTTCGAACCCGTATTCATTCAGCGTCTGTTTCGGTCAACCCGCTCGATGACCGACTCTGTCGTCGGAAGTTCTGATCGGGAATGGGGACACGAGTCGGGTCGAGACCCACCGCGATCCTCGCGATTCGAATTCCCTCCAAGTTTCGCGAAGGATTTTCGCGGCTCGAGGCAATGGTTACCGGGTAGCCGTCCGAACCACCCGGGGTCAGACGCGATGAACGACGAACGCCGCCTCCTTCGGGCACTGGCGAGGCGTGATCGGGGCGCCTGGGCCACGATCTACGACCGCCACGTCCCCGATCTCTTCGGCTTTGTTTACCACCTGGTTGGAGGCGACCGGGCGCTGGCCGAGGACATCCATCAGGAAGTCTGGCTGGCCGCGCTCGAGGGCATCGACCGCTACGATCATCGCACAGGACGGTTCCGCGATTGGTTGATGGGCATCGCGCGCCATCGAGTGTCCCGACATTTCCGGGGCACATCACCGGCCGGCTCCGGGTCGATCTTCGATTGGGGCGTTGTCCTGGGGACGTCCGGGTTGCCGCCGCCCGATCAGCTCGAATCCCTCGAGCGCGCCGACGTGATCCGCGCCGCGCTCCTGCGCCTCAACCCGGTCCACCGCGAGGTGCTCCTGAAGAAATACGTCGAAGATTCATCGGTCCGGGAAATCGCCCGGTGCAGCGGCCGATCGGTCAAGGCGGTTGAATCGCTGCTGTCCCGGGCTCGCGAGCAATTACGCGATCTGCTCCGCCCTTATTTCTCACAATCGAACCAGGGGATCCGATATGAGCCGGCCGACCCCAAGTGACCGCAGCCTTGACGAGGAGATCCGCGGTTGGATCGCCGAGGCCGGCGATTGTCGCGTCGAGGCTCGCGCCGAACACATCGACCGCACGCGCCATCTCCTGCTCGAACGGGTGGTACTCCCACCGGAAGTCGTGATCCGTCCCGACGAGCCCGAGTCAGCACCCCTGGGAGTCGGGCTCATCCGGCTGTCCGCATTGACTGCCCTCATCGCGGCAGCCTTGTTCGTGGCGGTTTACCTCTCGAGACGACCGGCCGATGGCTGGGCCGCCATCGCGCAGACCCTCCACGACCAGCAATGGGTCCATATCATCGCAACCGGTCTCGACGGCCTGAACGAAGAGAGCTGGATTAGCCCCCGTTACCAGATCCTGGCCAGGAGGCACCTACGCGGCGAAGAGGTCGCGGATGCCGATTTCGAGGACATCGATGGAGGCTTCAAGGACACGTACATCGCCGAAGAGAAGACGATCTTCCGGGACGCGTACAATCGCGGACGTCCGCAGCGTCCAGCCCAGGAGCTGGAAGTCTTCGCCCAGCTCCTCAATGCCGAGCAATTCAAGCTCTCCCCCATCCCCGACACGGAGATCGTCTCGGAGAGCCACCGCAACGTCGGCGGACCCGCCAAGATCTGGGAACAATACGAGCTGACCCTCCGATGGATCTCCGTCAAGAAGCCGGACGTGAAGCTGAGCATCGTGGTCGACCGGAAGACCGGATTGCCCCGGACCTGGATGATCGCGTCCGACGACGGGACCCTCTATCTGATATGCGATTATCCCGCGACCGGCCCCGCCGACGTCCGGGCGCTCGGGGTGCCTGCTTCGGCCAAACGCGATAGCCCCCTCCCCGAGGAGGGCCTCGACCAGCTCTTGACTGGGCTCAGGATCGGGCGTACGCGATTCGACGATTATTGTGCGTATGTCTGGGACGAATCCGCGGTCCCGGCGAATCTCCAACGCGTCTGGCGCAAGGGCCGAAAATGGCGAGTCGAGCATGTCATTCCCCGATCAACGACCCGGGAAGCGATCCTCGACCACGATCGAATCCCGATCGAGATCGACCTGGCCGGCATGAAGCAGAAGGAGGAAGACCTGATCTTCGAGCCGCAGGCCATCTGCGACGGCCTCAATCTGTGGCTTTACAAGTACAAGCCCAACAAGTCGATCGTTCCCGATCGGCCCTATGTGTCGGAACGCGAGTCAGTCACCCATCAACAGATCTACGGCATTGCCGATGACCTGGGAATGCCCTGGCCGGAGCTGATGCCGGAACTGATCGGCCACCCCAACGCGGACAGCCTCGTTAGGTTCTGGGCATACTTCCTTGATCCCAGCCCGAGCGATGGGCCGCCGGGCACCGTGCGACTCCAGGTGCGCGAGTCCCGGTTCCAGGATGCCAAGTTACCCGATCGATATCGCCTGTGGATCGACCCGAATAAGAATCACCTCGCCATGCGGTCCGAGATCGGCGTCTTCGAGCCGCCTCCACCCCGGAATTGGAACGGGAGAGCGCTCAAACCGGCCTACATCGATACCCGGATCCTCACGGATGTCGCCCGCTCGCCCAATGGGTTCTGGTATCCCACCCGCGTGCTGCGCAAGGCCTCCAACTCCAAGGCCGATCAGGTCATGCGTTTCCTGCTCGACTTCCAGGTGGCTATCCCTGACGAACTCTTCGAGCCCATCGAGTAGGCCTGGCCCGGCGACACGTCGGTTTCCTCAGAGTCTGTCTCGGAAGGTCTTTGTAGGGTGCTCTGTGAGCACCGATCCAAGTCACCTCGGCCGGATTCGGTGCTCACAGAGCACCCTACGAGACGGCCGATCAGACTTCCGAGACAGACTCTCAAAGGAAAACCCCGGCTCGGACTCGATCAGGCGAGCCGAGCCGGGGTATTGTTCCTATCGAGTTGCTGAGGTATGAAGGCCGTTCACATACTGCCTGGAAGCCGATTTCTCCACCTATTTGGCCTTCTTCTCCTTCTCCTTCTCCTCCGCGGGCTTCGCCTCCGACCGGGTGGTTGCCGTCTGGTGTACGACGATTCGATTGACGTGGGCCACCGCGGTATCGTCTAGCGTTCGATGTGTCAAACCGCCAAAGCGGCCATGGTGGTGTCTCACCGGAGTCGGCGTGGGCGTCGGCGTCGGGGTGGGCGTGGGCGTCGGCGTCTGTGTCGGAGTCGGTGTAGGCGTGGGCGTCGGCGTCGGCGTGGGCGTCGGCGACCACGGGAACCACGGGGGTGGAGTCGGGGTCGGTGTGGGCGTCGGAGTCGGGGTCGGTGTGGGCGTCGGGGTCGGCGTGGGCGTGGGCGTCGGTGAGGGCGCCCAGGGGAACCATGGGGGCAGGGGCGGAGTGGGAGTCGGCGTCGGGGTGGGAGTCGGGGTCGGGGTGGGCGTGGGCGTCGGGGTGGGCGTGGGCGTCGGAGTGGGCGTGGGCGTCGGAGTGGGCGTGGGCGTCGGTGATGGCGTCGGAGTGGGCGTCGTCGTCGTACTGGCGACGAGGTCATTAATCAGCAAGTTGCCCTTGGGGGAGCCCAGGCCGCTCTGAGTGTTGGCGGTCGCGCCGGTGGTCGTCGTCCCGCCGGCATGAGAGTTGCCACCCCAACCCCACGGGGATCGGCCAATGCCGCCTCCTGGGTTACTGGATTGGGAAGCGGCGACGGTGTTGAAGTCGGTCGAGGCGAGGGAGTAGATCGTCGGCAGGGTCTGTGTGGCGCCGGTCAAGCTCGACTGGCCGGCCAGGTTGCGACCCTGATCGACGATGGCGATGATGCCCGCCCATGACGGTGCCCCCACGCTTGTACCACCGACGACTTGCCATGATCCCTGAGCCGTTTGCCACGGAAACTGTCCCGATGGCGGGGTCTCATAGACCTCGACGCCGGTATCGGGGTTCGCGACGAAGGCAACGTCGGGCGTGCTCCGCTGGCCCGTCTGCTGCACGGACTCCTGATAGCTCGGCTCCGACTCGTACTGGCTATAACCGCCGCCACTATTGGACCAGGCGGACTCGGAGACATAGCTCCCCGAGCTGCTCAAGGTCAGCGTCGTCCCTCCGACCGACAAGACATTCGGCGAGGCCGCCGGATAATCCACCCCGGGAGTATCGCCGCTGGACGCGATATAGGTGATCCCCGCGGTCGTGAAGTCCGAGTCGTAGGCGGTCTCGCCGGCGAACTCGCTGACCCCCCAGCTCATCGAGACCACCGTGACGCCCGGGGTCGCGCTCGCCGTATTCACGGCGGTCATCAGGTTCTGGATCGCCTGCGTGTCCGACTGCGCGGGCGCGGCCTCCACCACCAGGATATTGGCGCCGGGTGCGATCGCGTGCGCCCACTCGACATCGAGCGACTCTTCGAGGGCCCAGCTACCGTTCGTTTGGCTACCCGCCAGGTTATCGACGTTGAGATTCGGAGGGGCCGCCAGCCCATACTCCGAGTCGAACGTGGACAGGTCCGAGGCCAGGTTCGGGTCGTGATACATCTCGATCAGGGCGATCGTCTCGCCGGACCCGTCGCCCGTGACGGTTTTCCCGCTCGACGAGGTGAATGTAATGGTGTTCAGACCATACGCTGCGGTGATTTCCGCGGGCGTGTAACCGGCCGTACCCGATAACAAGCAACGATCATCGAGATGATCGACGAGCAGACAGATGCCGCGGCGACGGCGCTTACGCATGATTGACCTTCTCCAAGTGCAGCGCAATCCGTTGCTGGGCCAAGTCCTGCAAAAGCCAGTCGAGTTTTCCGACGCGACTCCAGGGGAACGCAGGATTCGAGCGATCGAGAATTCTTACTGAGGGAGGCCGAACCGGGGAAGATGGATCATTACCAGCAATTCATGGTGCCTGTGACTCTCTACAAGTCTATACGAAAACGCGATCCAAGGGCGCGCGCGAAGAATAGAAAAACGGCGATTCCCCCGGCGCGGCCGACGGCGAGAAACCAGGCGGGATTCTCCATCGGGACTGCCCACAAAATCGGGGCGCGCAACGGAAATCCGGCATCGGTCATGTTCGGATCAAGTGGCCCCGTGATCGTGTCCACGGAGCTTGTCCTCGCCGGACTCGGAATTCTGCGCGACCACGTGCTTGCTCCGGGTCGTCTTCGCGTGGACCTGGATCTTCGCCTTCTTGGCCGGATGCTCGACCTTCTTGTGGTGATGGTGCTTCTTGCCTCCCGTGGGTGTGGGTGACGGTGTCGGGATCGGCGTTGGAGTGGGTGTGGAAGCCGTCGATGTGGTCGAAGTGGTCAAGGGCACGTCCGTGGTGCTGTCGACCAGGTTATCGACCAGCAGCGAGCCGATGGGCGATCCGAGGCCGGTCTGGGTATTGGCCGTCGAACCGGACACGGTCGTGGAGCCATAGGCGAAGCCCCAGTTCCCCTCCCCTCCCCCGAACCCACCCCAAGGGAAATTGCTGACGACACCGCCCGGCTGCGTCGGGGTGACCGGGTTGAAGTCGGACGCGAGGTCATAAAGCGAGGGCAAGGTCTGAGTCGCTCCGGTCAGGCTCGACTCTCCGGCCAGGGCGCGGCCCTGATCGACGATGGCGATGATCCCCGCCCACGACGGCGCGCCCAGGCTCGTGCCGCCGACCACTTGCCAGGCCCCCTCCGCCGACTGCTGCCATGGGTGCTGCCCCTGGCCCTGGCCGGTCGGCGGCGTCTCGTACACCTCGACGCCGGTATTGGGATCGCCGTCGAAAGCGACGTCGGGGGTGCTCCGCTCTCCGGTCTGCTGGACCGACTCCTGATAGCTCGGCTCCGCCTCGTACTGGCTATAGCCGCCCCCACTATCGGTCCAGGCGGTCTCGGAGACGTAGTTCCCCGCGCCATCCAGGGTCAGCGTGGTCCCGCCGACCGAGAGGACATAAGGCGAGGCCGACGGGTAATCCACGCCCGGGTCATCTCCGCTGGCAGCAACGTAGGTGATGCCGGGGGTCATGAAGTCCGAGTCGTAGGCGGTCTCGCCGGCGAACTCGCTGAACCCCCAGCTCATCGACACGACGACGACACCGGGCGTGCTACTCGCGGTCTGCACGGCCGACATGAGATTCGCCAGGGCCTGGGTGTCCGAATTCGACGGCGCGGCTTCAACCACGAGGATGTTGGCCCCCGGGGCGACGGCATGGGCCCACTCGACGTCCATCGACTCCTCCAGCGACCAGCCGTTGTCCGTCTGGCTACCCGCTTCGTTGTCGACGGTAATCGTCAGGTCGGGCAGGCCGTAGGCCTGGTCGAACGTGTGTACGTCCGAGACCAGGTTCGGGTCGTGGTACATCTCGATCAGCGCGATCGTTTCTCCAGCCCCGTTCCCTTTCACGGTGCCCGAGGAAAAGGTGGTCGCATTCAGGC
>JBKQHM010000261.1:0-3611 GCA_052148775.1 Isosphaeraceae bacterium | reverse complement strand
AGGCCACTCCGTAGCGTAAATGGCAAGATAGAGAATCCAGGGGAGCACTTCGCGAACGGGCTTTACGAAATGAGAATCCAAACGGAGCGACCTGTCAAAGAGAAAACCCTAGCCCGGGAATTGCTGGCCTCAACCAGGAATCGGCGGACCTCCGCCTCGGTGGCGAATTGCCCGGCGAGGATCATCTTCAGCGCCACCATCCGATTCAGGCTGATCTGCCGCGCCTTGTAAACGACCCCCATCCCACCGCGGGCAATCTCTTCGACGAGCACGTAGTCGCCGACCTGCCGGGCGGTGCCGAGTTCGTAATCCAGGTCAGCCCCGGGCGTCTCGGCCGATCGCGACGGCTGACTCATGCGGCGCAAGTCGCTGAACGCCTCCGCGACGAAGTTCAGATCATCGGGGAACCGACCGTGATAATCGCTCGCGGCCGGCTCTTCGCCGGATTCGCGGCGCAACTCCAGCTCCAGTGCCAGGAGTTCGAGCAGGAGAAGGGAGCGGGTCCGTCCCGTCGCAACGTCCATGAAAGACTCGATCCTCGGCGAGGCGCCCGCCCGCCAATCCGCCTCGAATCGCATGCAGGCCGCGTCGATATCGAGGGCGTCGGCGGTCACAAGACGGCCGGCCGGTACCGGACGGACCGTGGTACGTGTCGGGTGGCTCATGATTCCGACTCCTCCGTCCAGAGCTGCCGGATCAGGTCGAGGCGCCGGGCGACCGTCCGTCGGGCGCAACCCAGCCGCTCGGCGATCTCGTCGCTGGTGTAGCCTTCCATCCGTTCCAGGGCGATTCGACGGAGCTGATCGTCGCCCAGCCGTTCCAGCAGCCTCCGGAACTCCTCGGCGATCATCGCGGCGAGCTCGGGCGTGGGCTCGCGGCCGACCAGCTCGGCGAGCCGGTTGTCGTCCCGATGGTCACCGTCGCGTTTGGGACCTCCCGCATCTGCCCGAAGCATCAACCCGCCGCGTTTCCATGCCCGACGGCGGTCGACCTGTGCCGACACCTTCCTCGCGGTGATCACGACCAGCAATCGCCACAGGTCCTCGCGATCGGCCAGCCGGGGGAACCGGCCGAGGGCCAGGCCGGCGCAAAAACTCTCGAAGGCGCTCAGGGCCGCATCTTCCTCATCTTCGTCGGCACCGGTACAGCGTGCCAACCGCGCGCGGGCCAGCCGGACTAGCCGCCCGAAATAGCGCTCCCAGAGCCCCTGGGCCGCGTCCTGGTCGCCGAGTTTCAGCCCGTCGATCCATCGCGTTACCGAGCCGTCATCCCGCGGCGCGGACGGGTTCTCGCCGGGCGAGGTCGAATCCGGATTCCGTGGCACAGCGTCGAGCCCTTTTCCCAGATACCCAGCGGATAGAGACAACGCGGGGCCCTTCATCAGGCCCCCCCCGGACACCGGCTCACCGGCGGTATCGTCCCGCCTACCCCAAGCGACGTCCATCCGAAGTGGAATGGAGATCCCCCGTGACCACCAGCAATCTGCCCAGCCACACCGCGGCGGTGATCGATCCCGGTGCGCGCCGGACCCCGCCCGCGTCTCGAAATGTCCGTGTCGATCGCCCGACGGATGCCGCCAGTCTGTCATCTCGGCGGCATGCGAATGGCACCGGGATTGCAGTCGAGGACTATAGCGAATCTCCCCGGTACGGCAAGGCGGGTTTGGTCCGACGGCTCCGTCGTCCCGTCGTCGGGTTCGTGCTATGGCTCTGCGCGTCGGGATGCACCGGACTCCCGGAGCGGCCCCTTCGAGAAACGACTTTGACGACATCCATGGCCTTGACCGCGCCAACACCCCTGAGGACGACCAACGCACCCCTGCTCCGGGTCTCCGGTCGGCACTTCGTGGATCGGCAAGGGCGTGTCGTCATCCTTCGCGGCGTGAACCTCACCGGCGACTCGAAAGTTCCCCCGTTCTCCCCGAACGCCGGACCCGCCGACCTCGACCTGATGCGCGACCTCGGCTTCAACGTGATCCGCCTGCTCTTCCTCTGGGAAGCCTACGAGCCGGTGCCAGGAGTTTACAACGACGTGTATGCGAATGAGATACGCGCCGTCGTCGAGGCCGCCCGGGAGCGGGGGATCTCGACCATCATCGACTTCCACCAGGATGGGTTCTCGCGATTCGCCTCTCGAGGCGCGGGCGACGGCTTCCCGCATTGGGCGGTCTCGCCGCGCGGCCGGATCTCGAAGCCCGATAACGGCCTGGCTTGCAAGAACTGGGCGATCCTGATGGCGACCGATCCCACGACGCACAAGTCCTTCGCCGATTTCTTCTCGGATCGTCACGGGGTGCGAACGCGTTATCTTTCGATGGTCGGCCGGGTGGCCGGCATCTTCGCCCATTCGCCCGGCGTGATCGGCTATGACCTGCTGAACGAGCCCTGGGGCGACGAGCGGGCCGACCTCGCGCCGTTATACCGCGACGCCGCCCGGGCCATCCACGCTGCGCATCCCTCCGCCATCCTGTTCGTGGAAGGTCACCTTTCGACCAATTGCGGGATCAAGACACGACTGCCCCGCCCGGATTTCGGGCCGGTCGCCTACGCCCCGCATTACTACCGTCCGATCACCGTCGTGCTGGGACGCTGGCACGGCACGACCCTGGGCATGAACCGGGCCTTCACCAACATGACCGAGACGGTCCGG
Organism: Isosphaeraceae bacterium; assembly: GCA_052148775.1. GTDB lineage: Bacteria > Planctomycetota > Planctomycetia > Isosphaerales > Isosphaeraceae > CAVZRC01. The sequence goes on along the minus strand of JBKQHM010000261.1, from coordinate 962 downwards.
GAATGGGACACCCCCCTGTTCCTCGGGGAGTTCGGCGTGTGTGCCGAATCCGTACGGGCCGGCGATTACATCGACGCAGTGTACGACCGCCTCGACGCCAGCCTGGCCTCCGGCGCCCAGTGGAATTACACGCCTCGATGGAACGCCCAGATGAAGGACGGCTGGAATGCCGAGGATTTCAATATCATCCACCCGTCCGGCGAGCATCGCCCGAGCTTTCGACCACGCCCCTACCCCCGCGCGACCGCCGGCACCCCCCTCCGCTTCCGTTACGAAGACCGCGGCCCGTCCGGCGGTCCCCGTCGCCTCGAATTCGTATGGAACCACGTCCCCGATCGCGGCGAGACGGAGATCTTCGTCCCCAACTCGTTGTTCCCGGCGGGAACGATCATCGAGTGCCAGGCGAGCGGCGTGTCCTGGCATCGCGACCCCGTGAGGCAACTCCTCGTCTGCCGGGCCGCCACGGCGATGACGATCTATCTCAGGGTCACGGCGCCGGCCGGAGCCGTCCATCTCTCGACCGGCCTCGCGCCGAACGCCCGCCGAGGGGCGGGCTAATCCCAATACCGTTGAATAAGTCATAAGCTGAAGGCAGCGGAAGGTTTGAACTCGTTCCCACGCTCCGCGTGGGGGATCGTCCCAAAGTACCCGATCGGCAGGTTGACAGTTCGAGAAGCCCTACGCGCCCCGCCGCGTACACTAACCCGAAGCGTGAGCGAGGGTCTTTCCCATTCTGCCGCAAGGATTTGCGGCAAGCCTCGCTGACGCTTCGGGTTAGTGTGGAGAGGAATGACGGCGGAGACGATCGATCCCTGCCAAGTCAATTTCGTCAAGCGCGATGACTTTCTTCGTTTCCTGAAAGATGATGTGGAGGCCTGCTTCATAGTGGCCGAGCAGTTAAGCGAGATTTATCACAATGCTTGTAAGGAAGTGCGCTGGCTGGCACTGTCACACTCGGCCGC
>JBKQHM010000260.1:0-8709 GCA_052148775.1 Isosphaeraceae bacterium | reverse complement strand
CTTGATTCCAGCGACACCAACCCGTGAGCTCCTACCAGGTTTGAACCAGGCCCTTCTTTTAACATCGGACGGGGTCACATCGGACGGGGTCAGACCCACCTCGGACGGGGTCCACATCGGACGGGGGCAGACCACATCGGACGGGGGCAGACCAGGTTCCTGGTTTTTCGCCTCAAAAAACCAGGAACCTGGTCTGACTCCGACCTCCTTTAAATAACCAGGAACCTGGTCTGACTCCGACCTCCTTTGGTCTGACTCCGACCTCCTTTATGACTCCGACTTCCTTTAATAACCGGGAACTTGATCTGACTCCGACTTCCTTGTGGTCTGGCTCCGACTTCCTTGGTCTGACTCCGACTCCCTCTGGCCTGACCCCGACTCCCTCTGCGTGGCGGGAGGATCTCGGTCATCGACGGAAGTGGTGTCATTGTGCGGGGATCGCTCCCGTCGCGTTCGATTTCTCCGGCGCGCCGAACCTGGATGGCCCGATCGGTGTCCGGGGCGGTGGGACCGTCGCACTTCCGGAATGATCCGTCCGGGACCGGCCATGGAAAAGGGAGTCGTCTTGGTCAATCGCGCTTTAATCGTCATCCTGGCGACGGTCACCCTCGACGCCATCGGGATCGGACTGGCGCTGCCGGTCATCCCGTCGTTGCTCCGCGAGTTGTCGCACGAGACCAGGATCGCCGGCCGTTACGGCTACTTCATGGCGATCTACCCCTTCATGCAGTTCCTGTTTTCGCCCGTACTCGGCCGCCTGAGCGACCACTTCGGCCGCCGGCCGGTCCTGCTGGTGTCGCTGGCCGGGGCGGCGGTCGACTACCTGATCATGGGGCTATCGCCGGTCCTGTGGGTCCTCTACCTGGGCCGGGTGTTCGCGGGCTTGACCGGGGCCAATGTGGCCGTCGCCACCGCCTACATCGCCGATATCTCCGACCCCGACGAGCGGTCCCGGCGGTTCGGATACATGAACGCCTGCTTCGGCCTCGGGTTCGTCGCCGGCCCGCTCCTGGGCGGCCTGGTCGGCAGCCTATCGCCGCGCTACCCGTTCCTGGTCGCGGCGCTGTTCAACGGCTTGAACCTGATATTCGGGTTCTTCGCGCTCCCGGAGTCCCACGTGACGGGAGGGGCGACCGGCGAGCCGAGGCCGCGGAACCGGTTCGCGGCGCTGTCCTCGATGCGGGGGAGCCGCACGCTCATGCCCCTCCTGACGATCTATTTCCTGATTCACCTGATCGGCCAGATCCCGGGGTCGCTCTGGATCGTCCACGGCGAGGACCGGTTCGGATGGGACGTCCGGATGGTCGGCCTGACGTTCGCCGCGTTCGGCATCCTCCACGCGGTCGCCCAGGCGTTCTTCACCGGGCCGGCGACCCATCGCCTCGGCGAGCGGGGCGCGATCATCATGGGGGTCGTGTCCGACACGTCGGCGTTCGTCGCGATGGCGATGGTCACGAAGGGATGGATGGTCTTCCCGGTCCTGATCCTGTTCACGGTCGGCGGGATCGCGCTGCCGGCCTTCCAGTCGCTCCTCTCCCGGCAGGTCGACGAGGATCGCCAGGGCGAGTTGCAGGGGACTCTGGTCAGTATCGTCAGTTTGACCGAGGTGATCGGGCCGATCGCCGCCACCAGCATCTACGCTGCCTCGCCCGCTTCGGTCCCCGGCCTGGTCTGGATCGTCGGCGCCGGGCTCTACCTGCTGGCCTTCCCCGTCATCCTCGGCCGGATCTCGGCCATTCGCGACGCGTCGGCCACATCGGTCGAGTCGGCTTGATCGCACGTTCGGGCGCCCCGGCCTGGCGGCCTGTCCACCAGCACCTCCCAGACCGCACAACCGACCTGCCGCCGCGCGTCACCGACCCGTTGACATGCTGGTTCTCATTCGACAGAAATCGAATTTGTCCCCTTCGATCTCCGATCTGGCGGCTGGGAGACGGAACGGGGACGTAGCCAGGGTCGGGAGGCGTTCCGCGTCCCACTGTTCGAGCCGGCCGAGTTCGGCCGGGGGACAACAGGTGGAGGCCGGGCGGCTTCCGGCCCCGTTTTCCCCTCCGGGCGTTGGATCGGGTCATCGATCGATACCCGGCGGAACCGATCACCGGCCCCGACGGCGACCGCGTCTCCGACACGGACCAGCCCGACGACTACGGCCGCATCCTCCGCCTTTTCCGCCGCGGCTCGCGCGTCGGCGCCGGCGTCGAAAACGTCGAGATTGTCGAGGGCCTACGACCGGCTTTCGGATGGCGGGAAAGGTCGGCATAATCGAGATCGGTCGTCTGGACGATCATTCTTGTCATCGAAGTTCCACACCCACCTGGAAACCGGTCATGATCGACTCCGAGCGGTTCAAGCTTCTCTATGGTCCGTATCGACCCCCGCAATATCGGGTGGGCGACAAGCTGCCATGTGAATACGTAGGGCGGGAAGTCAAGGTAACCGGGATATCAGAGGGGCGCATCCAGTGGCCCCGCGCCCGGCGACCGCGATCCCTCATCCTGTGCGGGGAGCTGATCCGCGCGGTCCGGGTGGAATCCGTGATCGCGGTGTCCCACCACTGGGGCGTGAGCACGAAGACCGTCTGGAAATGGCGACGAGCGTTGGGGGTCCCCAGCATGACCTTGGGGAGCCGGCGTCTGCGCATCGACTATGCGGTCGAAACCCTGACGCCCGAAGTTCGGGCCGCGGCCAGGGAAGCCATGGGGTCGGCCGAGGTACGTGCCAAGCTCTCGGCGATGCGAGCGGGACGGCCGCAGCACCCCAACCTCAGGGCCGCGGCACGCGAGGTCGCCCGGCGGCCGAAGAGCGAGGCATGGAAACGCGGACAGTCCGAGCGGTCGCGAAAAATGTGGGAGAACCCCGAGAAATATGGCCTGCCGCCCCGCCACGAGTGGACCGAGCAGGAGAACGCATTGCTCGGGACCGATTCCGACTCGGCGATTGCCAAGATCCTGGGTCTCAGCAGGCACGTCGTCTTCGACCAACGCCGGCGCCTGGGTATCCCGCGCATCCCGAATCGCTGGACGGATGCCGAAATCGAACTCCTGGGGACCGCGAGCGATCCCGAGGTCGCTCTCAAGTTGGGGAGGACCGTGCACTCCGTGCGCATCAAGCGAACGCAGATCGGTGTTCCATCCGCACTCCCTCGATGGAAGGAGGAGGAGATCGGCCTACTCGGGACCGCGAGCGATCCCGAGATCGCTCGCAGGCTGGGACGGACGGCATCGTGCGTTCAGTCCAAACGAGAGCAGCTCGGGATCCCACCCTTTTTCCGCCGATGGACCAAGGCCGAGGTCGCTCTGCTCGGCAGCGATACCGACAACACGATCGCCGAGCTGCTGGGCCGATCACCGGACGCCGTCAAGGTCCACCGAGTGCGGCTCGGCATCCCCGCTTATCGCTAGGGCCGAACCCAGGAGGTTGAGTCATGATCGTCCGATCGGACAGGTGCGAAAATAGTATCATGCGAATCTATCGCGATCCCGTCCCATTGCGCCCCGGACCGGGGGGCGTGAAGACGGTCCGCCAATCGAATCGGATTTCGGTCTCCAGGCCCACCGCCGGGAGTTCGAACGGCTCGAAGCGGTCGCCGCGGAAACAGAGCCAGACGAACGACGGTGACTCGAGAGGCTCGTCGAACCGGAACGTGGCCACGGCCGGTCGGCCATCCGCGGTGATGGCGGTGACCCGGGCGGTCATACCCGTCAGCCTCACTTCTTCTCCCGGCGCCATCGGCCGGCGCTCGCTGCGGAAGACCCGGTCCAGGACCATCTGGAGATAGCCCCACCGGGGCTTGATTTCGAGCGTGTGCTCGTCGAGGCGGCGGATGCTCACCCCGGGGACCGCCGGCGCGAGGACGCGGGTCAGGCGAGGGATGAGCCCGCCATTCTCCGCCTCTCGAAAGGTGAGATAGCCCGCATGGGCAACGCTCGGGGCATTCACGATGACGAGGGTTTTTCCTCCGATCTCCGGGCCCAGCGGTGCGCGGACGTAGAGACGATCCTCGACCCACCATGGGCCCAGGGGACTGGTCGCGCGCAAGGGAAAGGCGAGCGGTGCACCGACCGCGTGGACGGCCACGAAAAACCAGGCCAGCGCACGCGCCGGGATTCGCCACCGGGGATTCGAGGGGGCCCCGCCCGACCTGTCGAACACGAACGCCCAGAACTGAGCGAGCAGGCCGAATGGGCCGATGCCGACGAAAGTCAGGAGCCGGTCCATCGGCAAAGTGGCGCAGACGGGAATGCAGGCGAAGAGCATGCCCGCGGCCCAGAACCGAGCGAGGCGATTCTGTTTGAGCAATGGCGCGACGGCGATGATCAGGAGACCGATGAAGACCACGGCCGTCCACCAGAACACGTTCGCAAGCGGCGGCCGCAGCACGACGGCGGTTTCGGCCGGAATCGGGCCCCACTGGCCGAAGAGGAGGAGCGGCACGCGGTCGGCCACGGCCGACGCGAAAGGTCCCGGGTCCGTCAGTGGGTCGACGTAGAGTCCGACGTTATGCACGCCGTAACCCCACGACCCCCGGAGGGCCCGCCAGCCCACGACCAACCCGGCATAAGGTAACATCGCCAGGCAGCCGCTCCGGAGGCCCTTCGGGTCGGCGAACAGGGCGTACGCGGCGAGATAGGCACATGTCCCGATCCCTTCCTCCTTGGAGAAGAGCGCGAGGGCGAGCAAGCACACCGCCAGGAACGCCGACGGCCGCGAGCCCCCGCGCCTCCATCGGTCGTGGCAGACGAGGGCCGACAGGCCGAAGGTCGCCGCGATCAGGACGTTGCGGTTGGCGATGAATCCGACGGTCGTCCCGCGCGCGTCGTCCACCGCGAAGAGCAGGGCGGCGACGACCGAGACCCATTTCGGGCCGAGCATCCGATGGTAGAAGGCCGCCGCGGCGGCGACCGCCGTGCCCAGCCAGAACAAGCTCTGGGCGTGCATGAGCGCCGGCGAATCGGGCCAGAGCGCGTAATCGAGCCTGTGGGTCAGTACCGTCAGGGCCTGGAGAAACTCGGCCTTCAAGGTCGGGTCGGTCCACCAGGGGAACGCGCCGATGTCCATGATCCGGACCGTCCGCGCCGGGTCGCCCCGGAAGAACCGGAACATCTCGGCGGGCGGCCCGAGCAGGTCGCGATGGGGAGACCCGGGGCGCAGGATCGTTCGATGATAATAATCATCGATGTGCAAGCCGGTCCCCAGGGACGGCAAGGCGAGCAGGATGGCCAGCGCCGCCACAATCGGCGGGACGTAACGAGACCCCGGCAATGACGCTGCGAGGGCCCTCAGGCTCGGAAACGTTCCGCGCGACCATATGCTGCTCGACATCGCGCGGTCCCTGCGATCGGATCGGATCGGAACTTGGGCCCAGTGTGACATTTGTCATGGTAGTTGGTCATCTGCCCGGATTCCAGGGTCCGCCGCCGTGATTTCCACCTGTCCAGCGTCCATTCCTCACCACTTATCGATCGCCCCGGACGGGACGGGGATCTCGGCGTCGTAGTGGCTGGGCATCGGGGAATCCGGGCCCTCGGCGCGGGCGATCGCGATGACCTCGTCGAATAGCGATGGGCTGGAGAGGTTGAGCAGGCGTTTATACAGCGGGCGGGGCATCCGCGTGAAGTGGAAGTACCACTTCAAGATCTTGCGGAACTGCAAGCAGCCGAATCGCTCGCCGCGGCGCATCACCAGCCCGTGGAAATGGTCGCACATCAGGTCGATCCGCTCGTCATACGACGGGTCCTCGCCGGGGTGGCCGATGCGGGCCCATCGGTCGAGCTGTCGGAAGAAGAAGGGGTTCGCCAGCGCCCCCCGGCCGATCGAGACAGCCGCGCAGCCGGTCTCCGCGAACGTCTTGGCGGCGTCGGCGATGTTGCGGATGTCGCCGTTGGCGACGATCGGCATCCGATCGACGGCCTCGACCACCGCCCGGATCCCCTCGCGGTTCACCGAGCCCTTGAATCCTTGTTCCCGAGTCCGGCCGTGGATGATCACGCCCGCCACGCCGATCTGCTCGAACGCGCGGGCCAGGGCCGGGGCCGTCAGCGACTCGTCGTCCCAGCCCAGCCGCATCTTCACCGTGACCGGAATTTGCACCGAGCGGACCACCGCGCCGACCAGGTCCACCGCGCGATCCATCTGGCACATCAACGCCGAGCCCCCGCCCCCCTTGACTACCTTGCGGACCGGGCAGCCCATGTTGATGTCGACGGCCGGCACGCCCCGGGCTTCTACCCATCGGGCGGCCTGTTCCATCTCGGCGGCCACCGCCCCGTAGATCTGGATCGATAGCGGACGATCCTCGTCGCACGTCTCGGCCAGCTCGAGGGCGCGTCGGCGCCCCTCGATCAACGATCGGGCGTTGACCAGGTCCGTCGTCGCCAGTCCGAGCCCGCCGCATCCCCGCACGGCCAGCCGGAAGGAGAGGCTCGTGTAGCCGGCCAGCGGCGCCAGGAAGAAGCGCGAGGGGATCCGCAGTTGGCCCAGGTGGAGCGGCTCGCGCACAATGGAGGGGACTTCGGGTATCGGACGCTCACGGTGTTCGGACAAGATCGTCTCCCTCACATGGCCCGGCCGCGATCCTTGAAGGATCGCGGATTCCAAATTGCAGATTCCAGATTCCAAAAAGGTTTTCACTCTGAATTTAAATTGATCTCGAATCGCGAAGTCGGATCGCAGGGCTCGCACCGACCGGCGCAGGTACTTTCTCGCAATGCGACGACCCCATCATTTTATTGCAGAACCTCCCGGGGCACGAGTCCAGAACGGTTCGGCCGTCGAGGAGGAGTACCGGGTCCTGACGACCGACGCGGGGCGACGATTGCTCACCGAGGTCGCGTCGGTCCGGTCGATCCGGCCGGCGGACCTGGTCCGATTCCGGAAGCAAGCCGCGCCGGAGGCGGTCGCCGCCGCGGTCCGGTTGGCGATGGCGCGGCGGAAGGCCGCCGAGAAGTTCGAGCGCGGCGACCGGATGTGGGTCGAGGCGATCGGGGTCGAGCAATCGACGGCCGAGCCAGTCGCTCGCCACAAGGCCGAGCGGTTCGCCACCTCTCCGATCGTGGTCGATCTCTGCGCGGGGATCGGCGGCGATGCGATCGCGATGGCGGCGCACTCGCGCGTTCTGGCCGTCGACCTCGATCCGGGGATGTGCCGGCGCGTTGCCTGGAATGCCGAGGTCTACGACGTCGGCGAGCGGGTCCTGGCGGTCCGGGCACTGGCGGAGACCTTCGCCATCCCGCGCGGGGCGTGGGTCCATCTCGACCCGGATCGACGGGCCATCGGCGATCGGCGGGCACGGGCGCTCGAGGATTATGCGCCGGGCCCCTCGGTCTGGGAGTCAATCGTCCGGAGGGTCCCCGCCGGGGCGATCAAACTCAGCCCGGCCGCCGACTTCGCGCGTCATTTCCCCGGGCCGGGATTCGAGGTCGAGCTGATCAGCCTGCGCGGCGAGTGCAAGGAGGCGACCGTCTGGTTCGGCGAGGCGGCCTGCTGCCGTCGCCGGGCGACCCGGCTGCCCGAGGGCGTCACCTGGACCGACCGGGATGCCGGGGCGGGGTCGGGAGACCCGCGCCCAACGCTGGCCGGGGCGGGGTCGGGAGACCCGCGCCCAACGCTGGCCGGAGTCTCCCCGCTCTCGTCGTGGATCTACGACCCCGACCCGTCGCTCATTCGCGCCGGGCTGCTCGATGGGTTCGCGCGGGCGCATGGGATATCCCGCGTCTCCGAAGGTGTCGACTACCTGACTTCGGCTGATCCGATCGAGACTCCGTTCCTGGCCGCCTTCGCCGTGCGGGACGTCTGCTCGATGGACCTGAAGCACCTGCGGCGGATGATCGAGCGGCATCGCGTCGGGACGCTGGAGATCAAGGTGCGTGGCGTTGATCTCACGCCGGAGGCCCTCCGCGCCCGGCTGAAGCCCCGGGGCGAGGAATCGGCGACGTTGCTGATTGTTGGTGGGACCGGTCCCGCGCGCGCCGTGCTGGCTCGAAGAGGGTCGCGGTAGATTTCCCTCGAAATCCCGCGTCCTTGTCATAGGAAGACGCTGCAGCTCCAAGGGGTGAGGGTGATCAGCGCCACTGGTTGAGCACGTGAATGTGATCGGGGATGGGAACGCCGGACGCTTCGAGTTTGGTGATTGCGTTCGCGATCCCCCGGTCGGTCATATTGTTGCGCGGGTCGCTGTCGAAACGGACGACGAGGATTCCCGGATGATGACCTCCGCCGGCCATGAGAAGGTCATGCAGATCCTCGAAATCATCGTGATCCCGGGTCCCCACTGGCACAGCTTGCGCGATCGCCCAGATCAGCACCCGAGGATCCGCGGCCGAAAGCAACCCGACATCGATGGCCAGGACGGGATCATGCCCCTGAGCCGATAGAAGTGAGCCCCGGCGCCGGTCGCACAAGTTTTCGTCGACCAGGAACCTCATACTTGCCCGGCTTCCCTCATTTCCCGGGCGCGAATTCTGGCAGCTTCGCGTTGCCGCTCCTGCTCGATCAACGGCAGGTTCCTCGTCGCATAATCGAGGGCTTCCAGGATGACCTCGAGCGGGATTTCGTAGTCTCTGGCGAGTTCTTCGGGAGTCCGCGGTTCGGGTCCGTGGATCTCCTCGTAGAACACCGCGGCCCGGATCCGCCGGCCCTTGAGCCAGAGCTGGCGGTAGTTCGAACCGGGCCGCGCCTCCAGGTGCTGATACTGCGGCTGGGTCTCGGTCG
>JBKQHM010000259.1:0-2596 GCA_052148775.1 Isosphaeraceae bacterium | reverse complement strand
GGTGAAAGCTCTCGGCGCGAATCCCCGCTTCAAATCCCGAGGCGGCCGTCTCGATACGGAAATCGTCGGTTTCGCGGAGATGATCACGCAATATCGACTGGAGCGGAGCATCAGCCCCGACCACCAGCACCTTATGATAAACCTCGGCTTCAAGATCGCCCAAGGGCATTCCGTGCTCCTTGAGGAACCGCAGGAGATGCTCCCGCGGGATGCGACGATCCTGCGAGCCGGGGATTCGATAACCACGCAAGCGGCCCGAGTCGAACCACTTGCTCACCGTCCGAGGTGCGACCTTGCAGATTTTCGCGACCTGGCCGGTTGTAAAGACTTTTTTCATCTCGAGGACTCCACTCGCCCACTTAGGTGCGAGGCCACGGAGGTTTCCTCCTCCCTCCGGATAGGTACCTTGTCGGCGCGGTCACAGGCCCGGCCCGGCGGCGAAGACGCGGCGCAAGACTGCGCGCGGATCGACGCGAGAGACGGCCATCGTGCAAGTCGCCCCGACCATGCCCCCAGTCCTTGATCGCCTCCTGGGCACGGTCCGATCCCTCGATCCCACGATCTCCGGCCAATCCGACCATCGATCGCGGGACGAACAGACCTCGCCGGTCTCCTGAGTGGAGTCGCGGGCAGCTAGCCCGTTTCCCCTCCGATCAAACATCGAGAGCCCCCGCTCCGGTGCGTGCGGGGAACGGCTCGGTTCCGGACTACCTCAAGGGGGATGTCGCTTGCCTCCCTGACGTAGCGAACCTGACCGTCAAGACTAATATTCGAACCGCACGGCGTGCGACTTTAGGAGGGGCCAGGACCAGGTTCACCATGCAGGCCGATCTTCGGGGATGTAGGACCTGTGAAGAGTGTGTTACGGACATGACTTACGTCGTCGACCGCGAAATTAGACATTTTTTTTGAGGCCGTCTCCGGACCACTGCGACGGGGTAAGTGCTTGGCGGCGTGTGGGGATGGTTGGTCTTTGGGGTCCTGCTGGCCCGCCGGCGGTTGCGGTGTCCCGGGTCCGGCGGCGTTCTGTAGAGATGGTCTGTACTTAACCTGTTTTCAGCGTGATGGATCGGCCCGCCCGCTCGTCTTCCGAGGAGCGGGCCGGTCCGCTCCAGTCGGGTCATCAGTCGTCGGCGTCCTTGCGGAAGAAGTCGAAGAACCGTCGGCGTGGCTGCGGGGGTGGTGGGGAAGCGGCGGCCGACGTCTTCTGTACCCCCTCGTCGATCTTGGCGACCGGTTGGGGGGTTGCGGTAGTGCTTTTCTTGGCGTCCTCGATGGTCGTCACGTCCGTGTTGGCGACGGAGGTGGGTGAAGCTGCGGAGTTAGGGCTGGTTGTTCCGGGTGGACTGGTTCGAGGCGTGGGTTCGAGGGACAGGGCTGGAGTGGGGTTGGTGTCGATATCGCGGTTGAAGATGCTGAAGATCCGGCGCCATCGGGGCCGGCTCGGCCCCTCGGCGGTGGCGCGATCGACGGCGTGGTCGCGCTTCGCGGTGGTATCTCGGCCCATGATGGCTTCGAGATAGGCGGTGTTGGTGGCGGGGACGGCGTCCACGACGAGCAGGCCGGGGAGGTTCTTGTGGGCGTGGGCTTCCTCGAGGATGGAGACGATCTCGGGGTAGGATGCCCCGATGTTGGCGGTCTGCCGCACCACGTCGGCCAGTTCCAGCGAGGTCGAGAGCTTGGTGTCGGAATCGCCGGTGGTGATCTTGCTGAGCTCCAGCTTATCGTCGTTGTCGCCGGCGTTGAACTGGATCGGGCCGGTGCCCAGGACGATGGGGGGGAGCAGCTTCTGCTGGCGGCCGAAGATCACGATCTCGGCGCGACGGGTACGCGACACGTGCACCAGGGGGGGCCCGTCGGTATCGACGACGTAGAGGGCGAAGGGATCCTGGGGTCGGTTGCGTCGGCGTGATGCATTGACGATGGCGACCGCCATCGAATCGGGCGGCTCGTCTTCGTCTTCATCCGGCCGGATCTCGTTGAGCACGCGGACCTGGCCCAGGAACGGGTCGTGCGGGTCGAGCGTCCGGAGGGCGTTGAAGGCCCCGTATCGGACCTCGATGTCGGGCTCGTCCATCAGCTTGCGCAGGCGGACGTGGGACGCGGCCTGATCGATCGAGGCCAGGGCGGCCAGTGCGTAGACGCGGAATTCCGGATGGCGGATCACCGTGTCTCCCAGGGCCTCGATGCCCGAGGTGTCGTTGAGGTAGGCCAGGGCCTCGGCGGAGAAGAACTTGACCTGGTCATTGGTGCTCTTCAGGCCCTCCTTGAGGGCCTCGATCGACCCGTTGCCGAGCCCCTCGAGCTTCAGGGCCGCCACGCCGGCCGTCTTGGGATCCAGCAGCTCCTTGCTCCAGGCGGCCAGGCGTCGCACTCGCAGCTCGGGCCCGTCGACCATCGGCAAGAGCTGGACGACCCGGAAGAAGCGCGGCTGGTTCTGGTGGTACAGCGCGGGCACCTTCAGGACCAGGTAGCTGGCGGTCTTCCCGGTCGCCACACCCTTCTGATGCCCGCCCTCGGACTGGTGGAAGCGGCTATTGACGACGGTCTCGAGCATCTTGGCCGTGTGGTAGCTCTCGCGGTTCTCCTTGATGAC
>JBKQHM010000258.1:0-24898 GCA_052148775.1 Isosphaeraceae bacterium | reverse complement strand
CTCGAACTCCTGAATGGCTTCCATCGGGGGCTGCGACTCGCTGATGTAACGAAACGGCCGGACGTCGAATTCGGATTGGCGGAAGCGAACGCCTCCAGCTTGCGGAGCTGGCTCGTGTAGATGTCGATGTTCGGGTAGAGACCAGCCATCGTTGTCCAGTCCCAGCCGGGGCCGACCGACAGCACGGCGTAGAGTGGCCCCGCGGCGAGGTCGTACTTACCGACTGCGAAGAGGACCAGTGCCCGGAACTCGTGGAGGGTAGCATCGTTCTGTAGGACCTTCAGCGCCTCATCGGTGAGCTGGAGTGCGCCGGCATAGTCCCCGATTCCGAAGGCGGCTCGCGCCGAGTCGAATTTCGCGACGGCGGGATCAGCGGATTCCGTCGGCGGCGGGGCCGATTGCGTGTCAATGGGTTGACTGTAATCATACGTGTAGGCGGGCACGGTCACCGTCAGCGGCTCACCTCCGGCGACGGTCTGCTCGATCACGATCGGCTGCGCCACCGTCTCCGCGGCGTAGTAGGGGTTTGCGTAGCTGGCATAGCCCCAGTTATAGAAGGACGAGCCGAGTGCCCAGGTCGTTACACCGGCCGCGGCGCCAACGGCAAACGAGCCCCATCCCCAGTTGTTGTTGTCGTGGTAGCCGTGCCAGTAACCGTTGGCCCATCCCTGATGGTAGCCCCAGTACGCCCCACGCCAGTCGTTGTAAGCGGGTGGTCGAGCCCCGTTACCCGGCTCAACAGGTCGATTGACGTTGTCACCGATTCCCGGGCGGTTATCGATTCCCGGGCGATTGCCGATTCCCGGGCGGTTGTCGATGCCCGGCTGTCCCCCCACACCGGGCCGAGTGCCGATGCCGGGCTGGCCACCTACGCCGGGCCGACTGCCGATACCGGGCCGGCCACCTACACCGGGTCGATTGCCCAGACCCGGACCCGAGGGAAGGGTCGAAGGGCGGCCGGCGCCAGGGCCTGCTCCCGGTCGGCCGACACCACCCCCGGGCCTGCCGGGAGACGTCGAAGGGCGGCCGCCGGTTCGGCCGGCCATCGCTGGCCGCTGAGCCGGTCTGGGGCTGCTGACCGCCGGGCTACGAGAGAAGCCCCCCCCACCACCGCCGCCACGCGCCATCCCGCCGCCGCCACGCGACACCCCGCCTCCCCCGCCACCTCGGCCGCCGCCGCCACCACCTCGGCCGCCGCCGCCGCCACCTCGGCCGCCGCCGCCACCACCGCGCCCTCCACGCCCGGCGATGGCCGGCGGAATCACGAGTGCGAACGCTAGTGTTATGAATAGGAGCCATCTGACAGGTCGGGGTACCATCGCTCTTCTCCTGGAGTCTGGAGCTGATGTCTCGGATGACCGGATAAAGGCCGACTGTCTGGGATCACTTGCGGGGGAGCGGTGCACGACGGACGAGGTAGTACTGATCGGTGCCAGGCTCGACTTCGCCGCCGATCGTTCGCTCCAGCGTCTCCCAGAGGATCCGGTCCTTGCCGAGCGCCGTGAACGCGCTCGTGGTTGAGACCGATTGTCCGTCCGAGCGGACTCCCGACGCTTTGTTGATCCAGCGGTCGCCGTCGCGCGACAGCAACCCCTCGGCGAAGCCGCCCCGGTCATCGAAGACCCACGTCCGGAACTGCTTCCGCTGAGCGTCCCAGGCGATGCGCTGGGTGCCGCTCAGGGCGATGCGCCCCTCAACCTTGACGTCGAACTCCCGGAGCAGAAAGTTGCCGTTATCCGACCACTTGCAGTGGGTCTTGACGATCCCGTCGTCGCTCTCGTTGACCCACTCGCCGAGCATCCATTCCAGTTGCAGGAGCTGCTCGTGCGGCGAAACCTCATCGGGCTGCTCGTCGCGGATCCTGGCGTGGAGCCAGCGACCACCCTGGCGGGCATAAATCACACTGTACCGGTTGGTTTGCGGAGTTGCTCCAGCGCTAACCGTGAGGGACGCCGTCCCCTCCTCGATGGCAAGGTCGGTTCCCAGGAAACGCAGCGACTCCGTGTTCACGGCAAGGGTGCCAGCCTCGCTCCCAGCGAAGGTATCGGCGAAGCGGGCGACGATGGCGTCTTGGCCCCGCGTGATATCGCCGTCCTCGTCCTCGATCTCGGCCTCTGGCGTGAACAGCGCGCCGAGGGCCTTGGGATCCTTGGAGTTATAGGTTTTGACGAAAGATGCGAACAGTTCTGTGATGGCACGGACGTCAGGCTCCCTGTCCTGTGATGCCGCGAGCTGTTCGCCGGGCTTTGCCCGGTCGGGCTCTCGCGTCCGGGGGTTCTGGGCCGCGACCAAGCCCAGGATTGCGAAGAGTGCCAGGAATCCAAGGGCTGCCGCATGGACTTTCATGGTCGATCACTCCGGAGGTCCAAGACTGCAACGTCAGCGACTGAGCTGACACATGAATGCGATCAAACCCGAGTCTCCGCAACGCCCTGGCCCCCTGTCGCTACGATGAAAGCCGATCAGGGGCTCACTAACGAACGGAGAAGTCAAGGTCGTCACTCTGAAGCCGAGAATCCCGCTGGTTCGGGGGGGGCGAAAACTGGGACCCTTTCGACCAATCGCTCCGGCAGCGGCCGTCGTTTATTACTTCGTCCTCGCGGGAGAGCATTGGGGTTTCCCGGTGCGCTCGTGCTTGAGGTACTGGTCGCCCTCGTTCGGTTCCCAAGGGCGCACGAAAAAACCCGCCTACGTGATAAAGCCTAACTCTGTCATTATGATCATAAATGGCCTCATATTTATGCAATTCGGTTCAGCAAGTGCAGCCATGTATGAGTGATGGTGGATAGGCTTCAATCCACCCCCGCATTTCCATCGTATTGCCGCCGCTATTAGAGACCGCTCACGGGTCTGAGCGTATCAACCATTGGGCTTCATGGCCGACCTCTGTTTGGGTTGATCGAGTCGGGCTCTCATCGGTGTCTCATGGTATTGCCTCCGACGCCCTGGTAGTCGTCGACCCCGGCACGCTTCGTGTCTTCCTCGTCTCTGAAACCGCGTTGGACGGAACAGTCCAGAAGGCGGAGTTCTTCCCGGAGCGGCGGCCGCCGCTCGTCGGGCAACACCTCCGTCAAGTGGTCGAGCAAGGCTCGGAGCCGGCGGTCGACTTGCAGGCTTCCGGCACCGTACTGGCGGATTTCGCTCACGGCGATCAGCACATAATCGGACCATGCGGGCGTGACGTAGACGAGCCTCAGAGCGCCTTCCCGGTCCCGGTCCTGGCCGTCGTCGAGCTGCCGACGGCCAATCCCGAGGAGCAAGTGGTGGATCTGGTCGAGCGCGAGCACCGCGGTGGTCGGGTCGTTGATCGCTGGGGACAGGGCCTTGATCGCAATATCGACAAGGATTCGGAACGCAAACCGGGGGTCCTGATCCAGGGTCCGTTCGTCCCCGATCGCGACGCACCCGCGCAGCGCGTCCTCGGAGATCGGCCGATCCCCGCCGAAAACCCGGAAGAGCGGGTCGTCTGTGGCGAGAAAATCGCCGACCTCCGGAACAAGTTCTATGACGGCGTTTGCACCGATGGCGAGCCGGACCAGATCCGTCGCGCTGAATGCCATGACCACCCCAGACCGGCGGGATGTCTTGACGATCCGCACGGGAGCCGCCGGAAGTAAATCGCGGGCAGTCTGCTCTATGCGTCCGGGCGTGTAATCGGCGGGGTAGAGTTCCCGGATCGCGTCCTGACAAAGATGGGCGACCTCTTGCATCACGGACGTGGGACGCAGCCCGCTCGAGAGCTGCTGGACGAACAGGAAGAATCCGCCGACGCACGCGAGGTTGAGAATCACCGCGAGGCTCACGTGCAGGTCGGGGACGCGGTCCTCGATCCGGGCGAGAGCCGAGAGTGTGTACACGTAGCTGAACGTGAGCATTGCCAGGACCGCCTTGACTCCGGGCCTGGCGAACACGATCGCGATGACCCGCGGTGTGAGCTGCCCGATGGCGAGCTGGACCACGATGAGCAGCGCCGAGAGGACGAAGACGATGAACGTCAACATCGACCCCGCGAGCGCCTGAAGCACGGCACGAGCACCGTCCGGGCTGAAGTGGAATAGCCCCCAGCCTGTCGCCCGGTCGAGCCAGCGGACGGCGGGAGCACAGACGAGCACCGCGACAAGGGAAGCGGCGGCCCACGGCACGAGGGAGGTGCGGGTCGCGTGACGCAGCCGATATCTTTGCTCCCAGTTCATAGCTTCGCCTCTACCCTTTTCGCCTGGCGTCGCCGGGCAGGCTCTCGAGCGATCAGGCGCTCGCCGATGACGCCGTAGTTCGGGATGACGAACCAGCCGAGCACCGTGTTAACCGCGATCCCTCAAGCAGTTACCACGGTCGGTGAATTGCGGCTCGCGGTCGAATATCAATTGATCGTCCTGGTGGAGGTACTGGGAAAGTATTGCCAGCCGTCAATTCGGAGGCTTCCGCCTCTTCAAGTCTTCTCGTCTCTCGGCCCAAGACAAGGTCAGGACAGTCGAAACGAAGAAAGCAATCCCTGCGAATGCGGCGGCGATCAGGGTGCCCCTCGGATCGCCCTCCCACCGGTCGACGAAGGCTCGATACGCCATGCCGGTTCCTACGACGACGAATGCGCCGAGGACCAATAAACTCACGTTCCTCACTTTCTCTCTACGCGTCATTGTGCTCGCCCCCGACCTCTCGTGCATCGGCCGAATCCTGATGTCAACTATGGCATCCAATTAAGATCAATATCTTATATTTGAAAGCCGATGCGCTTTCGATAGCTTACCGGCTCACGGCGATCGACTTGCGGAACAACCTTAGGCTCGTCACAAAAAACGCGAGTCCAATTCCGGTAACCGCGAGGAACTCTGGCCAGACAGTGTCCAAGCCGGCACCGCGGTAAATGATGGCCTGCGAGAACGCGACGAAATGCCGCGAAGGGAGGACCAGCGTGAGGCGCTGCATCCACTGGGGCTGGCTCTCGATCGGTGTATTTCCGCCCGACAACAATTGGAGCACGATGATCAGAAGGATGATCAAGAGCGCGAACTGTGCCATGGACCTGGTGATGGTCCCGAGGAAGATTCCGAGCGCGGTCCCGAAGAACAAGTAGAGGACCACGCCCACCAGGAAGAGTGCGGGCGACCCGGCGATGGGGACCGCGAGGATCGTCCGTACGACGAGAAAGAGCGAGGCGGTCACGGCGACGAGGACGACGAGGCCGTTCGCCCATACCTTCGCGAGCGCGATCTCGAAGGCCGAGAGCGGCATGACCAGCAGGTGCTCGATCGTCCCGTGCTCGCGCTCGCGGATCAGCGCCGCACCGGTCAGGATCATCGTGAGCGTGGTCACCTGGTTGATGATGGCCACGATGCTCGTGAACCACGACGTGTCGCCGTTGGGGTTATAGGCCTTGCGGACGACGACCGAGACGGGGACCTCCGGCTTGTTCTCCGACCGCCTGAGGTAGCTCAAGACTTGATCCGTGAGGATATTCCGGATGTAACCGGCGCCGATACTCGCCTGCTGCATGGCGGTCGCGTCGATGTTGACCTGCAACTCGGGCCCGCGGCCCGCGCGGACGTCGGCTTCGAAGTGGGGGGGCACCACCACGACGAACATGAAACTCCCGTTATCCATCAACCGATCAGCCTCGTCGGCCTTGATCGCTTGCGGGTGCTTGAATCGCGGGGGGTAGAACGACTCGAACAGCCGCTTCGAGAGCGTGGATTGGTCCTCGTCAACGAAAGCGATCGACGCATTGTGGACCTCAGACGACGTTCCTTTCGCCTGGGTGTAGATGGCGAACGTGAATGCATAGATGACGAAGAACACAAGCACGGTGTCGCGCTGGAGGCTCCGCAGCTCCTTGGTCCCGAGCCAGAAAATATTGGCCAACTGTTTCATGGTCACGACTCCTGGCCCTTGAGGGCGGTGGCTGTCAGCACGGTCAACACCGGGATGAAGAGGGCAAGAGCCAGGACGTCGCCCGCGAGCAGGCGCGGACCGAGCGCCTTCGTGAAGGCCCCGACGCTCGCGTGCATGTAGTAAGTCGTTGGCCAGAGCGAGCCCACGACGCGCGCACGTCCTTCCAGGGTCGAGACCGGCTGCAGCAGTCCCGAGAATTGGGTCGTCGGCAGGATGGTCAGAATCGCGGTAACGAAGACCGCGGCGACCTGGCTGGGCGTGAAGGTCGAGACCAGCAGGCCGATCCCTGTCGTCGCGGTCACGTACAGCTATGCGCAGAGCGTCAGCGTCAGGCCGCTCCCCTTGAGCGGCACCTGGAAAACGATGATCGCCATGAGCATCAAGATCACGTAATTGATCATCCCGATCGCGATGTACGGAAGCTGCTTGCCCAGCAGGAACTCGAGCCGCGTGGTAGGCGTCACGTAGAAGTTGATGATCGAGCCGAGTTCCTTCTCTCGCACGACGCTCACCGCCATGAGGATGGCCGGGATCAGGATCAGGAGAATCGGCGGGATACTCGGCACGATGGCATAGACGCTCTCGAAGCTCGGGTTGTAGAGGTAGCGCGACTGGATCGAGCCATGGCGCTGCAACGTCTCGGCGCCGGGCGAGGCGTTGGGGTTCCGAGTGGCGAAAAGCTGATTCACACTGGTGACGTATTGCTTGATGGTCTCGGCGCGAAACGGGTTGGCCCCGTCGACCACGGCGGAGACCTCCGGACTCGCATCTCGTTTGAAGTTGCGACCGAACTCCGTCGGCATTTCGATCGCCAGCGAGATGTCGTTCGCCCGCAACCTCTGTTCCTCTTCCCGCTGGCTGAGGAGCGGGCGCTGCGGGAGGAACGAGGGCGGATTCTCGAACTCGGCGAGGTACGCCCGGCTCTCCGGAGTCTGGTCGAGGTCCAGGGCGGCCAGGCGGATGTTCTCGACGTCAGTCGTGATCCCAAACCCGAATGCCAGCATCAGTACCAAAGAGCCGACGAACGCGAATGCGAGCCGCACCGGGTCGCGCAGGATCTCGAGCGTCTCGCGCCGGCTGTAGGCTAAGAGGCGGCCGAGCTTGAAGGAGGACTGCGCCGCAGGGTGCTTGCCCTGGATAGTTGAAGGGGCGAGCGTCTCGGTCTGGACCGGCTCAGCCGCCTTCTGGTCCCCCTTGCTCGCCTCATTCGAGGCGTCGGCGATGTAGCCGATGAATGCCTCCTCCAGAACGTCCGTCCCCCGCGCGGCCATGAGGGCCTTCGGGGTGTCACACGCCAGCACGACCCCCGCGTGCATCAAGGAGATGCGGTCGCAGCGCATCGCCTCGTTCATGAAGTGGGTTGAGATGAAGATCGTGACCTGCTTTTCGCGCGAAAGCTCGATCAGCAATTCCCAGAACTCGTCGCGTGCCACCGGGTCGACACCGGACGTCGGCTCGTCGAGGATCAGCATCTCTGGGTCGTGGATGATCGCCACCGCGAGCGATAGCCGCTGGCGCACGCCCAGTGGGATCGATTCGGGGAGGTCGTCGACGTACTGCGCGAGCCCAAAGCGCTGGACCAGCTCGTCGATCCGGGATCGCCTCGACTCGGGAGGCAGGTGATAGAGGCGGGCGTGGATCCAGAGGTTCTGGGCGACCGTCAGCTCGCCGTAGAGGGAGAACGCCTGCGACATGTAGCCGACGCGCATGCGAGCGTCGTTGTTGTTGGGGTCTACGGGCTTCCCGAAGAGTATCGCCTCTCCTTCGGTCGCGGGCAGGAGGCCAGTCAGCATCTTCATGGTCGTCGACTTGCCGCAGCCGTTGGAGCCGAGGAAGCCAAAGATCTCGCCGCGTTCGATCGTGAAGTTCACCGCGTTGACGGCAGTGAACGTTCCGAAGCGGCGCGTGAGGTTCTTGGCCACGATGGCCGGCTCGGCGTCGGTGTGGACACGAGGAGGGATGGTCAAACGCCGCCCCGAGCCACGTTTCCCCTCGGGCAACAGGGCCACGAAGGTCTCTTCCAGGTTATCGGTTCCCGTCCTTTGCTTGAGTTCTTGAGGAGTGCCCGTGGCCAGAATCCGCCCGGCATCCATCGCGATCAGCCAGTCGAAGCGATCGGCTTCATCCATATAGGCCGTCGAGACGAGCACACTCATCCCCGGCCTGCCGGCGCGGATATTGTCGACGAGCGTCCAGAATTGCTGACGGGAGAGCGGGTCGACACCCGTCGTGGGTTCGTCGAGAATGAGCAGGTCCGGGTCGTGGATCAACGACGAGCAGAGGCCGACCTTCTGCTTCATGCCCCCCGACAGCTTCCCGGCCGGCCGGTTCGGGAAAGGGTCGAGCCCGGTCGCCTTCAGGAGTCCGTCGATCCGCTTGCGGCGCTCCGCGCGGGCGAGCCCGAAAAGTTGTGCGAAGAAATCGATGTTTTCGAAGACGCTCAGCTCGAAGTACAGGTTCTTGCCGAGCCCTTGAGGCATGTAGGCGATTAGCGGGCAAACGGCGTTGCGGTGCCGGCGGTCCGCGATGTCGCCGCCCAGCACCTGGACCTTCCCGGACTGGATCTTCTTCGCGCCGGCGATGATCCCCATGAGGGTCGACTTACCGACGCCGTCGGGGCCGATCAGGCCGACCATACAACCGGACGGGATCTCGGCCGCCACGGAATCGAGCGCGCGCGTCTTCCCGTAGCGGTGTGTGAGGTCGGTGATGCTCGTGACGGGTTTGGTCAGGGTCGGCATCGGAATCCCCGCGGTCAGGGCTTGGAAGGAAAACGCCGTTCCAGGAATTCGGGCCAGACGGCCGCATCATCGAGGCGCACGTAGCCCATGCCCCGGACTCCGGTCTTGATGCGTTCGATGTAGGGGAGCACCAGCTCAGGTGGCACCTGGAGCTTGATGCGGAACATGAGTTTGTCGCGCTCGCTGCGCGTTTCGACCTGCTTCGGGGTGAACTGGGCTTCGGGGGAGACGTAGCTGACTTTCGCCTGCGCGGCGTATTCGGGCCGGGCGTCGAGCACGATTCGGGCGTCGGCCCCGATCTTGACTCGGGCGGCCTCTTGCGCGGGGAGATACAGTTCCATATACACGTCGTTCAGGTTGACGAGCGTCAAGACCTTCCCGCCGAGCGGAACGACCTCGGCCGGCTCGGCGAGCCGGTAGAGTACTCGCCCCTTGACGGGCGACTTGAGGGTGGCATCGTCGATCTTCACCTGCGTTCGCTTCACTTCCGCCGCTGCCGAGTTGATGGACTGGTTCGCTGTATTCAGCTTGGCCTTGGACCCTTCGAGTGAGGCTTTCGCCGTCTCCAGGCGGGTCCTGTACCGATCGTACTCCTCCCGTGCGGCGACTTTGCGTTCGTACAGGCTCTTGCTGCGCTTGAATTCCACATCCGCCAGTTTCAGTTGGCTTTCATCTTTCGTGATCTCGGTTTTGACTTCGGCGGCAGCTTGTTCGCTTTCGGCGAGTTTCGCTTTGTCCTTCTCGAGCTCGGCCTGAAGCTCGTCGGTGTCCATCTTGACGAGGACCTGTCCCTCTTCGACCAAGTCTCCCTCACGCGCAAGGATCTCCTTGATGCGCCCACCGTATTTGGCGGCCACATCGACCTGGACAGACTCGATCCTGCCGTTCCCGGAGACAATGCCGGTCGGCAGGGCGCTCACCTGTGAGAGCTTCCACCACCGCCACGCGGCCACCGAACCCGCTCCCAGGAGCCCTATCAGGACGAGGGTCCAGAGAATTTTCTTCATAAATCACTCTCCAGTTTGATGTGAGTGTGTCATCTGCGACGATGATGGGGGCAATTGCTGCATGTCGCGACCTCACTCGCCAATGGGACAGGGAGTCGCTCCCCAGATCGCCTCAGCGTATTCCGCGATCGTCCGGTCGCTCGAGAACTTTCCGGATTGGGCAACGTTGAGAATGGCCTTGCGGCCCCAGCCGCGACGATCGACGTAGAGGTCGGAAACGCGCGACTGGGTCGCGGTGTAAGACGCCAGGTCGGCCAGGTGCATGTGGTAGTCTCCCTGGGTCAGCAGGGCGTCCCGGATCGGGTCATAAATCCCGGGTTCGCGGCGGTTGAAGTGGCCTGAGAAAATGAGGTCGAGTGCTTGACGGGTCTCATCCTCGTGTTCGTAGTGCCAGTGGGGATTATACCACCCCCGCGAATTGGCGACCTGCTCGGCGGTCAAACCGAACAGGAACACGTTCTCCCCGCCGGCCTCCTCGGCGATCTCGATGGTCGCGCCGTCGCGGGTCCCAACGGTCAGGGCGCCGTTCATCATGAACTTCATGTTGCTCGTGCCGCTGGCCTCGTAGCCCGCGGTCGAGATCTGCTCGGAGACGTCGCTGGCTGGGATCAGCCGCTCGGCCATCGTGACCGAGTAATTCGGCAGGAACTCCACCCGGAGCTTGCCCCGAACCTCCGGGTCGAGGTTGACGACGGAGCCGACGTCGTTGATCAGCTTGATAATGAGCTTGGCGAGCCGGTATGCCGGGGCCGCCTTGCCGGCGAACAGGAACGTCCGAGGCGGGACGTCGAGGGCAGAATTCGCACGGAGGCGGTTGTACCACACCACCACCTGCAGCACGTTTAGCAGTTGCCGTTTGTATTCGTGGATCCGCTTGATTTGCGTGTCGAAGATGGAGTCCGGGTCGAGCACAACTCCCTGCCGGGCTCTGATCCAGTCCGCGAACCGGACCTTCGCCGCGCGCTTCGCTGCCAGGAAGCTGTCGAGGAAGGCGGCGTCATCGGCATGCGGGACGATCTGTTTCAACTGGGATAGGTCAGTGACCCAGTCGTCGCCGGCCGCCTCGGTAAGAAGCTTCGCCAGGTTCGGATTGGCCAGCAGTAGCCAGCGGCGAGGAGTTACGCCGTTGGTCTTGTTGCTGAACCGTTCCGGGAACATCGCCGCGAAGTCGGCGACCGTCTTCGTTCGTAGCAATTCCGAATGAATGGCCGCAACGCCGTTCGTGCTGTGTGTCCCGACGATCGCAAGGTTTGCCATCCGGACCTGGCGGGCAGGCGTCTCCTCGATCAGGCTCATCCCCGCAACCTTCGCCTCGTCTCCGGGATGCGCCGCACGAACGGTATCCAGGAATCGCCGGTTGATCTCGTAGATGATCTCCAACTGCCGGGGGATGAGGGCTTCGAACAGTTCGACCGGCCACTTCTCCAGGGCCTCCGGCAGCAGCGTGTGGTTTGTGTAGGCCAGTGTGCGGACGGTGAGGTCCCATGCCTGCTCCCAGCCGAACTTCGCCCGGTCGAGCAGGATTCGCATTAACTCGGCCACCGCCATCGCCGGGTGCGTATCGTTGAGCTGGATCGCGACCTTGTCCGCGAGTGCCGGCCAGTCGTTCCCGCGGCGAAGGAACCGTGAGATGATGTCGGCCAGAGAGCAAGCGACGAGGAAATATTCCTGAATGAACCGCAACGATCGGCCCCGGGGCGTCGAGTCGTCCGGATAAAGGACGCGGCTGACCGTCTCCGCCATGACCCGGTCCGACACCGCGCCGAAGAAATCGCCGCCGCTGAACTCGCCGAAATCGAAAACGTCCGGGGTTGCGGCATGCCACAGGCGGAGGGTATTGATCGTCCGTCCTTCGTAACCGACCACAGGCCGGTCGTACGGAATCCCGAGCAGATGCATAGCCTGGCCACGGTCCACGGAGATCATTCCTCCGTGGGACTCGAACTTGGAGCCGAGCGGCACCTCGACCGTCTCGTTCGGGCGCGCCACCTCCCACGGATCCGGCCGACTCAACCAATGGTCGGGGTGTTCGACCTGCGAGCCGTCGCAGATCTCCTGGCGGAAGATTCCGTAATCGTATCGGAGGCCGTATCCGATGGCCGGGATCCCCATCGTTGCCAGGGACTCGATGAAACAGGCCGCAAGGCGGCCGAGCCCGCCGTTGCCGAGCCCGACGTCCGGCTCCTGCTCGAAGAGTTCGGCGAGCTTCAACCCTTTCTCCCGGGCGGCGTCGTCGACCACCGGCGACAGCATGAGGTTGGTTATGTTGTTCGCCAGCGACCGGCCAATCAGAAACTCCATCGAGAGGTAATAAACCTGCTTGGGATTGGCCCGGTCGTACTGCTGCTGGGTCCTGACCCATCGCTGGGAGAGCACGTCGCGGATCGCCGCGCCAATGGCCTCGAACTGCTCGCGGGGCCTGGCATCTTCGGGCGCGACGACGTGGTCGAAGACCAGCTTTCGTTCGTAGAGCGCGTCGTTGGTCCCTGTGAAACCGACGGGCCCACACCCGTACCGGGCGATCAGGTCACTGAGGCCGTTGTTCTTGTCACCCGGGGCTTGCGGGGACACGACGGGGGCTGTTGTGCGTCGAGTCACGATGTCGCCTCCTGGCTCTCTTTCCAACGGCCGTGGTGTTCACGAAGGATGTCGAGAATTTGGGGGCCGGTCTGGCAGCAGATCGGAATGGCAAAATCCTCGGGGCTGGCTAGCGAGCCTTCAGGCCGCAACATCGACTTCTTGGCCCATTCGACCAGCTCGGCCCACATCGCGCCGGCCATGACGAGCGGGGTGTTGTGCAGCTTTCGCACCTGAAGCAATTGCCAGATCATCATCGTCTCGAGTACGGTACCGATCCCACCTGGCACCACGACGAAGGCGTCGGAAACGAGCACAAAATGGTGCAGGCGTGAGAAAAACGTGCGGTGCTCGAACACTTGACCGACGAACGGGTTCACCTCTTGCTCGAAGGGCAAGTCGACGCGGATGCCGACGGAACTCGTGTTGGGGTCTACCCCCGCCAGCCGGGCTCCCTCATTCGCTGCCTGCATCAAGCCGGGGCCGCCGCCGGTGACGATGTCGCAGCCCCGGCGCGTCAACTCCTCGGCCAGGTCGCGGACGGCCGCATAGACCCAGTGGTCGGGATCGGTCCGGGCCGAGCCGAAGATGGAGACGCGGTAGCGCAGCCGACGCGTCGGTCGTAGACGCGTGAGGTTATTGACGACCTCCCACAGGCCGAGGACGGCCTGCGAAAGTACAGCGACCGTCGCGTCCTCGTCGCCCAGCAAGACGGTATCGGAGGCCCCGGCAGATCCCTTTTCATTGCTCACGATCCGAAGCCCTCCAATCAACACCTTCGGTGAATTCAAACGATCTCGGCTACTCGGCGGTGGCCCGAGTCTATCCGTCAACAACTACGAATTTGTTTCTGGAGGAGAACTCGCGTCGGCCCGGGTCGTCGATATCAACATCACGACCGAGCGGGCTCCGACTTGATAGCTGTTGCCCGCGATCGTCGTTGCCGACTGCCAGGGGACGATGTCGTTCGGCGAATCGAGGGCCGTGTCGATCCAGCGTCGCCATGAAGCCCCTTCGCCGACGACCGGCAACTCGAACTTGAGCGGCTCCCAGTAGGCGTTAAGGATGAAATGTAAGAACATCCCCTCCTTGCGAAGCTCTGCGCCCAGGGCGATGCTGTGCGAAGAATCGCCCCAATCCGGCTCATTCAGTTTCACGCCATGCCAGGCCCTGTTCGCCTCCCGCAGGAAGGTATTGAGGCTCACGCGTTGACGCTCGTGCCCCACGTCTCGCAGCGATCGCCTCGCGGCCAGAAGGCTCACGAATCGATGGACATCGGCGTGCTTCTCCAAGAGCGACCAGTCGAACCAGACGGAGGGGTCGTCATGGCAGTAGGCGTTGTTGTTGCCCTGTTGCGTGCGCCGGACCTCATCCCCCATCAAGATCATAGGGACTCCCAGCGACATCAGTGTGAGAGTCAGACCATTCTTTACCTGGCGATCACGCAGCCTTTCGACCTCAGAGTCCTCGGTCGGGCCTTCGATTCCGCAGTTCCAGCTCCGGTTGTCGTCGGCGCCGTCGCGGTTGTTCTCGCCGTTCGCCTCGTTATGCTTATCGTTATAGGAAACGAGGTCGTTGAGCGTGAAGCCATCGTGGCAAGTGACGAAGTTGATGCTCTGTTCGGCCTCGCGCTCCTTGTGGCCGTAGACTTCGGGACTTCCTACCATCCGGTCCGCGACGCGCCGCACAGTCCCAGGCGCGCCGCGCAGGAAGTCGCGAACGTCGTCGCGGAAGCGGCCGTTCCACTCCTTCCATGCGTCGCCCACGAAGCTTCCGACCTGGTAGAGCCCGGCGGCGTCCCAAGCTTCGGCGATGAGCTTCGTGCCGGCCAGCGCTGGGTCCGACTCGATATCCCAGAGGACCGGCGGATTCGGCATCGGACGCCCCGAGTGGTCGCGGGCCAGGATCGATGCGAGGTCGAACCGAAAGCCGTCGACGTGCATCTCCTCGACCCAGTACCGCAGACTGTCCACGATCATCCGGCGGACGATCGGCTGGTTTCCGTTCAGGGTATTCCCGCAACCGGTATAGTCGGCGTATCGAGAGCCGCCCTCTTCGAGGATGTAGTAGGTCGGGTTGTCGATCCCGCGAAGACTGAGCATCGGCCCCGTGTGATCCCCCTCGGCGGTGTGGTTGAACACCACGTCGAGGATGACCTCGATGTCCGCCCGGTGGAGGGCTTTCACCATGTCCCGGAATTCATCGACGGGGCCGAGAGAGTCACGACGCGAACTATAGGCCGGGTGAGGCGCGAAGAAGGACACGGGCTGATAACCCCAGTAGTTCACCAAACCTGGCGGGCACGCCTGTGGGTCGAACGCAAATACAGGCAGCAACTCCACGGCGGTGATCCCGAGTCCTTTCAGATAGAGAATCTTCTCGATCAGCCCGGCGAACGTGCCGCGGGACTTCTCTGTGACCCCGGAATTCGGGTGGCGCGTAAATCCTCGGACGTGCATCTCGTAAATGATGGTGCGTGAAGAGGACCGGCTCAGCGGGAGGTCTCCCTCCCAGTCGTACGCGCTCGGATCGACCACCACGCTTTTCATTGCCGTCGCCGTGTTGTCGCCCGGTTGTTTCGCGGCCTCGCGGTCGTAGTTCTTGGGGATGACAACTCCCCGGCCGTAAGGGTCGATCAGGACCTTGACGGGATCGAACCGCAGACCCCTCTCGGGGGCCGATGGACCCTCGACCCGGTAGCCATAGATCTGTCCCGGCGGTACTCCTGGCACGAACACGTGCCAGTAGTGGTAGGTCCGGTTGGTCACTGGATCGATCGGGATCACGTGAGACGGAGTGGCGTCGTCCTCCCGGTCAAATAGCAGGAGTTCAACCCCCGTTGCGGTGCGCGAGAACAGGCTGAAGTTGACGCCCCCCTCGATGACGGTGGCGCCCATGGGATAGCTTCGGACAATGCTCTCGGCGGAGGCACTGGGGGGGGAACCGCGCTGGATCTGCTTGGCGACCGTCACGACCCTGCTCCCTTCCGCAACAGGTCCCGCATCCCGGGACCAAGTGGCCATGGTCTTCTCGACTTACTCCCGCGGGTGGGCAACCTGGTTCCAGAGGCTGATAATTGGCTCGTCTTGGCTCTTGTGTTCGAAGGCGAGCACACCGACGCTCGCGGGTCGGCAGTAGAAGAAACGCCCAGCCCTCGGCGGCAGGCCGAGCCATCGAGCCGCGATCATTCTGATGATGTGTCCACTCGAAAATGCGAGAACATCCCCCTCGATACTCATGGCGCGGGCGATGATCCGATCAGCTCGGGCGGCGACGTCTTCGGGGGACTCGCCTTCGGGGCAGCCGTCACGAAAAAGTTCCCAGGTGGGCCGTTCCCTCTGAATTTCCCGAAGCACCAGCCCCTCGTAGCGCCCGTAATCCCACTCGACCAGGTCGGGATCGACCTTCGCGACCGCGCCAAAGCCGGCGAGTTCGCAAGTCCTCGAGGCGCGCTGAAGGGGGCTGGTGAAGACGGACGCGAATGAGAATCGCCTCAATCGCTCACCGAATTGGCGGGCGCGATCCTCGCCGACCGCGTTCAATGGGATATCGGTCCGGCCGGTGCGCTGTCGTGAATCGGTCCAGGCTGTGTCGCCGTGCCGGGCGAGGAACAATCGCGGTAACTCGGATGCCATGGACTCTCCTTCAGTTGACGACGGCTGGGCGCGAGTCTGCGCCCGGGCTCGAACTTCATCCTAGACGTTGTCGCCTTCGGTGGTTGTGGACCCCTTGGAAGCCGCCCCCGCCAACCCCCACCTCCAGCCGCTGATCGTCGGCATGTCATCGCCGTGTCGTTCGATGTACTCCTTGTGCTCGATCAGCTTCTCGTGGATCGCCTGTTTGAAGTAGGCTGCACGGGAGCCGAGTTGGGGAAGCCGGTCGATCACGTCCTCCACCAGATGGAACCGGTCGAGGTCGTTGAGGACCACCATGTCGAAGGGCGTCGTCGTGGTACCCTCCTCCTTATACCCTCGGACGTGCAGGTTCTTGTGGTTGGTCCTCCGGTACGTCAACCGGTGGATGAGCCAAGGGTAGCCATGGAAGGCGAAGATGATTGGCTTGTCCTTTGTGAACAGAGCGTCGAAGTCCGCGTCGGAAAGCCCGTGCGGGTGTTCACTGGCCGGCTGCAGCCTCATGAGGTTCACGACATTGACCACGCGCACCTTGAGTTCGGGCAGGTGCTGGCGCAGCAACTCGACTGCCGCCAGCGTCTCCAGGGTCGGCACGTCGCCGCAGCAGGCCATAACCACGTCCGGCTCGCCGCCTTTGTCGTTGCTGGCCCACTCCCAGATGCCGAGCCCGGCGGCGCAATGCTTGATCGCTTGATCCATGGTCAACCACTGCGGCGCGGGTTGCTTCCCGGCGATGACGACGTTCACGTAGTTCCGGCTGCGCATGCAGTGATCGGTCACCGACAGCAGCGTGTTGGCGTCCGGAGGCAGATAGACCCGGACGACGGAGGCCTTTTTGTTGACGACGTGGTCGATGAAGCCGGGGTCCTGGTGGCTCAAGCCGTTATGATCCTGCCGCCAAACGTGCGAACTGAGCAGGTAGTTCAACGACGCGATCGGCCGGCGCCAGGGAATTTCGTGGCACACCTTCAACCACTTGGCGTGCTGGTTGAACATCGAGTCGATGATGTGGATGAACGCTTCGTAGCACGAGAAGAACCCATGCCGGCCGGTCAGCAGGTATCCCTCCAGCCAGCCTTGGCACTGGTGTTCGCTGAGCACCTCCATCACCCGGCCGTCCGGCGACAGGTGGTCGTCTTCCGGGTAGATGTCGGCCATGTAGCAGCGGTTGGTCACCTCAAGCACGTCTTGCCAACGGTTCGAGTTGTTTTCGTCGGGGCTGAACAGGCGCAGGTTTTTGCTGTCCAGGTTTTGCTTCATGATGTCCCGGAGAAACCTGCCCATCTCGCGGGTCGATTCGGCGTCGATTGCCCCAGGGCTGGGCACTTTGACGGCATAGTTGCGGAAATCCGGCATCTTCAGGTCTCGGAGCAGCAAGCCGCCGTTGGCGTGCGGGTTGTCGCTCATCCGTCGGTGGCCCTTCGGAGGCAATTCGGCCAGTTCGGGCTTGAGCCGCCCCTCCGCGTCGAACAGCTCTTCGGGCCGATAGCTCTTCATCCACTGTTCGAGGATGCGAATGTGCTCGGGCTTGTCCATGTCGCCCATCGGCACCTGATGCGAGCGCCAGTAGTCCTCGCACTTCTTGCCGTCGATCTCCGGCGGACAGGTCCAGCCCTTCGGCGTGCGGAAGACGATCATCGGCCACGCCGGTCGCTTTACGACGCCCTTGGTACGGGCGTCAGCCCAGATCTGCTTGATCTCTGCCACCACCGTGTCGAGCACTCCAGCCAATTGCTGTTGGACCGCCGCCGGGTCGTGTCCCTCGACGAAGTACGGCTTGTAGCCCGTGCCCTCGAAGAACTTCCGCAGTTCGTCCTTCGGGATGCGGGCGAGGAAGCAGGGGTTGGCGATCTTGTAGCCGTTCAGGTGGAGGATCGGGAGTACGCATCCGTCTCGGGCTGGATTGAGGAACTTGTTGCCGTGCCAGCCGGTTGCGAGGGGTCCAGTCTCCGCCTCGCCGTCGCCGACGACGCAGGCGACGATCAGATCCGGGTTGTCGAACGCCGCCCCATAGGCGTGGCTGAGGGCGTACCCAAGCTCGCCGCCCTCGTGAATGCTACCCGGCGTCTCGGGCGCGACATGGCTGGGGATGCCTCCCGGGAAGCTGAACTGCTTGAACAGCTTCTGCATCCCATCGGCGTCTTGGCCGATCTCCGGGTAGACCTCGCTGTAAGTCCCCTCCAGGTAGGCGTGAGCGACCAATGAAGGGCCGCCATGCCCCGGCCCGATGATGTAAATCATGTCCAGATCATGACGCTTGATGACCCGGTTGAGATGCGTGCAAAGCATGTTGAGGCCCGGCGACGTGCCCCAGTGCCCGAGCAGACGCGGCTTGATGTGCTCACGCTTGAGCGGCTCCCTCAAGAGCGGATTGTCGAGCAGATAGATCTGCCCGACCGAGAGGTAATTCGCCGCCCGCCAGTAGGCGTCGAGCTTGCGGAGCTCGTCCGTCGACAGCGGTGCCGCATTGACCTGGGAATTGCCCGAGGGCACGGCAGCCTTGTCTGTTGCTTGGATCGTCGGCTTTGCGTCCATCTGTCCGCTCCATAACAGAGATCATCGCGGTTGATGCGATCGGGGTCGGGGGGTCATGAGGTCGGGACCGCGAGGCGAATTGTCTCTCTCGCGATCATGGTCTCCTCGTCGGTCGGTATCACTCGGACCCTGGTCGGGCTCGCGTCGGTGGAGATCATCGGTTCACCCGACCTGTTTCGCCCGTCGTCGAGGGCGATGCCCAAGAATTCAAGCCCTTCGCACGCGCGGCGACGGACCTCGGGAGAATTCTCGCCGATGCCGCCGGAGAAGACGAGCGCGTCCAGCCCTCCCAGGACCGCGGCCATGGCACCGACCCCCAATTTCACACGGTAGCAGAAGACGTCGAACGCCTCGGCCGCGCGGAGGTCGGTCTCACGCCGGGGTACGAGGTCGCGCAAGTCGGCACTTGTCTCCGAGACTCCCAGAAGGCCCGACTCCTGGTTGACCATGCGGTGAACTGCTGGGGTGTCATTCCTTCGGCGTTGGCGAGGAACGCATTCAAACTTGGGTCGAGGTCGCCGCTGCGCGTTCCCATGACCAGGCCGGATGCGAGCGTGAACCCCATCGTCGTGTCCGAGCACCGGCATTCTCGCACCGCCGCCAGGCTCGCGCCCGAGCCGAGGTGCGCCAGGACGACCCGTCCCCGGGCCTCCTCCGAACCGGCGATCCGCTCCAGCTCCTCCATGAGATAGGCGTAAGAGAGCCCGTGGAACCCATACCGACGGATGCCGAGTCCCCAGTACTTGCGCGGGATGGGCACGATCTGGGCGGTCCTGGGAATCGTGCGGTGAAAGCCGGTGTCGAAGCAGGCGACCTGCGGCACACCGGGAACGGCGCCGCCAAATGCCTCGACGAGGCTGATTTCGCCGGGCAGGTGTTCCGGATCGAGGGGGCTGATTCGCCGGAGTTGATCGAGCATCTGCGGGGTCACTCGCATCGGCTCGGTGAAGTCGCCTCCGCCGTGAACGACCCGATGCCCCACCGCCGCGATCGTGGCGAGCCCCGGATCTCGTTTGAGTTGATCGATCACCAGCATGACGGCAGCGGCCTGGTCCGGGGCCTCGACGTCGCGAGACTCCCTCCCAGATCCGCCGATACCGCTGACGACCAGCCGGGATTCCCCGCGACCGATCCGTTCGATTCGGCCGGTGACGATCGGTTCGCTTGGGCCGGCCACCGGGTAAAGAGCAAACTTCAGGCTGGATGAGCCGCCGTTGATCGTCAGGACGTAGGGCCTTGGCTTCCCTCCGACCGGTAGCGCTCCACCCGCCAGACCCGGATCGGCTGCCGGGTCGCCAACGTCGCTCATGGGGTTAATCCCTATCGTTTCTCGAACGACCGGCGCGTCTCGTCGCAGATGAAGCTGTAACCGGCGTCACATCGAATTCGAGACGGATTACGGTAGCTAGGAATCGGTGGAGGCGCACCTGTCAAGACTGACAGGAGGAGGTGGAAAAAATTGCAGGGTTGGCGGCAATCCTAAACGAACTCGCCCTAGAAGCAGCATCGCTAGGGCGGAGCCACCTCATGTCCCCGGAGGTACCTCGGGGCCGCAGGCGAACCTACAGAAATCGCTCATCCCTGGCAGAGGGACGGGGATATGAACCGACGACCGGCCAGTGCTTCCCTCAAGGCGGGAAGGAGGTCCGATGCGAGCCGGGACTTGATGACGTATCCCACTGCGCCAGCCGCAAGCGCTGCGCGAACATAATCCTCATCGCCGTTGACAGTCAGGAACACGAACTTCGACCGCAATCCGGCCGCCCGTAGCGACCGTACCGCCTCGATCCCGTCCAGGACCGGCATCGAAATGTCGAGCACCACGACGTCGGGCGCGAGCCGGGCGGCTGCCTCCACCGCCGCCCGCCCGTCGCGGACAGTCTCGACCACTTCGAACTCCGGCTCGAGGAGTCGAGCTTCGACCTCGAGGAACGCCTCGTGATCGTCGGCCAACAATACACTGGCCCGGCTCACAGGTCCCTCCCATCTGCTCCGGCAGCGTGAACAGCCTTGATCACTCTCCCGGATGGCCCGAAGTGAGAGGGCCCACGACGTGGGTCCATGCCTAAGAATATAAGTCCACGGGGGCGAGGTCTACTGGCAGAAGTGACAGGTTTTTCGAGATAATATCGATAGGCGTGCTGCGGGACAATCTCGATCCGTGAGAGAAGGGGGAGTGCGGCCAGGCCTCCTCTCAACAGACTTGAGCGGAAAGCGGCGTGCCTTGAGGGATGGTCCCAGACTACAACGGACCAGGGATGGGTTCAACTGGCAGAAGTGACAGGTTGTCACGGGAAATACTGATAGGTGCCTGGTTAAACGGCGACGACGCCGAGCTTGACGGCGTACTGCACCAACACAGCGCTGCTCTTGATCCCGAGTTCGTGCATCATGCTGTACTTGTGGAACGCGACAGTCCGCGGCGTGATCTTCATGATTTGGGCGATTTCCTTCATCGTGCGCCCCTCAGCCAGCAGTTGCAACACCTCGCGCTGACGGGTGCTCAACTGGCCGGTTGGACTCGTCGGCCCGGGATCGCGGAGGAAGGACCCGACGAGGCCTTGAGTGGAAAGAGGCGTGACGTAGGATCGCCCCTCGAAGACTTCCTGGATCGCCTTGAGCAGCTCCGAGGCGGCCGAGTTCTTGAGGAGGTATCCGGATGCTCCGGCACGGAATGCCTCGGCGGCGAGATCGGGGTCCTCGCTGACCGTCAGAAAGATCAGCTTGACCTCGGGCACGAGGTGTTTGAGTTGTCGGCCGGCATCCAGCCCGTTCAACAGGGGCATTGAGACGTCGAGCACGACGATGTCCGGTCGGAGTTCGGACGCGGCCTCGATCAGAGCGCGTCCGTCACCCACGGCACCCACCACGTCACAGGGCACATCGAGCAGATGCGCGAAGGCTTCCCGTACCAGTCGGTGGTCGTCCGCCAGCATGACACGCGGTCGCCGCATGGTCGTCTCCCAAGGATCGAGGATCAATCCGCGCATGATACACCTGTCAGTGGCCCGTGTGAAGCGTCTCCCCGCCGGTCGATCGGGGACGTATCTATTGGGATGCGGACGTCGATCTGTACGCCGCCGGGGGACCGCGAGAGGATCGCGATGTCACCGCCGATCAAGCGCAGCCGCTCTCTCATGCTGACCAAGCCGAGCCCCCCCTTGCCATCAGCCGAGCCGGTGTCGAAACCGCACCCGTCGTCGGAGATCCGGAGGGAGATCGCGACTGGGCTCCCACGCAGTTCGACCCGGGCGCGCCGGGCGCCACTGTGCTTGATGACGTTCCGCAGGGCTTCCTGGGTGATGCGGTAGAGACACAAGGCCGCATCAGCCGATATCGTGGACGGGACCTGCTCGGCAGTAAAATCAATACCCACGCCATGAGCATGGCTCAACTCGCCACACAGGCCGCGGATGGCGACCACGAGCCCAAGTTGCTCGAGTTTCGTGGGGTGCAACTGGTGTGAGAGTTCATGCACTTCGGAGGACAATTGCTTGACTCGACCCGACAGATCGTGCATCCGCTCGCCGAGCAAGGCACCGGACACGGGCGGGTTCTGGCCGAGCAAGTCCAACTCGACGGCCAGGAGTGCCAGGCTCTGGTTCAGGTCGTCGTGCAACTCAAGGGCGATGCGTCGGCGTTCCGTTTCTTGGGCCAGCAGCAGCCGGCCGGTCAGCGTTCGCAACTCGAGTTGACCCTCCCACAAGCCCTGCTCCGCCCGTCTCCGATTCGCCCGTTCCAACAGCAGGCCGGCTATTAGCAGGGCCTCGGCAGTGCAGACAGCAATTGCGCCGATGATTCGCCATTTGTAGAGATCCCAGATGCTCGGCGGCTTATTCAAGATGATACTTTCGGGTGGTAGCCTCTCCTCCCAGATGCCCCACCGCGTCAGCTGCCGCCAGTCGAACAAGTAGGGGTTTTCCCCCGCCCCGAGCCGGGCCGCGCTCCCGGGCGTCTCGCCGGCCAAGATCCGGACCGCAATCCGAGCGGCCTTCGTGCCCTCGGCCTCGAAACTGACCACGCGGCCGCCGACGACCCCGCGCCCGACGTACGTGGCGTAATTGCCGTAGACCGGGGCGTTCGCCGCGGACGCGACGTACCCCGCGACGTCCGCCGGGACGAACGTGGCCGCGCGACCGTCCTCGAAGACGTGGAGATAGTAGACGACGCTCCGGTCCGGGAGTCCCGCGACCCTCCGCAAGAGGTCGTTCAAGGGCAATCCCGTCAGGTAAACGAATTCCACCGCCCCCTCACGCCCGCGGAACGCCCGTCTCGCTTCCTCGACCCAGTACGAGTCGGTCTTCGACCGGCCCGCGACCACGAAGACGTGCCGCGTCTCGGGGTGGAGACGGAGCGCCAGGTCCAGTGTGGTGGTGAGGTCTACAGTCATCGGGACGCCGACGACGTCAGCGGGCAAACCCCGGGCCCTCACTTCCCGCTGGTCAATGGCGCCGTAGACGACCGGCACCCCGGGGAAGAGATGGTCGCGGTACCTCAGAACGAAGTCCAGCGACGGGGCGAGACCGGGGATGATCACGTCCGGCCTCCTGCCCGAGTATTTCCCCCGCAAGAATTCCGCCAGGTTCCTCTGGTGCTGCTCGTCCGGGAAGCGAGCGGCATCGAGGTACTCGTTGTAGATCTCCACGCGGGCGTCCAGGCGTGCCTTGAGAGCGGTCCGGATGCCTTCGTCGAACCGAAGAATTCCCGGTTGGCCGTCGCTGACGGGGTAGAGCACGAGCACGCGCTTGACGTCTTCGGCGGCGACCGGTGCGGACGTGACCACGAGGAGGGCAGCGAGGACCATGGCCCATGTCGCGGCCACGGGCCGCGATCTGGAGGCGGCCGTCCCCCTTGAGCCGGTTCCCATGATGTTCCCTCCGGGCGGCCCCCGGATACCTCGCGTCGAGTCAGCACCGCCCCGCTGAGCCGGCGGCTACCTCACCGGAAGGACGAAGGTGAGGGCTTGGTCATCGTACACGAATGCGTTGGGGCCCTCATCCCCCGACCCACACTGGGCCGCCCGGCGCGGGGTCGCCTACACGGACCTGCGGACGTTCTCGCGCGGCAGCGACGTGGTGACTTTGCACATGCCCCTCACCCCCGAGACGAGGTACGGGGTGCGCCAGGAGACCCTCGATCTGGATTTCGTCTCGAGCCTCTGAACCGTAGCGTCGTTTGGCCGAGCCCGATGCGGTCCCCGATGCTTACGAAGCGGGCGAAACAGACAGGCCATCCCGGGACAGAGTGACGGATATGTGTGATTTCGGGCGGGCGGCGGACCGCTGAATGGACGGACATGGGAGGCTGTCGATTACGCTCGCAACTCATGGCAGGGCCATGGCATCCTGCTGGAGCACCTGGTCGGGCCCTGAGCAACCCGGCCGCCACCCTGGCCCGAGGCCACCGCCGCGGAGGTCTTGCATCGAGCGGGGATGTGGCGGGGGCCGTCATCTCGGATCAACGCCCTTACGAGTGTTTCGCCTCATCCGGGTGCAGCCGTGGGTCAAGGGTATGGTCCTGATCGCCTGGCCGGCTGAGGCCGGGAGGAGAACGGCCGCCGTTCCCACGAGCCAGGTTCGATGACCACATGGTCAAGCCGGTGGGCCCGAGCGCCCCGATTAGAATGCTGGCAGAGTCGCCCAAAGTGAAGATATGAGCGATCTTCACAAAAATGGAGAGAGAAACCTCTCAATCCGGGCATCGGCAGAGGACGCAGCCGCGCTTGGGAATCTGCTGCGGCGGGACGACCTCGATCGGGTAACGATCGAGCCCCAGCCGAGGAATCAACCACGAGGCTCCGGTCTGATACTGGTCGAGGAGACTCCGGGTCATGAACTGGCGGGCGATATACCGGCTGGCCGGCTTTCCCACGCGGATCAGGGGATAATGACGGCGGCCAAAGACCGGGTCCACCGCGGCGACGACGTGGATGCAGTCGCTGATCAGCAGGTTCCGCGGCGTGCTGATCGCACGGTATTCCGCCCGACCGCTGTCGAGGATTGCCTTGACGCCGAGTGAACGCTCGTAGACCTGGGGGAGGATCTGGAACGGGCCCCACACGGTGACGTGCTCGCGATCGTGGTAGACGGCGTCCAAGGTCTGGTACAGGTCCAGGTTCACCCCCGGCTCGGGGAGAATGGTCCACGTCCGAACGTAGAGGGATTGCGGCAGCCAACTGATGGTGTGCTGGTACAGCGCGTAGTTATTCGCGTCGGACCCCTCGCCGACGGCGTGGATGAACGTTGCCCAGGTGTGCGTGTATTGCAGCAACTTCGGCTTCGTAGGAGCTCACGGGTTGGTGTCGCTGGAATCAAGCGACTTTGATCGCCGGCTCCATCGCCCGCAGAAGCGAGGGGATCGATTGGCCGCGCCGATCGGCTTCAAAGCACGTGGTCAGGTACTCCAGCACGTTGCGGCCCTGTTGCCGGCAGGTGGCCACCACCGTCAGCATCCGCTCCACGAACCGGCTCCCCGACTCGCTCGCCGTACCCCCGCTGATCCGTCGCCAGATCACCGC
>JBKQHM010000257.1:0-28246 GCA_052148775.1 Isosphaeraceae bacterium | reverse complement strand
CTCTGGACCCTCCTGATGTTCCAGCTCTGGTATGATCAGTGGATACGCTCATAGTGTGCTATGTCAATCGGGATTGTTCCATGGCTGGCACACGGATGATCGGTTCGGCGATCGGTTTGTTATTCCGATCGTAACGATCGGTTGCGAACCACTCGGGCAATCCGGGGCTTGGAATTGCGAGAACAATCACGCCCGAGCCGCACTATACTGGCCTGGTTATTCCAGCCGGACGACGGGCGACCGAACGCCGCCGAGTGGACAGCACTGAAGCCATCCGGCCTCCCATCTCAATGGCCAAGCCGCCGCCTCCCGAGAGCCATCACGGCCACGATCGCGATGGGCTAGACGGCGAGCTCGACCTCACGGCAACTCAGGCCGCACCTCGACGCGAACCTGCAAGCGCGCTGTCGCCTTGCGGCCTCGGCGATCGGTGCGTTCGACGCGCGGCAGGTAGTCGCCCGGTTTGGCGAAGCGGTGGGTCGTGACAGCATAGCCGTCGGGAGCCCGTTCCTTGACGTTGCCGTCGGATCGCACTTGTACCGGAGCGGTACCGTCGCCGAAATCCCAGGTCTCGTTTCCGTCGGTGGTCCCGAAAGTGCGAACCTTGAAGGTGATCGAGTCACCAGGGTGGATGTTTCGGGTCGGGGCATAGGCCGCGTGGATAGCCGGCGGGAGCGGGTCGGACGCATTGCGGCCGAGCACCTGCACGACCGCGAAGTCGTAGGCGATATTGCCGCCGTCGTCAGTGACCTTGAGGATCTCGCTGTACTCGCCAGGCTGCTGGTAGACGCGCTCGACCCGCGGTCCGGAGGCGATCGATCCGTCGGAGAACGTCCAGTCATGCCGCGCGATCGTG
This sequence comes from Isosphaeraceae bacterium, assembly GCA_052148775.1. Classification (GTDB taxonomy): domain Bacteria; phylum Planctomycetota; class Planctomycetia; order Isosphaerales; family Isosphaeraceae; genus CAVZRC01. The sequence goes on along the minus strand of JBKQHM010000257.1, from coordinate 27,390 downwards.
CCCGATCGGCTCCAGGAGCATGCTCCATCGAGCGCGACCTTCTCGCCGACCTGGACCAGTCGGTGCGGTCGGGCCACGGCCAGCGCCGCGGGCTGATGCTCGCGCAAATAGGCTTCCCAGAGGAAAGCATAGCCTTCCTGCGTCCCCCAGCGGCCCGACGGCTGTCGGCTGACGATCTCGAAGTGCAGATGCGACCAGCCGCCGCTACCCCCTTCCTTGCCGAGTAATCCGATCTTCTGGCCCATCGACACCGTGGCGCCTGGCTTGATCGCCGGGTCGATCGAATGGAGATGGCTATATCGGTAATACCAGCCTCGATCGTCGAGCACGTAGACGACGTCGTAACGCGGATCGACGGGGGTGATTTCATAACCGGGCACTACCGTCGTGCCCGAGGCAACCACCAGCCCGGCTGTCGCGGCGATCACATCGACCATCCCCTCCGCGCCGCCGATATCGAGTCCGCTGTGGTAATAGATCTTTCGTCGCGACGGCTCTTCGATGCCGTCGACGAACGTCGGCTCGTTGGCCATCTGGGTCGCGCTGGCGAACCATCGTTGACGGACCGGATAGACGAACGTGCCCGGCTCGATCCAGGGCGATCCGGCCGGCCAGACCCGCAATCGCGCGGCCTTCCTCAGGCCCCAGTGGTCCTGGTCGGTATTCGTCAGGTAGCCGCGCGTGATCGGGCAATCGACCTGGACACCGGCAACCGTTTGCGGTAGGTGATACGTCGCCGAGATCAGCTCGACCGCCTGGCCGTTCACCTCGACTTTCACGACCGCCCGACGCACGGCCTCCCGGATCGTGTCGCGGGTCTCGTCGATCGGCAGGAGTTTAAGCTGAGCCTTGGTGCCGTCTCCTAGATCGACCGCTCGCGACTCGCCGACGTCGAGGTCCACAACCCGCACGTGCGGGACGCGTATCGGCGACGGCGGACCGGCCGCCCGGGCATCCGTCGTCAGCATGCACAGGAGAGCCACAACCAACGCGCGTCGATCCATATTGCGTTCCTCGGTCAGAGGTCGATCGTATCAAATCAGGTGGAGTTCACTGGACTTTCCCGGCGACGACGGGGAAAGCCGTTTCCACTTTCCCGAGCATTTCGTCGCGGGTCTTCAAGTCTTCGAAGGTGATCTCCAGGCGATATCGGCCCGGTCGATCGATGGGGAAGATCGTGCGAAGGTCGAGCTTCAACGCGACGACCGTACCGGCCGGCGCGAGTGTCCGGGTCGAGGCCCCTCCGGGGTGACGACGGAACGGGCGGACGGGGATTTCATCCGGAGGGAAAGGCTTCTCCCTGGCGCCGCCCAGTGCGGCAAACGGGTTGGGCTCTTCGGGCTTGTCCGACTCGCGGACCAGACGGAAGGCGATCCCGTCGCGGATCGTGAGCGTGCCGTCGGCCCCTCGCACGACATCGGTCGGAGCCGTCGTCTCGATGCCGTCGTGGTTCCGAAATGAGACCTCGACCGGTATCGGGCCGGCGGTCGCTGCATCCTTGACGACAATCCGAGCGTCCAGGTCGGTCGAGAGCAACGACCAGCCCTGTTGCCAGGGCGTGACGAACTCGATCTCCTCGGCAGCGACGCGCGCCAGAGCATGACGGCCGACGAACCCGTAATAGCAACGCCAGCGGTCCCCCTCGCGCACCTCCTCGGCCTGCCAGACCCGGCCGGCCTGGAGCGCCTCGGTATTCGGCAGTTCATGGCCCTCGGTGTCGAAGATGCGTGTGATTGGTGGATCGTCGGGGAATACTTCCAACTTTGTCCACCGGGCGTCGAGCGGGAACGACGGCATCGAGAAGCGACGCACCTCGGCCCCGGTGCCACCCAGCGAGAAGATGGCCCGGCCCGAGGCAACGTCCTCGGCCGTCGCTGGATGGTCGAGCGGGTCGAACGCGAAAATCGCCATCTCAGGGCGTGGACCACCCGGCTCCGCCGCACGGACCGCGCGCGACGCCGCGTTTTCGCGGAAACGCTCGCCGTACTGCTTCAAGTAGGTCATGCAGGCGGTGAGGGCCTCATCGCGCTTGGACAGGGGCCAGTGTTTCAAAAAGCGAGGGATTCCTTCGAGTTGCTGGAGATTCTCGCAGACCAGGTCGGCCACCCGCAGGGGCATCGCCGATGGGCCGGGCTTGAAGGGGTTTTTTCGCGAAGGCTCTGACCCATCGGAGTTTTCGACCGAACGCGAGGTGCTGTTCCGGTACTCCACCGTCTTGTGTACGCCCTGGATCGCGATCACCCTTCCATCGGCGTCGGCCTCGATGGTGCCCACATGCGTCTTGTCGGCCAGTGACCTGAGGACGAGGATGCGGAACGACTTCAGGCCCAGCAGGGAACCTCCAAGCAGATCGCGCCACATTCCAACTTGGATCTCGAAACTCCGGGGACTGATCGAGGGATTCCAGGGCGATTTCGGGTCTTCGAAGAGCGAGGCCGCGGCGGCGATCACGGCCGGGTGATCGGGATTGCGCCACAAGGGCTCGAAGATCGCGATCGGTACCGAGTCCAGCTCGCCGGGGGTGACGGTACGGACCCAGGCCGCGTAGTCGTTCAGCGCCTCGGGGTCGCCGGACTCGATGCGGAGTTGGGTCAGACCCGCGATACCCCGCTCGATGCCTTGCGACCCCCGTCCGATCCCTTTCCCGGCCTGCACGACCCGGGCGCATCGTTCTTCGCGGGCTTTCAAGACCGGCAGGGCCACCTTGTTGTCCCACTCCGCCAGCATCGCGGCCATTTGGTTGGCCGATGCCACTCTGAACCGATCGGCCGAATTGGGATCGAACGGACCCCCCGGGTCGATCTCCTTCACCCGCATGGCCATCAACTCGGCGACACTCGGATCTTGCTTCTTGCGGAGTGCCTCGCCGCGGAGCCTCGGCTTGGCCCCGGGAGCGAGCGGAGTCGTCACCGCCGAGGTGAACGCCGTACTCCCGGGGATGACCGAGAAATTCTCGTGCTGGACGATGTTACCCGCGGCCTGGAGCCATTCACCCGGAGAGGCGACGTCGTTCGCGAGGGTGCGATACCAGCGCTCGACGAGCGGGATGCCCCGGTTCATTTCCCAGTACGCGCGGATGCGATTGGCGACCGCGACCCTCCCCTGTAAGCCACGAGCCGAGAGGTTGTCGCCCGTTGTCACCGCGCCGAAGAAAGGTGCTTTCAAGATGCCGGAGAGCGCCGTGTAGGCGGCCTCGTGGGCCCCCATGATCGAGCGGGATCGGCCGAAGTCCCGGTGGAAGTGGACCGAGCGCGTCAGGCGGACGTCGCCTTCCAGATCCTCGATCAAGGGTTCGACTGCGTCCTCACCGATTTCGACCAGGGACTGGACCACCGGCGATCCGCCGAGACTGACGCCCCCGGGCTGACTGAACTGGCGGGCCGCGACCTGATCGAGGTCGGCGATCAGGGCGGCGATCCGCTGCTTCGGGTCGGTCCCGGGTGGCGGGACCGGCAGTCGCTTCGGTTCCCGCGCCCGTCGCTCCTGATCGGCCAGGAGATCGGGAAGCTGGCCGAGGAATTCAATATAAGGTGCGGGTCCCTCGCCGCGGTCCACGATCCTCCGGGGATGGTCGAAGCCCATCGACGCGGCCCGGGCCTCGACGGCCTTCTGGAACGCGGTGAGCTTCCGCGCGTCGGCCAGCGCGAGGGCGTCGTCGCCGCGCATGTGGGCGCAGAGGGCCCGGTCGAAGAGGTACCAGGCCAGGTCGTTCGCCAGCGTCACATAGGAGATGCCGTAGCTGTTCAGGTCCACCTTGGCCTTCGGCTCACGATCGCCGACGTCGCGGGGTCGGCCCGTCCCCGCGTCCCAGACCGTCTCGGCCAGGTCGGATCGGCCGAGTCGGAGCAGCAGGCAAACCTTGATTGCGTGCAGACTCGTGGGAGACACCGAGGACGCCTCGTTGCTCGTCCCGAATGCACCGAACCGGAGGTCTTCCATTCTCCGACGCTTCTCGCGGAGTGCGCGGGCCTCTCGGGCGAATACCGCGACATCGGCCGCCAGGTCGATCGGCTCTCCGATCGAGACGGTCGGATAGACCAGGCCGTTCCACGCAACCGCGAATTGCGCCTTCGCTCCGTCCGCCGTCGGTAAGACCCAACCATGCGTCTTCATCACACCGCCATCGCCCGACCAGACGTTGCCGATGCCGATCTCGATCGCGCGGTAATCGCAGCCTCGCGGGTCGGAGAGCCCTTGTCCGAAGAGGGTGGCCGAGGCATTGACGAGGAACCGGGGCAGGCTGGTTGAGGGGGACCGCCAGGGCTCCTTCTGTCGAGGAGGCTCTGGGATCGTCGCTCCTTCGAATCGAGGCGCCGGGCGAAAGTCTCCCCGTGGTTGTGCCAGGCCAAAGACAGCGAGCATGACCGGTGCGAGGCACGCGAAGAGCAACACCGGACGCGTGATCGAAGGAGTTGCGACTCTCATGACGGAGCCCTCGCGAAGTCGGATCAGCCGGGTGTACGACGTGAAAGGTTAGATTAACCCGGAGCGAACCGCACCACAATCCGATCGCGGTCGATCGTCGTTGACCGATCACGGGGCTTCTCGGCAGAGCTCAGGCAGGAGTGGAACGCAGGGGTCTCTTGCCGTGAGAGCGCGCCAGGCAATCCATCCCCTGCGCGAACGGCCTAGGCAAATCCATGTCGTGGGCTTAGATTTAGGTGATACCGCGCTCGAATGGAAACCTTGAACGAGCCGCGATTTGCCGCAGCCATACTCAACAGCCAGGAGAGATCCGAACCGCCATGATGATCAAAGCGACCGATATCCGTCGAGGCATGGTAATCACGATGGAGGGGGTGAACTTCGTCGTCCTCGACTTTGCGCACCACACGCCCGGAAACCTCCGGGCGATGGTCCAGACCAAGCTCCGGAATATGAACAGCGGCTCGCTGATCGACAAGCGGTTCCGCTCCGTCGATCAGATCGAGGTCCCCTACGTCGAGACCAAGGAGTACGAGTATCTCTACTCGGCGGGCGACGACCACGTGTTCATGGACTCCGAGACGTACGACCAGCTCAGCTTCTCGAAGGACATCATCGGCACGGCAATGGACTATCTCCTGCCGAACAACAAGGTGATGGTCAAGTACATCAACGACAAGCCCGTCTCGATCGAGATCCCCGACTTCGTCGAGCTGACGGTCACCGATACGCCCCCGTCGCTGGCCGGCGCCACGGCCACCAACCAGTACAAGGAGGCGACGCTCGAAACCGGCCTGAAGGTCAACGTGCCCCCGTTCGTCAAGCCCGGCGAGCGCATCCGGATCGACACGAGGACCGGCGAATACCTCGAGCGCGCCAAGTGAGCGCCAGTTCTGCATCGGGAGTCTGCCACGTGGATGACGTGACCCGGCTGCTATCGGAACTAGTTGCGATCCCGAGCGTCAACCCGATGGGGCGGCCGATCGTCGGCGAGGGCTTCCTTGAGGGCCGGATGACCGACTATCTCGAGGGTTGGTTCCGCGGACTCGGCGTCGAATGCCGTCGGGAGCCGATCTCTCCCGGCCGCGACAACCTGATGGCGTGGTACGAGGCTCCTCAAGCTCGGCGGACGATCCTCTTCGACGTCCATCAGGATACGGTGCCGACCGACGGGATGACGATCCCCCCGTTCGAGCCCGCGATCGATGCAGGGCGGCTTTACGGCCGGGGCTCGTGCGACGTCAAGGGGAGCATGGCGGCCATGCTCTCGGCGTTCGCGCGATTGGTGCGGGAACGGCCGGCCGGCTCGGCCTCGGTGCTCATGGCCTGCACGGTCGACGAGGAGTTCACCCATACGGGGTCGTCGCGGCTGGCGGAGATGGATCATGGAGCCGAGCTGGCGATCGTCGCCGAGCCGACCCTGCTCAACCTGGTCCATTGCCACAAGGGGGCCCTTCGGTGGAAGATCCGCACCTCGGGGATCGCCTGTCACAGCTCGACGCCCCACAAGGGCGTCAACGCCATCTATCGCATGGGCCGCGTGCTCGAGGCCCTCGAGTCGTATGCCGGCACGCTCTCCCGGTCGACGCCGCACCCGATCCTCGGGCCGCCGAGCCTGTCTGTCGGCCGCATCGAGGGCGGCCAGAGCGTCAACATCGTCCCCGACTGGTGTGAGATCGAGGTCGACCGCCGACTCCTCCCCGGCGAGGAACCGGAGCGCTGTCGCGAGGAACTCAGGAGTTTGCTCGCCGATCGCCTGGGCGGGCTCGACGGGATCGAGTTCGGCCAGCCCTGGGTGAGCATGCCGGCCCTGGCGCCTCGGGCCTCTCGATGGCTCGAACCGCTCGGCGATGCAGTGGCCAGGGCGATCGGTCGTCAGCCAGACGTCATGGGCGTACCCTTCGGCACCGACGCCGGACCGATCAACGCGGCGGGGACTCCGTGCGTCGTATTCGGCCCCGGCGACATCGCCCAGGCCCATACCAAGGACGAATGGATCGATCTGGAACAGCTCCGGCTGGGCGCCGAGGCTTATTACCAGATCGCCGTGGCGCTTGGTCGCGTCGAGCCGATGGAGATTGGCGGTGATGCTTGACGCTGAGGCAAAAGAAGGACAGGCGGGCTGCCTCATACGAACAACCCACCCGTCCTGAAGTTTTCGGCCCTCAAAACTCCATCAGCTCAGAAGACGTCCATTGTGTAGTGCATTCCCGAGTAGAACTTCTTCTTCTGCCAGCCGTGCCAGCCGTGGGGATGGCTGAAGAGGCCGAAGATCCGGTAGCCGCCGTATTCGTTGCGGTAATACGGGCCCTGGATCTGCGGGACGACCCGCTGTTCGCGCGGATAGCGATACCAGCCGTCGTAAAGGCCGTTATACTCGAAGCCATTGCCGGGGACTTGAGGCGGGACGTACGGCCAGTGAAGATAGTCGTTCCAGTCCTGCGCCTTGGCCGAATTGACCCCGCCGAAGCCGAAGACCGCGAGGGTCAGGGCCGACACCTTGATCCATGAGCAGCGAGACAAGATACACCTCCGTGTAGGGGACCCATTCCCAGACCGTGGGTACTATGCCACACGATTGACAGGCGCGCGGGGAAATCCGGATTTCTGCCGGTCAATGGAGGACGAATCATGACGGGAGCAACGATTCGAGAGGACGTGCCGGTCGAACGGGCCCTGAGACGGGCCTCGTACCCTGGAGTGCTTAACGCTTGGATTGCAGACGGCTCATACGAGCCCGACGCGCCAGCGAGTGGATTGATGAGCCCGCCGGAATTCACTCGCTGGCGCTTCGGGCTCTTATCGATTCGATGCGCTCATCCTCTGGGCAATCCTATCGATAAGCGTTCTAGGTGGGGGGCATTCGCCTTCCGCGTGTTCCTGCTGTCCGGCATCCTGCTCGGTGCGGCAGCCGAGCAGACGCGGGCCCAGGGCTCATCGGCTTCACCCCAGCCCGAACAAGCCCAGTTACGGGAGATCGTGGAGGTGCTGGCATCGCCGGAGTTCGGCGGCCGGAGCGGAGCAGGGGGGGACAAAGCGGCGGATTACCTGGTCGATCAATTCCGACGGCTCAAACTCGAGGGACTATTCGGGGGAGAATTCCTCCAGACCATCCCCGGCAAGGAGCCGGGGACCCGAATCGGCCGGAACGTTGGCGCCATGCTACGCGGCTCCGATCCGAGCCTTCGCGACCAGTGGGTGATCGTGGCGGCGCATTTCGACCATCTGGGGGTTCGTGGGGGCAAGCTCTACCCCGGGGCCGATGACAACGCCTCGGGCGTCGCCATGATGCTCGAGGTGGCTCGCTCGGTCGTCCGGGCACCGGCGAGGCCGAAGCGGAGCATCATGTTCATTGGCTTCGACCTGGAGGAGGTCGGGTTGTTCGGATCTCGCTACTTCGTGGCGCACTCGCCCGTCCCACTCGATCGGGTCGTCCTTTTCGTCACGGCCGACATGATCGGCCGCGCCCTGGCTGGCGTCTGTGACGAGCATGTCTTCGTGCTGGGTTCAGAGCACTCACCGGGCTTGCGGCCCTGGATCGCGGAGGCGGGTCGAGGCCGCCCGGTGACCGTCGGCCTTCTCGGCTCCGATCTGCTGGTCCTCAACCGCAGCGACTACGGTCCCTTCCGCAACCGGAACATCCCCTTCCTCTTCTTCACGACCGGGGAGAATCCCCGCTACCACTCCCCCGCCGATACCGCCGACACGCTCGACTACCCCAAGATGACCGCGATCGCCGGGATGATCCACCAGGTCGTCCGTACGGCCCTGGACGCGCCCGAGATGCCTCGATGGCAGTCGATACCCGACAACCCGATGGACGAGGCGGTGACCATCCGCAACGTCCTGCGAATCCTCGCGAAGAACAGCGAGCGACTCAAGATCGGGGTCGCCCAGCTCTTCGTCATCAACAATACGCTCCAACTCCTCGACGGCATCGTGACCCGAGGGGCGATCACGCCGGACGAGCGGGCCCGCGTCATCCAGGGAGCCCGGATCGTGCTCTTCACGGTGCTCTAGCCCGGACTTCTCACCACAGAGTCACCGAGAGCACAGAGAGTAAAGATTCGCCGAACCTGTTTTTTTTTGATTTGGGCGGGCGAATTGCCCTCGACAGAAAGCCTGATCGGGAAAGCGTTTCCACAAAATCTTTCCCATTTTAACCACAGGTTGGGCGAAGCTTTACCACAGAGAAGACAGAAATACTTGTCGATGCCGATTTTCGGTCCGCTTCGTCCGTAGGAGGTTACCCGCGCTGCGTCCAAGAAGATCAGGATGCAAGTCGGGTTTCCCTACGTGCTCGGTGACTCTGTGGTGAACCACGTTCGTCAATTCTCCTGGTCGGTTCGCAGCCTCTGCGATGAGAAATGTCGGCTAACTGGGTCGGGCGAGGGCGGAGCGGGTCTTGAGCCACGCGTGGATGGGAGTGGGCCTCATTCGATTCCGCGACGTCGACGGCGATCGATGGGTTGCGGCTGAGGCGGCGGGCGATCCTGGACGGGTGGCGGGGCTTGCTCGACGCGCATGCGACGGATGGGCTGTGGGGCGTCCCCCGGCGCGAAAGGGGCGAACGGGCCCGCTGCCCCGCGTTCTCGCTCGAACTCGATCGGATCGACCGGCGCGAACGGATTCGGAAGACGGTCGGCCGGAGGTTCGTCGGGCGAAGCGGAACGGGTCTCGGCCGCCTTGTCGCCGATTCGCGAGGCGAGATAGCGAGCCCAATTCCGGCCGGAATCGGGCTCGGTCGTCAGGACCGGCCCCATCGGCGTGGTCTCGATTCGATGAACCGGGCCGCCCTCGGCCGAAATCAGGTAGTCGACGATCGCCCAGGCACGCGTCGTCTCCCCCTTCGAATAGAGGATTTGTGCCTGCAATCCCAGGAGGGAAAGCCGCTGCTGGGGTGGTGAGACGCGGGGTTCCACCGCGCTCAGGTCCGAGTCCGCCGCGGCGAAATCGCCCCGGAGGTAATCGAAGAAGAGGCGATCTTCCGGGGTGGACGCGAGCCGGACGTCCGGCTCACCGTCCTCGAGGGTGCGCCGGTGGGTCGGGCGACATGCGGCGGAGCCGATCCGGCCGAGCCGGGCCAGCCTGAGCAGTACGGGATGCTGAGCCGGGATCTCACCGGGCAGGGGCAGGAGCGTCGGACGACGAGCGATGCTCCCGTCCGCGGCGGAGGCCGGGGGAAGATTGTCCAGCAGGAGGGCTCGTGCGGTCCGGCTCAGCACGGCGAGCCAGGATCCCCGCGCGGGCTCGTCCGGAATCACCAGGGAAATCCGGTCGGCCGCCACGTCGTGCACGTCCTGGATGGCCGGCATTGTCAAGCGGCTCGGCGGCCCGAATCGCAGGGCGAGGAATCGACCATCCGGCGATGCCGCCAGGCTCCCGACACGCATGCTGCCGTCGAGCGGATGAAACCGCTTCACCGTGATCCGGTCTCGTGGTACGCTCCAGACGACTTCCGCGTCCCGGCCTTCGGAGTCGACTGCGAAGAAGCATCGCTCCTCCTCGCGCTGGTAATCGAGCGTGATCCCTCGAATGGGCCCGGCACGCGGCTGGAACTCAGGCGCCGCCAGGGGCACGACGCGTAGGAGATCCCCCGATTCCACGAACACCCTCGTGAGATCCAGCTCCGAGAGACGGGGCCCGGCCTTCTCGACGACGACGAATATCGATCGTCCGTCGCCGGTCCAGTACGGTGCGGACCTGACCCGGCGGACGTCGATGATCGGCCGGGCGGTGACGAATCCGAGGCTGCGGCGTTCGAGCAGCTCCAGGCCGTCTTCTCCCGGGAATTCGTGCCGGATAAACGCGAGCCTGCTGCCATCGGGGGACCATGACGGCCGCCACGCACGATCGATCGTCTGGAGGAGTTTCCGCGACTCGATCCTGAAGATGAGGATCGCCGGGCTGCGGCCGGGCTTGGGGAAGGCCAGGAACTGACCGTCCGGACTCCAACTGGCGACGACGTGCGGGAACTCGGCGCGTGTATCGGGATCCAGCTCGAAATCCGGGATCGTGAGGACGGTCTGCTTCCGTCCCAGGCCATCCTGGATCACGACATCGAGACGGCCTCTCGGGTCGGACTGATGCGGTTCCATGGATGAGGGAACGAACCGGCCGAAGGCGATCGACCGGCCATGAGGACTCCACGCCGGGGCGGTCAACGGCCAGGCTGATTCCTCGATGAGCACCGACGATTCCGCATCCCGGTGGGTCGTCCAGATCCGGTAGGACGTCGGGCCGGATGGTCCCCTCGACTCGTCCGGGCTGATACGATCCTTCGGGTTAATCCCCTCACGAGAGGTGTCGAAGAGCCAGTCCGGCTCGCGGTCGTCTTGCTCCGATCCCGGGGCGACCGTGTAGCTGAGCCACTGGGAATCGGGCGACCACGACATGGGAGAACCGATCCAGCCTGCCACGATCGTGGTGGTGAGGATGCGGAAGAGCCCAAGCAGACCATTTTGAAACACAAAGGAGCTCATGGAGGGCCGTCCAGCGACATGGGCGGAATTCGACCCGAAGGGCAGTCGAAGGCCGCCAGCAATCCGATCTCCCGGGATGACGATCCGAACGCGCCAGGATTATCGTCCGGCTTGCGTTCCTAAAGTATAGAGTCATACCTCCCGCCTGGATAGCGGAAGGCCGGACTGGGAGGCCATCCCGTGCGATCGTTCGATCGCCGAGTTCATTCAAGTCGCGGTCGGGACCCGTCGCGAGAACACGTCCGGGCATTGGGGCGGACTTCCTACCATAAAGAAGGGCCTATGCCAGTAGGCTCTTCGTAGGGTAGGCCAGGCCACCTCTTCCAACATGCAGGATCACTCGTCCGTCTATGAACTCTAAATCCATCAACAAACAATACTTATGGCTCTAGAAACATGGGACAGGTGGTCCCGGCTTTCGATTGCAGCCACCAAGTCATCTGTGCAACACTGCGTAACAGTAGGCAATCACGGTGTCCCAAGGTGGGGCGACGGCGTAACGAGCGGCACACGCCGGTCACCACCCAGATCACTCAAAGCCCTCCAACTAACATGTTTGCTTGTGTATCTCTACTAGGTGTGGTGCTTCCAGCCGCTGGCATGTTGGAAGGGGTGGGTAGGCCAGGCCCACCGGGCTTGCGACTGGTGAGCCGTGCCCAACCTACTTGGGATATCTGAGGCCGAGGGACGTCGTTTCGTCGAGAATCCTGGTATTCCAGACGGTTTGTTACAGTCAGGGACGCCGGTACTCTCCGGAATTCCATGCCGGAGCCTTTGACTGGCGGGTCGCAGGTTGTATTGTAACTCCAAGACGTTATGTCGAATGGTCGCGATTGATCGTGACGCGAGCCTCTTGATCGTGCGCCGGGTATCGTGCTAGAGTCCTGACTCTAAAGTATGACACCCGCAGAGCTTGATGGATTGGTTCGGCCACGTCGAAGGTGTCACGCCGAGTCCGTGTCCGAAAGGACTTCTGGGTACATCCATGCGTTTTTTGTTAATCGATCGGATTCTCGAAGTCGAATCGAACCGGTGCCGGCTTTCGGGAAATCAACCGCTCAATGGACAGATGCCTCGCCTCGTCGGCGTGAAGAACCTCTCGCTGGCCGAGGAGTATCTCGGCGATCACTTTCCGGGATTCCCGGTCATGCCGGGGGTACTCATGCTGGAGGCACTGACCCAGGCCGGAGCCTGGCTGATCCGCGAGCTGGAGGATTTTGCTCATAGCGTAATCATCCTGAAGCAAGCCAAGACGATCAAATATGGCAGTTTCGTGGAACCGGGCCGCCAGCTCGAGCTTCGTGTCGAGCTGACTTCGTTCGACGCCCGCGATTGTGTGTTCAAGGGAGTGGGCTTGATCGAGGGCCAGGAGATGGTCAAGGGTCGTTTCACCTTGACCCGGTACAACTTGCGCGATCGCGATCCCGAGCTGCACGCGACGGATGCCATGATCGTCGAGGGCTTTCGCGATCTCTATACGACGCTCCGGAAAGGATCCGTCGGCGCACGAGCGATCGCTCGCCGGCCCGAGGTTTCTGAACAGCCGAGCACAGTCTGAGCTCTCCAACCCGGAAGCGAGATCGCGGCGACCGGACGCACCCGCCTCCCGTTCCGACTTCGCTCGGAACGCCTTTTCCTACCTCTATCAGGCATGCGGTCGCGGCGGACTTGCACACCGTCCGGACTTAGCCTGTCCCTCAGTGGCCTTGATGATGTTGCAAGGTTTTCGCTTTTTGCTCATGATATGATTCGAATTCCGGCCCCGAGGCTCCGACGACAAATGTGCCGAGGGGCCGCTTGTCGCGATAACTTCCTTCTGTGTCCATCCATCTGAAGTTCGCCCCCCGATCTCGCCGACGATTATGTCCAGCCGCGTGATCGTAGGCGCATTCGGGTGCAGGTCGATGTCTAGGGGTGGTGGGGCCCTCCCATCTGGATTCTGAGGATCCTATGCCGACATACGAAGAAATCTTCGAGAAAGTCCAGGCGACCTTGGTGGATGCCCTGGGCGTGGACGAGGAAGAAATCACCCGCGACGCCACGCTCCAAGCGGACCTGGGCGCCGAGTCGATCGACTTCCTGGACATCGTGTTCCGCCTGGAGAGGAATTTCGGGATCAAGATCCCGCGCGGTGAGCTGTTCCCCGAGAACCTGATGGCCGATCCGGAATGGGTCGCGGACGGGAAGCTGACCTCCAAGGGCGTGGAAGAACTGAAGGCCCGCCTCCCCTATGCCGATCTCTCGAAATTCGGTGAGGATCCCTCGGTCGACAAGATCGGGGACCTTTACACCGTCGAGATGCTCGTTCAGTATGTGCAGAGCAAGCTGGCGGCATAGTCGGCGATTGCATGCTCACTTGCCGTTGCGGGTGGGTAGCTGAGATGGGACGGTTCGAGTCGAAGGTGCTTGACGTCGGAAGGTCGTCGGACGGAATTGAAGCCGCCCGGCGGCCGGCCCCATCGTAGTGGGCCGCGGCGTGCCCCGAGATTCTGGTTCTTGCGGCGGGTACACGAGCCGATGAGATGGATCTGGATCGATAAGTTTCTGGAATTTCGCAGCGGCCAGTTCGCCCGTGCGATCAAGAATCTCACCCTGGCTGAGGAGCACCTCCACGATCACTTCCCCGGCTATCCGGTCATGCCGGCCTCGTTGATCATCGAGGGCCTGGCCCAGACGGGGGGGATCCTGGTCGGCGAGGCGGGTGGGTTCGCGGAGAAAGTCATCCTCGCCAAGATCCCCCGCGCCGAGTTTTTCGGGGTGGCTTGTGCCGGCGATCAGCTCGTCTACGAAGTCACGCTGACCGACCTCCGGAGCGAAGGGGCTGTCGTCGACGCCAAGGCCTTCTTGGACGGCGAACTGCTCGCCGACGCGGAGATCGTGTTCGCCCACCTCGATAACTCCCGCGCCAATCAAATCTTCGGTCCGAAGAATTTCGTGTTTACTCAGCAGTTGCTAGGTGTGCTTGATCTCGCCAAGGCGCAAGCGCGAGCCCGTCTGGCCGAGTCTTCGGCCGATGGCAGCCCCGAGTCGAACGGACAGCCTCTTGAGGCTCATCCGGTGACTTGAACCTCTCCGGAGGCGCGGTTTGGCACGGATACGCCAAGTTGGGCGAATAGGTATTCTGGACGATTACGGAAAATTTCAGATCTGTGTCGGGTTTGTGCCGTCACGATTGCTCTTCAGGAGCAATAATGGTGAGGCAGTCCGGTTGGCATGTGCGCCTCTGAACCTGACAACGATCGGGATCGATCCCGGCGAAGATCGACGAGTCTTTCATGCTTGGTTCTGAACGCCGAGTGGTCATAACCGGTCTGGGCCTGGTAACTCCCCTGGGTGATCGTCCGGACTCCGTCTGGACGTCGCTGATCGAGGGGCGTGGGATCGTGCGCCGGCTCGAGGCGTTTCGCGTGGCCGGGCTGCCCAATGATGTCGCGGCCGAGGTCCACGGCTTCGACCTGATGAAAAAGTACGCGCTTCCGAAATACAAGAATGAGCTGCGCAAGAAGAAGAAGTACATGGCCCGGGATATCCAACTGGCGGTCGCGGCGGCCCAGTTGGCCGTGGCCGACGCGGGGCTGGTGGATGGCGGCGTGGAGCCGTCGCGAGTCGGCATCGATCTGGGTGCCGGGCTGATCTCGAGCGAACTGGATGAACTGGCCCCGGCGATCTCCCACGCGTTCGGTCAGTCCGAAACCTTCGACTTCCAGGCATGGGGACGCGAGTCGATCGGCATGATCGAGCCGATCTGGCTGCTGAAGTACCTGCCGAACATGCTGGCCTGCCATATCTCGATCCTGATCGATTGTCAGGGACCGAGTAACACGATCACCGAGGCCGACGCGTCGGCGAACCTGGCGATCGCCGAGGCGTCGCGGATCATCGGCCGGGGACGTGCCGACGTGATGATCGCGGGCGGGGCCGACTCGAAGATCCATCCCTTGAGCCTGGTGCGGATGGGCTTGCTCCATAATATGTCGACCTGGCAAGGCGAGGCCGCCGAGGCGTGCCGGCCGTTCGATCGGCGTCGGGACGGCTGGGTGCCCGGCGAGGGCGCGGGCATCCTCATCCTCGAAGAGCGGGAGCACGCACTGAAGCGCGGGGCGCGGATTTATGGGGAGGTCCTGGGAGGCGGCTCCGGTTGCGACGCGACCCCCGGCGGCGGCCTCGACCCCGGAGGGATCGGCACCGAGGTGGCCATTGCCTCGGCCCTGGAAGAGGCCGGGCTCCAGCCCGGCGAGATCGGCCATGTGAATGCCCACGGGGCGGCGACCCAGGTCTCGGATCTCGCCGAGGCCCGAGCCTTCCGGCGTATCTTCGGGCCCATGGGCGTTCCCGTGACGGCGCTCAAGGGCTACATGGGCAACCTGGTCTCCGGCTGTGGGTCGGTCGAACTCATCGCCAGCCTGGTCTCCGTCAATCGCGGTAAGATCCCGGCGATCCTGAACTGCGACGAGCCCGATCCCGAAGCCGAGGTCGATTTCATCCTGAAATCGCCCCGGGCCACCGACAATCCGACGTTCATCAACACGAATTTGACACCGAACGGCCAGGCCGCGGCGCTCGTGATCCGGGGCTATCCACCGGATCCGGCCGCGGAGCCGAAGGTCAACTGAGCGGACTTCCCATCGAACGGAACGGATCGTCAGATCCGAGGAAGGCGTGCATGCGGCGTGTCGTCGTGACGGGAATGGGGATGGTGACCCCTATCGGGCGCGATATGGAGTCGACCTGGTCGGCCCTGCTGGCCGGCAAGAGCGGGGTTGGTTTGATCTCGCTGTTCGACGCCCGCACGTTCCCCACGCGCATCGCCGCGGAGGTCAAGGACTTCCGCCTCGGCGACTACCTCGAGGACGCTTCGCG
The DNA here is from genome assembly GCA_052148775.1 of Isosphaeraceae bacterium. Classification (GTDB taxonomy): domain Bacteria; phylum Planctomycetota; class Planctomycetia; order Isosphaerales; family Isosphaeraceae; genus CAVZRC01. Next base: position 11,623 of record JBKQHM010000257.1, on the reverse strand, counting down.
GTGGGCGGAACATTCGCGAAACACCCAGTTCGCCCTGGCTGCCGCCACGATGGCGATGAAGGACTCCGGCCTCGTCGAGACGAAACCGGACTTGAACCGGAATCGGTTCGGCGTCTATCTCGGATCGGGCGAGGGCCAGCAGGATTTCCCTCGGTTCGTCAAGCTGGTCTACCACTCGACGCACGACGGGCATGTGGACACGTCCGAGTTCACCCGGATGGGGATCAAGGAGCTGCATGCGATCCGGGAGGCGGAACAAGAGCCCGGGACCCCTTCCGGACATCTCGCAAGCGTCTTCGGCGCCCGAGGGGTGAATTCCAATTGCTTGACCGCCTGCGCCGCCAGTTCGCAGGCAATCGGCGAGGCGTTCGAGTTGATCCGCCGGGGGAGTGCCGACGTGATCCTCTCCGGCGGCACGCACAGCATGATCCACCCCTTCGGCCTGACCGGGTTCATCCTGCTCACCGCACTCTCGACCCGTAATGACGAACCGACCCGCGCCAGCCGCCCCTTCGACCGGGATCGCGACGGCTTCATCCTGGGGGAGGGGGCCGGGATGCTTGTCCTCGAGGAGCTCGAGCATGCCAGGGCTCGGGGGGCCAGGATCTACGGCGAGATCGTCGGCTACGGCTCGACGGCCGACGCCTTCCGCATCACCGACAGCCACGACGAAGGCCGGGGCGCGATCGCTTGCTTGAAAGAGGCCCTAGCCGACGCGCGGCTCGATCCCGACGACATCGACTACATCAACGCGCACGGCACCAGCACCTCGGTCAATGACTCGATCGAGACCCTGGCCATCAAGAAAACGTTCGGAGATCAGGCATATCAAGTGCCGATATCCAGCACGAAGAGTATGATGGGACATCTGATCGCGGCGGCCGGCAGCGTCGAGGCGATCGTCTGCCTGCTGACCATGCGGGACGGCATCCTGCCTCCGACCATCAACCTCGACAATCCTGATCCGGAATGCGATCTGGATTATATTCCCCATACAGCCCGAGAAAAAACCGTCGATGTCGCGCTCTCCAACAGTTTCGGCTTCGGTGGTCAGAACATCACGCTCATCCTGCAACGCTTCACCGATTGAACGCTCTTCATCGCCGAGTGGTCGCGCTCGGCCTTCCTCGTACCTCGCCGACGGCCCGCGGTTCCGGGTCGATGGCGGGGTTCCGACGGCGCGACCAGGAGTGCATCCGTGATTGGCCTACTCACCGCGTATCCGGCCCTCTCGCTTGCGGCGATCGTGCCGACTTTGCTGGGCGTCGCATTCCTGATTTACATGACCGTCAAGTATGGTCCGATCATCGGCCGGAAATTCGAGGACCCGCCGCTGTTCATGCCGCCGCGCGTGAACCCCGTCGAGAAGGGCGAGATCGTCGCATTCGCGACTGAGGACGGGCTCATGCTCTCAGGGAGCTACTTGCGGGCGCGGACCGAGGAGCGGGCCGGCGTATTGGTTTATTGCCACGAGTTCCTCAGCGACCGATGGAGCTACCGGCCTTATATCGATCAGCTTCGCGATCTGGGCTTCGACATCTTCTCGTTCGACTTTCGCAGTCACGGGGCCAGTGCGATCGAGCCGGGTTACACGCCGATCCACTGGGCGTCCGACCGCGAGGTCAAAGATCTCCGGGCGGCGCTGGCCTATCTGCGATCGCGACCGGATCGCGACCCGGCCGGGTTCGGACTCTTCGGAGTCAGCCGGGGCGGGACCACGGCCTTGCTCGTGGGACCGCGCGAAGTCGAGGTGTGGGGGGTGATCACCGACGGAGCTTTCCCCACGATCGGGACGATGGTGGCCTACGCGCTGCGATGGACCGAGCTGTATGTGCGGACGCCGTTCTTCCAGCGTCTCCTGCCGCGATGGCTGTACCACGTGCTGGCCTGGGCCGGACGCCGGAACTCGGAGCGTCGACGGCACTGTCGCTTCCCGGACGTCGAACGAGCCGTGAGTCGACTGGCCCCTCGTCCCTGGCTCATGATCCACGGCGCCCGGGATACCTATATCAGCCCGCAGATCGCGGAGGAACTCTTCCGATGCGGGAACGGACCCAAGGAGTTATGGCTGGTTCCGGATGCCAAGCACAACCGTTGCCGCGAGCGCGAGCCCGAAGCCTACGCCGCCCGACTCCTGGACTTCATCGATCACTACGCCCCGCGTCGCCCGGTCATGGCACCGATGAAGAGCGTGTCGTCGCTTGTTCCATCTCATGACGATCTGTCCGACGGGTATTCCACCGCGTTGAATGGTACGAAAGTCTCGGGCGAGGTGGTTCGTGATGTGAATAGGCAGTACGCCGTAGGCAGCACACAGTGAAGGGGACTCCCCGGCTTCACCGAGCCGTCGAGTGGAATTCGCCTGGTCCTTGGGTGAATTCGGTGTCGTCAGAGCCACGGTCGCGGGTCGCGGCGGAACGATGCTCGCTAGAGCGTGTTATGAAGTTCCGCCTTCTGTAGGCGGCCTTTGTGAGGCCGCGGCTTCGGTCGCGGGGTCACAGACCCCGCCTACAGGAAGAAATGCCGGAAAACGCGGGCTAACAGTTCATAACACGCTCTAGGCGAATGCCGAATTTCATGATCAACACATCCTTGATGCGGCTCCTGGGCGCTCCGGTCGAGATCCGTGCGCGTCGACTGGCACGGGCCTTCCTCGACCAGACTCGCAGGGCCGGCGAAGTCCAGCACGAATTGCTGTTGCGCCGGATTGCCCAGCACGCTGATACCCAGTTCGGCCGCGACCATCACTTCGGGGAGGTCCGCACGGCGGCCGATTTTCGCCGCCGGGTGCCGATCGCCTCCTATGACTATCTCGAGCCGTACATCGACCGGGTTCGACGCGGCGAGCTCAACGCCCTGTTCGGCCAGGGGACTGAAGTGTTGATGTTCGCGATGACCTCGGGGACGACCAACCGGCCCAAGACGATCCCCGTCACTCGGGAATCGCTCCGCGACTATCGCGAGGGCTGGACGATCTGGGGTATCATGGCCTTCGACGCCCACTTCCCGATCCTCCAGTACGGCCTGCGGCCGATCCTCCAGTTCGCCAGCGACTGGCGGGAAACCCTCACGCCCGGCGGCATCCCCTGTGGCGCCATCACCGGGCTGACCGCCCACATGCAGAACCCGCTGGTCCGGACGACCTATTGCATGCCGGCGATCGCGTCGCGGGTCAAGGACATCGAGTCGAAGTATTACCTCGCCCTGCGGTTCTCGGTCTATCGCGACCTGGGCACCGTCATCGCCGCCAATCCCAGCACCATCCTGGCCATGGCCCGGCTGGGGGACCGCGAGAAAGCCACCCTGATCCGCGACCTGGCCGACGGCACGATCGACGCCCGATGGGACATTGCCCCGGAGATCCGCCGCTCCCTCCAGTTCCGGACCCGCATCCCACACCGGAGGGCGGCTCGCAGGCTCGAACGGATCATCGAGCGGACTGGCCGGCTCCTCCCGAAAGATTACTGGCCCAACCTCGACTTCCTGTCGAACTGGATGGGCGGGACGATGAAGGCGTATCTCCGCGGCTATCCCGAGTTCTTCGGCGAAACGCCTGTGCGCGACGTCGGCCTGATCGCCTCGGAGGGCCGGATGACCATCCCGATCGAGGATGGGACGCCCGCCGGACTCCTCGACATCCGCCACCACTATTTTGAGTTTATCCCCGAAGATCAGGCCGATCAGGAGGAGCCGGAGACCGTCGAGGCGACCGAGCTGATCGAGGGCCGCAACTACTTCATCGTGCTGACCACCGCCGGGGGCCTCTACCGATACAACATCTCGGACCTGGTCCGCTGCGTCGGCTATCACGGGACGACCCCGATGATCGAATTCCTGAACAAAGGCTCGCACTACTCGAGCCTGACCGGGGAGAAGCTCTCCGAGCATCAGGTGATCGCCGCCGTGCAGTCGGCGCAGCAGATCGTCAGATTCCGTCTCAAGTCCTATCTGCTGCTCCCCTCCTGGGCCGATCCTCCGTATTACTCGCTCCTCGTCGAGGAGGATGACCTGGAGAACGCCGAGGCCGCCGATCGTCTCGCCCTCACCGTGGAACAGGAACTGCGAGTCCAGAATGCCGAGTATGCGAACCGCGGCGATACTCGCAGACTCGGCCCCGTCCGCATCCTACGGATCCCATCGGGCTCCTGGTCCGATTTCCAGAAGCGCCGGCTCGCAAAGAGCGGAGGTAAGGTCGAACAATACAAGCAGCCCCACCTGATCCCCGACCTCGACCAGGTCGCCGGTTTTCAGCCGCTCACGACGGCCCATTCCTGAGTTCGACTTGCCGGGGTCGTCTGGATCTGGTATTGCCTGTTCCGTGCGGATAGTCCCGGACGCTCCGGGACCGTCACAGCAAGCGGATGGAAGAGATGGGCAATCTGCGTCGAGGACGCCAGGCCAGACTGGCGGGGCGGCGCATGGAACAGCCTCGCAAGACTTTCAGCCTGCCAGGCGGTCATCGGATTCGATGGATCGTGACGACGGGACCATGATCCCCACGGAGGGGAGCAGGAAGCCATGTTCAGGACGAAGGATGGCGTCCACCTGCTGTTGTGGCGCATGGCGGCATGCCTGACGATGGCGCTCAGCTTGATGGAGCTGGGGTGCTCGGGGATGACCGGCTTCCGTTCGGTCGGCACCGATCGGCCGGGTCTGCTTGGCTTCTGGGAGCGTCCCGAAACGGCGCCGCCCGATCCGGCAGGCGACTATTACGCCCGATACATGCGCTCGGCCCGCGATCGGGCGGATGCCATGGCCAAACGGTCGACCGAGTCGATCGAGCCCTCCCAGGACGACGACGGAGCGGAACCGGCGCAGCAAGGCGGTGAGGTCGTTGCGTCTCGCTCGCGTGCCGGTTCGACCGGCAAAGCTTCCGCGTCGACGAAGCCGGTCCGCGACGATTCGATCCAGGTCACCCTGGGGCCGCCCGAACCCCTCGCGGCGCTCACCGAACCCGCGCCGCCCCTCCGTGATGCCGAACTGGCCTCGACGCGCCCACGATCGCCGTCGAAACGCGATCGACGTCCCATCGAAAGCGACAACGATCCGGGTCCTTCCCCACGGCTGGCCCGCCACACCGATGATGGGAGTGACGATTCCCGCGATCTCCGGAAGTCCGGCCCCGCACCCGCTCCCCAGCGACGCGTGCAGGCCAAGTCACGCGACCCCAAGGCCGACCCCAAGGCCCTGCTCGCGAAGAGCGAGGCCAAGGTGCAGTCCCTCAGTACGTACCAGGTCAAGATCTCGCGGACCGAGCGCGTCGGCGGTCGGATCCTGCCCGAGGAACAGATCATCCTGAGTATCCGCCGCGATCCCAAGGCCGTCCGCCTCGAGTGGGCGGATGGACCCAATCAGGGTCGTGAGGTGATCTATTCGTCCCGCATCGACGACAAGTCGCTGTTCGTGCACATGCCCAAGTCCGCGATCCCGCTCCCGACCATGAAGATCCCGGTCAATAGCCCCATGGTCATGAAGAACAGCCGCCACTCGATCACCGAAGCCGGCTTCGACACCATCATCGAGAACCTCCGGAAGACCGAGGACGGCTCGTCGAAGGCCGACATGAGCCGGCTCGCCTACCGAGGTATAGAGAAGCCCCCGGGTCTCGATCGGCCCAGCCACATCTTCATGCGGCGGGCTCCGTCCGGAGAGACCTGGACGGTCTTCCTTGATGTCAACACCATGCTGCCGAGCATGGTCGTGGCCAAGGATGCAAAAGGTGAGCTGGACGAGCGTTACATCTACCACGAGGTTCGCGAGAATCCGAACGACCTCGCCTCGGCCGATGCGTTCGAGCCGGATCAGCGCTGGGGACAGTCGAAGGGCTTACTGTCACGATTTGCCCGGGGAACACCGAACGCGGATAGCTCGAACAACCGTCAGTCGGCGACGCGATAACTGTCAAAATGGCCTGTGAGCGGATAGCTGTGGCGGGAGATCATCTTCAAAATGGGACTTTCGCCGGAATTCTAAACTGAGGGCTTGCAAAGAGTTGCCGGTTTGCGATCTGATGGTGGAATGAGAAGAAATGGTAATGGCGCAAAGCGTGCATACCAAGCTTCCCAAGCGACTCTGGCCACAAGCTTCGGTGATGTGAGCGTCTTTCTCATGACCTCCGGTCAAACGTACTCGATCCTGATAACCGACGACGACCCGGTCGCTCGTGAGACCTTGCGCGAGATTGTCGCCCCGCAGGGTTACCATACCCTCATGGCCGAGAGCGGTGAAGAAGCCCTGGATCTCGTTCGCCGCCATGAGGTCCATCTTGCACTGATGGATATGCACCTTCCTCGGCTTTCAGGACTGGAAACCCTGGCACTCGTCCGCCAGATGAGGGGCGGCATCCCGGCGATCCTGATCACGGCCGACCAGGATGACAATCTGATGCGTCGGGCGCTCTCCGAACATGCCTTTTGCGTGCTAGCCAAGCCGGTCAGCAAGCATGTGGTGATCTACGTCGTCCACAAGGCTCTCGAGAAATATTACAACTGACCTCCTTGGCAGGCTGCCGGCAGTACACCCAAAGAGCCTCCTCGTCGTGCCCGATGGGCCGGAAAACTTTGCGAACGTCCCTGGCCCTACTCATATCGTTTGCGGGTCTGGCTGCGCCTCCGGTTCTCGCCCACGACATCCCCAATCAGCGTGTCGATCGATCGATTCAGGCGACGGTGAGTCCCGGCCGACTGGCCATCGATTATGAGGTCGGCCTGACGGAGCTCACCCTGACACAGGATCTGCGCTCCCTGGTGGGCTCGCGGCCCGGCGCCGAACGGTCGGAGTGGCTAGCCCTTTACGGCCAGGTCACGGGACCGTTGAATGCCAAGGGGTTCCTGGTGACCGTGGACGGTGCGCCCGTGACACTCTCCTCGATCGGCTATCAACTTTCGATTGAGGAACATCCTCGCTACACGTTCCACCTCGAGGGAACGCTCCCCGACCGGGGCCGGCTCTCGATCCGGGACGCGAATTTCATCTCGAGCGAGGGCACCAGCCGCCTGGCGATCCGCAGCCGCGACGGGATCATTCTCGAAGGATACGACGGGCCTCCCGACGTGGAAAAGGTGCCGATTCGCCCGGTGTGGGAGCTGAGCGATGCCGAGGAGCGTCAGACCAAGCAAGTCGAGGTCCGCTACCGAGCCACGGAGAAGGAGCTGGAGAGCACGTCGCCGGTTATCGGCCCCGATGCCGGACAATCGGCCCGTCCGGGACGCACGGAGACAAACGTGCCGTCGGCCCCTCCGACGGGGATGGAGGGCCGATCGTGGGCCGTTTCACGGCTGCTCGACGACAGCGCGCATCTTTCCCGGTTGATGCTGCTATTGATCGCACTGGGCCTTGGCGCGGCCCACGCGATCCAGCCGGGGCACGGCAAGACGCTGGTCACGGCGATGGCTCTGGGACCCGGTGCGAGGCTCTATCAGCCGGTGCTGCTGGGCCTGGCAACGACCGTGGCACATCTGAGCAGCGTACTGTTGATCGCCGTCATCCTGTGGTACACCGGCACAAGCCGCGTAGCGACGATTCATCAAGGGCTCACGCAGGTCGCGGGCTTCGCCATTGCATCGGCGGGCTTCTGGCGGCTCGGCCGGCACCTGGCCGGCTACGGCGAGCACGAGGTCGAGACGTTAGGCCGCGTACACGCCGGTAACCTCAGCCTGATCGGCCTGGGCCTGGCCGGCGGCCTGGTCCCGTGCTGGGATGCCATCGGTTTGCTGGTGATCGCCGCGGCCCTGGGCCGACTGGCCGCCGGGGTTGGCCTCGTGCTCGCCTTCAGCGCGGGCATGGCCGCGGTCCTCGTCGGTGTCGGCTGTCTGGCCTGGAAGCTGAAGTCGGCAACCGTCGGCCTCGACGGCGCGCCGATCTGGCAACGTCGGCTCGGACTTTTTTGCGGGGCCATTCTCTCGGCGATCGGTCTCTGGCTCTTCTTCCAGTGATCGAGTGTCCCGGCAGGCATCACCGGTTGATGGTGCCGCGCACATGCCGTGGATCGAATCTCATCTCATCGGGGCGGAGCGTAGGATGTTTTCAGACGACTCAAGTAACTGATGAGGTCGGAGAACTCGGCCGGCGATAGCGATTCGGCCATCCGGTCGGGCATGATCGACACATCGCCCACGCGACGTTCCTCGATCTGATGTTTGGGAATCCTCGTGATCTTCGCGCCGGAATCGGCCAGTTCGAGCCAATCGCCGGTCTCGGCGCGGACCACACCGGTCAAGATCTTGCCGTCGCGAGTGGCGATGATCGCGGGCTGGTATCCGGTTGCGATCCGACTCGAGGGCTCCAGGACCGAGCGGATCAGCTCGGCTCGGTCGTATTTCAGGGCTACGCCGGTCAAGTCCGGGCCGATGGTCGAACTCCCGCGCCCTGCCGCCGAATGACAGCGGACGCATCCGACTCCGTCGGAGTTGAAGAAGATCTCCTCACCACGGCGAGGGTCACCGTTGTGTTGCAAGGCCACTCGCCGCAGGTCGTCGCGTTTGGCGAGAATGGTCCGTGCCGGGTTGTTCCTCGCGTCCAGAGGGCTCCTGGCGATCTGGACGCCGAAACTCCAACGCCCGATCCCTTGCCGGCTGACGACCAGGATCCGGTTCCGGCCCTGGGCTAGAGGGAGTCTCACCAGGTCGTTGTCGGTCGCGTACTCCCGGCCGGCCGAGTTGCTGTACTGGTAGACCAGCTTCTCGTTGACGGTCACGATCATGGTCCCGCTCGAGCCCAGGAGCATGAGCGCCGGACCTTCGGTGTCCGAAACGAACTCCGCATAGCCGAACGCACCGAGGTCGGGCGAGCCGTTCGTCTCGTAGCCGAATCCGCCGCGATCGCCGGACCCATGTTTCAGATCATCGAGGTCTACGCGACCGGAGGCCGTATCGGCGCTGCGTACCTTCCAGCGGACCGTCTGTCCGTCTGCCCCCGCGTGGGTCCTCGAGAAATCGATGGCGGGATCGCCCACGAAGACCTGCGGGGTCGTCCTGGGAAAAGGTCCGATCACGCGCCAGGCTCGGATCGGTTCGAATCGCGCCAGGATACGCTCGAGCGATAAGGCCGCCGGACTCGCGGGAGACGCGGACCGGGCGGCCGTCCTGATCTCGTCGGCCACGCGGTCGCGGATCACCAGCAGTGCCGATTCCCCCGCGCGGCGCACTCGCGAGTTCGGATCACCGATCGCCTCGAGGTAGATTGAGAGCGCCCGCGGATCGGGCAGCCGACACAAGGCCAGTATCGCCGAGGTGTGATCCGGCAATTCCGCCTTGCCGGCCAGGGCGAGCAAGCGAGGTACGGCCTCGGACATCCTGTAGGCGACGACGGCCAGGATGGCCGCCTCGCGCACCTCCTGGGCCGGGTCGTTGAGGCGGTCGAGCACCGACGGCTTCAGCTCGATCGGTAAGGGCCTCTTGAGGTTCATACTCAGTAATGCCGCCGCGCGGACCTCCGGCGCCCGGTTTTCCAGGAACGACACCAGGTCGTAGGGGGGCAGGATTCCCGCGGTCGCCACTTCGGGCAATGCGGCGGCCACGAGCGACGCGGGGGCGTTCGGGTCGTAGATCAATCCCAGCCGGGCGTTGAGCGATCGACGATCCCGGAAACCCGACAGGCCGCGCAAGGCCGCGGCGCGTACCTCCTCGGGATATCGGGCATCGGTCAGCATGACCGCCAGGGTGGGTGCGGTCGCGTTGTCGCCGAGCTTGCCGAGCGTCTCGGCCAGTGCTGCCTGGTTCCGCGGGTCGCGCTCCCTGGCGAACGCGGCCCGCAGGTGGGGAGCTGCCGCCGGGCCCGCCTGGCTCAGGCCGGCGATGGCCTGTGATCGGACCAGGCTATCCCGGTCCGAGAGCCCCAATGCCAGTCCTCGGAGAACGCCCGCCATGCCCTCCGGCGACCAGTCGCGGGCCTTCTCCGGGAATCGTCCCGCAAGGGGATTGGTCCCGAACCAGGAGCCCGACCATTCGTGATAGCGATGATAGAGACCCGACAGGATGGCGACGATGCGCCCTCGGACGGCCGGCACGCCGGCCCGGCTCAGGACCTCGGTCAAGGCTTCGACCACGGGCACGGCCCAGGCTTCGTCGGTCAGCTCCAGAGCCGACTCCGTCCGGCGATCGTCGAGCAAAGCGTCCACCAGGGCCTGCTTATCCCACGCCTCGAGGCGTCGGATCGCGCCACGGACCGACCACGCGGCGAAGCGGTCCGACTCGTCGAGCGCGGCGTAGAGAGCGGGGGCGGCGCGAACCTCACCCAGCTTTCCCAACGCGATGGCCGCCTCGCGACGAACCGCCGCATCGCGGTCCTTCAGCAAGCGGGACAGGTCGCCCAGCGAGGCCAGATCGCGTCGAATCCCGGCCGATCGAGCCGCCTGGAGCCGCAATTGCGCGGAGGGATCGGAGAGGGTCGCGCCGATGGCTCGCCGGGCCTCGGGACTTCCGATTGCATCGAGCGCCCAGAGCGCATGGCGTCGCCCGGCCTCGGGTCCGCCGGCCTTCAACCGATCCGCGAGCTTCGGGACGACGGACGACCCGATCCCCGCCAGGATCCGTTGCGACTCCAGGCGAACCGAGAGCGCGGGGTGATCGAGGGACGCGAGCCGGACCGACGGATCCTGGCCGGAGGGTCGAGGAGCCGGTCGGACCGCACCCGGGCCGGCGTAGCTCAGGCGATAGAGGCGCCCGCTCTTGGCCTTGGGGTCCAGCCAGCCGTTATAAGCCCAATCGACCAGCCACAGGCTCGCGCCATCGGCCGAGGTGGCGAGCGAGAACGGCCGGAAGTCGCCCAATTCTCCCTTGGAGACCAGCGGCGTCCGTCGCACGAGGGCGAACGTTCCCCCCGCCTTGCGGATCTCGAACCGCGAGACGGTCTGGAGTCCCCAGTCGCAGAAGAACAGGTTGCCGCGATATTCCGGCGGTAGGCCATCCTCGTTGTAGCAGATCCCTTGAGTACCGACACCGCCAACCTGGCCGCCCATGACCGGCAGCGCCCGGCGCGGCGAAATCAGGAACTGGTAGGGATAACCGTAGTGCCCCCCGACGATGTGATGGGTCAGGCTATTGGGCCATTTCTTGCTGTCATCGTCGTTGCCATAGGTGAAGATCTCGTCGGTCGCCGAGAGGGCCACCGAGAGCGGGTTGCATTCCCCCGTCGAGACGATTTCCAGGCCGGTCCCGTCGGGCCGGATCCGGATCACGCCGCCTCCGAAGAGCTGGATCGTCGTCCCATCGCGGGCGACGCCGTGCGGGATGCCCTTGTCGCCGACCGAGATATACAGGAAACCGTCCATCCCCAGTCGAGTACCCGAGGCGAGATGGTCGTTGATCCCGTTGAAACCGGGTAACCTGGGCCCAAGGCCCGTCATCAGATCGACCCGCGAATCGGCCTTCCCATCGCCATCGGTGTCGCGAAGCGCCGACAGGAACGGGGCATGGACAACGTAGAGGGTTCCATCGATCCACTCGAGGCCCATGACGCTGCACAGCTTGTCGGCGAACGTCGTGATCCTTCCCCCCCGGATCGCCAGGACGGAGTCGATCGGCGACGTGGGCGGACCGGGCATATCCATCGGGTCCGAGCCCAGGTAGAGCGTCCCGTCGGGCGCCGCGACGATCGCGGTCGGGTAGAGGATCCGTGGCGCCTC
>JBKQHM010000256.1:0-11050 GCA_052148775.1 Isosphaeraceae bacterium | reverse complement strand
ATTGTCGAAGCCCTCCAGGTCCTCGGTCATCCTGAGCTTGGCCAGGGACACGTTGATGCGATCCACGTAGGCGATCGCGTAGCTCAGGAACAGGAGCGGCAGCAGCCGGATGTAGGCCTTGGATCGGGCGCGGTCCAGCGCGCTGACGGTCGCGGGAGAGGTTGCCATGGGGCTCGCTCGCTCAGTCGGTTAGTTGTTTCAGTTCGGTTCGGTTCGGTTCGGTTGGCCGGCCATCGGGTGGGTGGACCGAACAGCCCAGAAATCCGGGCCCTCGGCAGGGACTCGGCGGCGCTGTTGCGCCCGTTGCCCATCTCACCGCCATCGATCGAGGGTAACGCGCCGGCTGGACCGCCGCAAACCACCACCCTATCATTCCCGCACAACGATCAACCAATCACGACTCCAGTGGGTGGGATCATGCAGTCGCGAGGGAATGGTTGGCTTTGCATGGCTGGTGGTGTGCAAGAGGGGAGTATGGCGTGATTCTCTTGGCGGATGCGGTTTCGGAAGCGGACCTGTTGCCGATACTGATCTGGGATTGTGGGTTGCTGATCCGGAATCAAGTTTGCCGAGGTCTCACGAGTGAATCTCGCGATGAATCGCGAACCGATGCGGCGGGGGATGTCTCAATATTGGCACTGGAAATGCGAACTTCGAGATAAGGGAGACGGACGGCGATGGCGATGGGCCGGGCCCACCGATGTCGTTGGAACTCGGACCGGGAGATGCAAAGATGTCTGGTAAATCGACCGAGTCGGACGATTGGGGGGCGGGTCGTCGGGTCGCGCGGAGCCGTCCGATCCGGCTGAAATTGCTGACGTGGCAGTTGGCGGCGTTCCTGGGGGCGACGGTCGCGGCGGCGACGTATCTCCTGGGTGATTGCCCCTTCCGGGGGCATTGTCCATTCGGCGAGAAGATGGAGCCCCGGGCGACGTTCGTCGATCGGGGGGGCGCGATCCGGTCGGTCGCGTTCGCGCCGGACGGGACGTTGCTGGCGACGGTCGGCGGCGATGGTTCGCTGATGCTCCGGGACCTGTCGTCGCGTCGGAGGTATTCGCTCAGGCCGTCGGGCTCCGACCCGGTCCGCTGCCTGGCGTTCGGCCCTGATGGGAAGTTGCTGGCGGCGGCGAGCCGGACCGCCGCGGTTGCGCTGTACGACCTCGACACGGTCGGGTCGCAGGCCCTCGACGACGAGGCTGCGGAGACGGCCGGTGCGGCGGGCCTGGCGTTTACTCCGGACGGCAAGATCCTGGCCGTGGGCCAGGAGGACGGGCGGATCACGCTCTGGGACGCGGCCACGGGGCGATTGCGGTCGGCCCTGGACGGGCATGCCGACTTCGTGGCCTCGCTGGCGTTCGCGCCCGACGGCGCCACGCTGGCCTCGGCCGGCGGCGACCACTCCGTGCGGCTCTGGGACGTGGAGTCGGGCCGCGAGCGGCTGGCGATCGGCGGCGCGTCGAGCACGATCGTGGCGCTGTCCTTCTCCCCCGATGGCCAGCTCCTGGCGATGGCGGACCAGGTCAGCCCGGTCGTCCGGCTCTGGGAGGTCGCCACCGGGCTCGAGCGATCGGCGTTGCAGGGCCCGTCGGGCGCCGTGATCGCGATGGCGATCAGCCCCGACGGCAAGACCCTGGCCGCGGCCAGCCGCCGGGGGCGGGTCACCTGCTGGGACCTCGCGACCCGGGAGATCGGCCCGACGCGGCTGAGTCACGCCGGGGCCTATTCGCTCGCCTTCTCCCCCGACGGGCATACCCTGGCCTCGGCGGGCGTCGATGGCACCGTCCACCTCTGGGACTGGCCGCCGTCGGACTCGGCCCCTGAATGAGAGTCGATCGCGCTTCGGTCGACCTGGGATGGTGTGCCGGTTCATCCAGATCAAAAGTCGTCCGGGTCCCCGGGTAAGATGATTCGTCTCCGGGGTCGACCCGACTTGGGGATCGGTCGCGAGGAAGGATAGACTCCTGGCCCCCCTCGGGCCGTGTTGATGAATCGCAAGGCATTCTCCAACGTTCCAAACGATGGCAATCCCGACCGGCGAAGTTCAGCGAAATCGATCATCCGTGTCAGGGCAAGCTGATCGAGGGTGGGCTTGTAACTTCGGCCCGGTGGGAAGTGACGCGACAACCACTCCTTGACGCCGCGCACGCCCTCGTATGGCCCCGTAAAGACGGTGTCCGGCCTGAGGCCAGCCCGTTCGATCCCACGGGCGTCGCGCAAGGGTCTTCCCGCCATCCGGCCGATGCAGGGCAGGAACAAGGTCTCAAATTCACGTCGAAACAGGACGACGGCCGCCGGAAAAGCGAGTTGCTGAGCCCGAATCCACTCGGCCGATTGTGGTCCGCGGGCCTTCGGACAATCGACGTCATCGTCCGCATCGCGAAGTAACAGCAAGGCCGCGGCATCGCGTTTGGTACGGACCAACTGGCAAGCACGGACGACACCTTCTTGCGTGTGCAGGGCCTGCCCCCGAATCGGCGGATCGGACCAGTGGAAATGGGCATCGAGGCCCAGGTCAATCCAGAGGCGAGTCACCAGGTTCAACGCGGCCCCGATCTCGCCATGGCCCTCAACGACCAGGTAACCGCGGCTCATTTCAAGGGACTCTCCGCAATTCGGCCATTGCCGGCCGGCTCTTGACGCAGTCCCTCCCAACGCATGAGTTCACCGGGCGTGAACAGTCGCTCTTGCACGGCCGCCCGCTGAGATTCGTCCATCCGGCCGACCGTGGTCACGCCGTCATGCCGCTCGACGACGCGGACCTCGTCGGCTTTCAGCAAGCCGAGCAGGTCGGGGCTGTGCGTCGTGATCAGGACCTGGCTCCGCTGAGAGGCTTGGACCAGGAAGTCGTAGAGCATGGGCAACGCACCCGGATGGACCGTCAGCTCGGGTTCCTCGATGCCGATCAGCGTCAATGGCGGCTCCTGGAGCAACGCGGTGATGATGCCGGCCATGCGTAGCGTTCCATCCGACTCCTGGGCCGCGGCGAACCAGCGCTCTCGCGCCTTGCCCTTCTGACTCGTCACGCCGTGCCGGAATTCGGGGATCAGGAAACCACCCGCGGTGGTCATCCTGATGTCATCGATGTCGCCCGTGATCTGACCGAGCGCCGCCCTCAGTTCGCCGACCCAGCCCTCGCGTCGGGCATCCTTCAGGATCGAGCACCAGTTGGTCCCGTGCTCGTCCATGGGTCGGGTCGGGTCGTAGGTCTGAGGCCGGCGTAAGGTGTCGGGGAATATCGAGTAAATTGCGATGTTGCGGATGGCGTCGGCCAGAGCACGGAATCGGTCGTTGGCCGCGATCAACGGCAACGTGAGGGACATCGGGTCGATCTTGGGTCTCAGTCCGGATGGTCCCGAGCACCACTTCCCTTCTCGGATCTCATATTCCTCCGGTGCAAGCACGCCGTTGTCGGCCCACTCCGGATCCAAGCTTGAGGAGCACTTGGCATACTCTCGCTTAACGCGATACGCTTCCTTCGCCGCGCCCAGTTCGACGACATAAGTCCCGGACGCACCGTCTCGTTCCTTGAAAGTCACCGAGATTATGATGTTGAACGGCCGACCACCGCTCCATCGGCGCAAGGTGGTGATTCCATGTCTCTTGGCGATCGCCGCCTCCAGGCCGTTGCGAACGGCCTCGGAGAGGAAGCGAAGTGCGTCGACGATGTTACTCTTGCCGGAGCCGTTGGGGCCGACCAGGGCGGTTAGAGGTCGCAGTCTCAACTCGGCGCTTTCGCCGAGGCTGCGGTAATTGGAGATCGCGAGGTTGGTAATCATGGCCTCGCCCCTGCGTGTCCCAAGAAGGTCTCTCCACTCGACGTATCGGGAGCCTGCACCGGCTCTGCATCGAGGCTCGTCGATCGATATGTTGTACCAGGAAACTCCGAGGCACTCCAGGTGAGCCGCGAGCGAGCTGTGCTTCCGAACCGCATGGTGTCCCTCCGGTCTGGGGCCGGCAACCGCGATCATCCGAACGTTCTCGTGTAGACCGCGTTTCGGTCGATCTGGAATAATGGCGTGGTACGCGCGAATGCTCCTTCGGTCCCCAACTGGACGGAAAGCGGAGTGCCTCAATGACTCGACTCGTGTGGCGGCTGGGTTCGGCCCTGGCCGTGTCCGCGCTGGCCGTGACCGCGGCCCTGGCCTTGGATCGCCAGGCCGTCGCCCAGTCGCCGCCGCGCGACCCGCAGATCGGCCGGTCGTTCCAGGTCCCCTATCGCCTCACGGATACCAACCACTTCCTGGTCCGGGTCCGGATCAACGGCAAGGGGCCGTTCAACTTCCTGGTCGATTCGGGGGCGCCGGCCCTGTTCGTGGCCACCGAGACGGCCAAGAAGGTCGGGCTGAAGCCGCCGCGCGACCGCTTCTGGACGCCCGTCGATCGGCTGGATATCGAAGGGGGCTCGCGGCTGTCGAACGTCAAGGCGCGGGTCGAGGACCCCTTCCAGCTCGTGGGGATGAACGCCCTGGGGTTGCCCGGCGCCTCGATCGACGGGATCCTCGGATTCACCATCCTGGCGCGGTACCGCCTGGAGATCGACCCCACCCAGGACCGGATGGTCTGGACGCGGCTGGACAACGAGCCTCGCGATCCGCCGGTCCCGCGCCGGCCGGCCGGCGAGGACCAGCGCAATCCGGCGGGCGGCGGGGCGATGAATGCACTCGGGCCGCTGGCCAAGGGGCTCGCGTTTCTCATGGGCAAGCAGCCGGAGGAAGAACGGCACCCCCACGGATTCCTGGGCCTGGAGTGGGCCGCCTCCGCGGCGAAGGAGCCGGGCCGGGCCGGGCTCCGGGTCGGTCTGGTACTCGAGGGCTCGCCCGCCGCGAAGGCCGGGCTCATCGCCGGCGACCGCGTGCTCCGGATCGACGGCCGCGCCGTCGATAGCCCCAAGGCGGTCGTCGCCGCCCTCGCCGAGCTCCAGGAGGGCGACAAGGTCACGCTCCTCGTCCGACGCGGCTCGGGGTCCGATGCCCGCGAGTTGAAACTCGTCCTCACCGCCGGGGAGGGATTGTAAGCCATGGACCGACCATTCATCCCGTCCGTCGCCCGTGCCGCCCTGAGTGCGGCGATCGCCCTGGTACTGGCCGCCGGCCTGGCCTGGGCGAACCTGCGGCTCGATCCGCAGGAGGCGCCGGCGCCCGCGAAGGTGGACAAGGCCGCCGCCGGTGCCGCCGCCAAGGCCAAGGCCAAGAAGTCCGTGGTCCCGTTCGTGATGCTGCCGACGAACCACATGCTGGTCGAGGCGAAGATCAACGGCAAGGGGCCGTATCGGCTGATCTTCGACCTGGGCGCGCCGATCACGCTGCTGAATAACCGGTCGAGCGAGGCGTCGGGCGTGGTGAAGGACGACGCCCCGCGCTCGTTCCTGTTCGGGATGCGGGGCGAGGCCGAGATCGAGACGCTCCAGGCGGGCGAGCTGACGGCCACCAAGCTGCCGGTGATCGTCTTCGACCATCCGGTCCTGAAGGCCCTGGAGGACATGGTCGGAAAGAAGATCGACGGCATCATGGGCTTCACGCTCTTCGCCCGGTTCAAGACGACGATCGACTACCAGGCGCGGCAGATGACGTTCGAGCCGGTCGACTACGAGGTCCGCGACCTGATGAAGAGCCTGCCGGAGCGGATGATGGGCCCGAAGGTCGCGAAGCACAAGGTGCTGGCGCCGCTGGGCCTGTGGGGGATCCGGCTGGGCGAGCCGACCGGCGGGATCGACGCGCCGGGCGTCCCCATCGCGGCGGTCGTCGCCGGTTCGCCGGCCGAGAAGGGGGGCCTCAAGGCCGGCGACGTGATCACCACCCTCGACGGCCGATGGACCGCCTCGGTCCACGACGTCTACGCCGCCGCCGCCGATGCCGAGCCGGGCCGAGCCGCCGACGTCGTCATCCTCCGCGACGGCAAGGAGATGACGCTCTCCGTCACGCCGGCGGAGGGGACCTGATCGAGGAACTCTCGCGAGTTCGAGACCCAGACGGCAGGAGGCCGTGGCCGGGATGGAACCTGCGTCGCATTCACCGCTGAGCGAGCATCCGACCTCGGAGCAGGGGGGGGTTGCCGATGTCGCGCCCGTCGAGCGTCGCATCATGGCGGCGCCTTCCGGGGCTTCGGCACATCCCTGGGACGGGTATCTGACGGGCCCCGAGAACGAGCTGGCGATGGCGGCGGCGCAGGCGATGGCGCGCGGGGAGCGCCAGGGGATCTCGCCGATGGTCGTGCATGGTCCCTCCGGAGTGGGCAAGTCGCGGCTGCTGGCGGGCCTGGTGGCCGAGCGGCTGAGGCGGGAGCCGGGCTCGGCCGTGGCGCATCTGGATGCGGAGACCTTCGCCTCGGCGTGCGCCGAGGCGGCCCGAGCCGAGGGCGGGGTCGGGAGACCCTCGCCCAGCGCTGGCGACGGCTGGCCCGCGCTTCGGGACCGGCTCCGAGGCGTCGACCTGTTCGTGCTCGAGGATCTCGAGGGCATGGAGCGCACGCCATCGGCCCGCGAGGAACTGGCGCACACGCTCGATGCGCTGGAGGTCGCCGGCGCCGCCGTGGCGGTCTCGGCGAAGTCGGCGCCCGGGACGTGGGCACGTCGGGAATGGCCGGTCCGGCTGGTCAACCGCCTGCTGGGGGGCCTGACGGTGCGGGTCGATCCGCCGGGGCTGGCCTCGAGGCGACGCTATGTCCTCCACCGCGCCGGCGATCACGGGCTGGCGCTCCAGGCCGAGGCCGTCGAGCGGCTGGCCCAGGCCGCCGACGGCTACCGCACCCTCGACGGCTGGATCGTCCGGCTGGGCCTCGAGGCCCGGCTCGGGGGCGAGTCGCGGGGCAGGGGGGCCGGGCGTCGTGCCGGCGGGGCGTCGCGAGCCCTCGACCCGGAGACGGTCGCCACCATCCTGGCCGAGGAGGCGCTCCTGGCCGATCCGGCCTCGACCGTCGACGCGATCGCCCGGGCGGTGTCCGCGCGGTTCGGCGTCCGGCTCGGCGTCCTGCGCGGGCCGAGCCGGCGGGCCTCGGTCGTCGAGGCTCGCCACCTGGCGATCCACCTGGCCCGGACGCTCACCGGCTCCAGCTTTGCCGCCATCGGGGCCTACTTCAGCGGCCGAGACCCGGCCACCGTGCGGCACGCCTGCAAGGCCGCCGCGGAGCGCATCGAGGCCGATCCCTCGATGGCCGCTGTCGTTGCGGCGCTGGCAGGGGGCTCGCGCAAGTCCGATTCATGATCATCTCGGCGTCGCCCGCATCGCCGTCCTGTCCTGGCCGGGACAATCGCCGACCTACCTCGTATAATCGAGTCGGCTTCTTCCATAGAGCGGTTCACGCTTGGTTTGCGCACGCGCGGGAGCTGATGCGAAAGCACCCCCCCGAACCCCCCCTTCGCAAGGGGGGGATGTTGGAGCGTGTCCCGTCCCCCCTTACGAAGGGGGGCCAGGGGGGGTTCCCCGTATGTGCGCAATCCAATCGTTATGCGCTCTAGACTGTGGGATCGACTCGGAGCCGGAGATTCCTTCACGATGGCCACGACCCATGCCTCGAAACCTCGGCGTAAACCCAAGGCGATTCCGGCTCCTCCTCCCGCTCCGCTGGCGGACGTGATGACGATCGGCGACCTTCTGAAGCGGCTGGGAGACATCCCGGCCGAGCGCGTGCGGCTCCATCCGACTCCGGGCACCGCGACCGAGAAGGATGTCATCGAGATCCTGGATCGGGAGAACCGGCCCTGCGAGCTGGTCGAGGGGACCTTGGTGGAGAAGCCCATGGGATTCGAGGAATCGGAGACCGCCGTCACGATTATCATCTTGTTAGGCTCATTCGTGCGACGGCGCAAGTTGGGGATAGTGACGGGTCCTGATGGTACTATCAAGCTCTCCACCGGCCTCGTGCGCATACCCGACGTTTCCTTCTTCTCGTGGGACCGGGTGCCGAATCGCAAGCGGCCCAGGCAGCCGATTCCCGAACTCGCCCCGGACCTCGCGATTGAAGTGCTCAGCAAGAGCAACACCAAGGCCGAGATGAACCGGAAGCTGGGGGAATACTTCGCGGCCGGTGTGCGACTGGTCTGGGTGGTGGACCCGAGGAAGCGGACGGCGCGCGTCTACACCGCGGTCGACCAGTCGGTCCTCATGAAGGAAGGCCAATCGCTCGACGGCGGCGACGTGCTGCCGGGTTTCGTCCTGCCGCTGAACGAGCTGTTCGCCGACGATGAGCCGTGAAAAATCCGAGGAGACCTTCGGTCGGTCGCGCGGCGGGGTGGGGAGACCCCCGCCCAACACGCCAGTCCATCCAGGGACTGCGCCGAAAACCCCGCCTCCATTCGGGGACTCATGAGGCTTCCCGGATATCCTCTGGCATCGGAAGACCATCGTCCCCCTCCCGCCTGTGGCGAGGTTACGCCGCTTCTGGGATGATGGATTCGAAGATTCCAGAATGGGAACGACCGGTCCGCGCCGAGGTTCATCCGGTGGATGAGACAACCGACCGCACCAGGACGCAGACATCGGAGCGCTCCACCCCCGTCTCGACCGGGGGCCCTGGGCCTGGCGACCCTCCTTCGATTGGCCGCTACCGGGTGATCCGGCGGCTGGGGCAGGGGGGCTTCGGACGCGTCTACCTGGCGCACGACGACGAGCTCGACCGGCCGGTGGCGATCAAGGTGCCGAATCCGGATCGGGTCGCCGGGCCCGAGGACGTCGAGGCCTACCTGGCCGAGGCCCGCGCCCTCGCCCGGCTCGACCACCCGCACATCGTCCCGGTCCATGACGTCGGCCGCACCGGCGACGGCCTCTGCTACGTGGTCTCGAAGTACGTCGAGGGAAGCGACCTGGCGAAGCGGATGCGTCAGGGCCGGATGTCGTTCCACGAGTCGACCGAGCTGGTGGCGACGGTTGCCGATGCGCTGCACCACGCGCATACGCGGGACCTGGTCCACCGGGACATCAAGCCGGCCAACATCCTGATCGACGCCCAGGGCCAGCCGTTCGTGGCCGACTTCGGGTTGGCTCTGAGGGACGAGGATTTCGGCAAGGGAGCCCAGCTCGCCGGCACCCCCGTCTACATGAGCCCCGAGCAGGCCCGTGGCGAGGGGCACCGGGTCGACGGCCGCTCGGACATCTTCAGCCTGGGCGTCGTCTTCTACGAGCTGCTGACCGGCCGCAGGCCGTTCCGGGGCGACTCGCCTGTCGAGATCATGGACCAGGTCGCCACCGCCGAACCGCGCCCGCCTCGCATGATCGAGGACACGATCCCGCGGGAGCTGGAGCGGATCTGCCAGAAGATGCTGGCCAAGCGGGCCTCGGAGCGGTACAGCACGGCCCGGGACCTGGCCGAGGACCTGCGGCATTTCCTCCAGGCCGGGACGGTGACCGGGCCATCCGCGACGGCCCCCGGCGCGGAACGGGCTGTGACCCCTCGGGTGCCCGACGACCCAAGCCCGGCGCTGATGACCCCGGTCCCCGCGCGGCCCGACTCCGGCGGGCCGGCCGTGAAGGTCATCCCCAAGGGCCTGCGGTCGTTCGACCGCAACGACGCCGACTTCTTCCTCGAGCTGCTCCCCGGCCCCCGCGACCGCGACGGCCTGCCCGAGAGCCTCCGGTTCTGGAAGACCCGGATCGAATCGACCGACCCCGACGCCACGTTCCGGGTCGGCTTGATCTACGGTCCCTCGGGCTGCGGCAAGTCGTCGCTGGTCAAGGCGGGGCTGTTGCCTCGGCTGGTCAAGGGCGTGCTGGCGGTGTACATCGAGGCGACGCCGGAGGAGACCGAGGCCCGGCTGCTGCGGGGCATCCGCAAGGCGTGCCCGGAAGTGAGCGCCGGGCTGGGCCTGGTCGATGCCCTGGCCGCGGTGCGGCGCGGGCGGGTCCGTCGTCCCGGCGAGAAGGTGCTCCTGGTCCTCGACCAGTTCGAGCAATGGTTGTTCGCCCGGCGGGGTGAGGAAAACACCGAACTGGTCGCCGCGCTGCGGCAGTGCGACGGCGAGCACGTCCAGGCGATCGTGATGGTCCGCGACGACTTCTGGCTGGCCGCCAGCCGGTTCATGCGCGACCTGGAGGTCCGCCTCCTGGAGGGTGAGAACAGCGCCCTGGTCGACCTGTTCGACCCGCTCCACGCCCGCAAGGTGCTCGCGGCCTTCGGCCGTGCCTATGGCGTCCTTCCCGACCGGGCGGACCCGACACCCGAGTCGCAAGCCTTCCTCGACCAGGCCGTCGCGGGTCTCGCCCAGGACGGCAAGGTCATCTCGGTGCGGCTGGCGCTGTTCGCCGAGATGGTCAAGGGGAAACCCTGGACCCTGGCCACCTTGAGGGAGGTTGGCGGAACGGAAGGCGTCGGGGTGACGTTCCTCGAGGAGACCTTCAGCGCGTCGACCGCGCCCGCCGAGCATCGCCTGCACCAGAAGGCCGCCCAGTCCGTGCTCAAGGCGCTGCTCCCAGAGTCCGGCACCGACATCAAGGGCCAGATGCGGTCGGAGACCGAGCTGCGCACGGCCTCGGGTTATGCGGGTCGTCCCCGCGACTTCGACGACCTGGTGCGCATCCTCGACCCCGAGCTGCGGCTGATCACCCCGACCGACCCATCGGGAAAGGATGAAGGCGGAGGGATGAAGGATGAAGAACCGGGGCAGCCATCTGCCGGGATTGGTTCCGATTCATCCTTCATCCTTCATCCTTCATCCTTCCGCTACTACCAGCTTACCCACGACTACCTGGTGCACTCGCTCCGCGACTGGCTGACGCGCAAGCAGCGGGAGACCCGTCGGGGTCGGGCCGAACTGCGGCTGGCCGAGCGCGCGGCGCACTGGGAGGCCAAGCCAGAGAACCGCCACCTTCCCTCGGTCCTGGAGTGGACGAACATCCGGCTGCTGACCAGGAAAAAAGACTGGACCGACCCACAGCGGCGGCTGATGCGGCGGGCGGGTCGCGTCCACGGCCTGCGGGCGCTGGGGCTTGCGATCCTGATCGCTCTGGCCACCTGGGGCGGGGTCGAGGGCTACGGCAACCTACGGGCTTCGGCTCTAGTTGAGTCACTCCAGAAAGTAGCCACGCCCGATGTTCCTGCTATCGTCAAACAACTCTCGAGA
>JBKQHM010000255.1:0-14135 GCA_052148775.1 Isosphaeraceae bacterium | reverse complement strand
GACACGCCGACGGGAGTCGGCAGGCGGGGTCGGAGTCCTCGCCGTCCGGTTTTTCGCAGCTCTGGCGGCAGGTCGTCTATCGTGATCGCCGGGCCATCGGCCAGGACGACGGCTCGCTCCAGGACGTTCTCCAGCTCGCGGATGTTACCGGGCCAACCATAAGCCGCGAGTGCCTCGACCGCCTCGGGCTCCAGGTGAGTCAGTGGCTTGCCGATGCGTTGGGCGTGGAGATTCAGGAAGTATACTGCGAGTTCGAAGATATCCTCGCGGCGGTCGCGCAAAGGGGGTATGTGGAGGCAGATGACATTGAGCCGGTAGTACAGGTCCTCGCGGAACCGCCCGCCGCGGATCAGAGACTCGAGGTCCTGATGAGTCGCGGCCAGGATCCGGACGTCCACATTGATCGCCTGCGAGCTGCCGACTCGCTCGAATGACATCTCCTGGAGCACGCGCAGGAGCTTGGTCTGGACCTCGAGGTTGATATCACCGATCTCGTCGAGGAATAGCGTACCGCTGTTGGCCTGTTCGAACCGCCCGATCCGGTCGCGATCGGCCCCGGTGAAGGCCCCCTTGACGTGACCGAACAGCTCGCTCTCGAGCAGGCTTTGCGACAAGGCCGCGCAATGGACCTTGACGAAGGGGCGGGAGGTGCGCGGGCTCGCCTGGTGGATCGCGGCGGCCAGGAGTTCCTTACCGGTCCCGCTCTCGCCCCGGATCAGGACGGCCGACGGGCTCGAAGCGACCTTCCGGGCCATGGCGATCATCTTGCGGACCGCGGCGCTGGAACCCTTGATGGCGTTGAAGACGCCGAGATCGCCGTCGTTCTCGACCGGGGGCTCGATGGCTCCCATCCCGGCGGAGCGGCCGGCCTCATCGCGCTCGCGGCCGGCACGCTCCCGGAGCTGGTCTTGAAGGATGAGGATACGTCGTTGCTGCTCGGCGATCTTATCGACCTTCCCGCGCAACTCTTGATTGAGGCTCTTGAGGGTCTCCTGGATGTCCGCCGAGTGGAGGACCAGCGTGGCGACGGAGCTGAGTGCGCCGAGGAATGCCATCTCCTCGTTTTCATAAGGCATGCCGCTACGCTTGGGACCCAGCACCAGGAGCCCGGCGAGCAGTCCCTCGCCTCCGAGGGCGGTAGCCGCTTCTCCCCCCAGGGCGATCATGGCGTCGCTGGCGGGGTCGGCCCCGAAACCGGTCGCCGTCGCGTGCGAGAGCCGGATGGTCGGGGCTTGCCTTAGACGCTCGACCAGAGGATTGTCGGAGGTCAGTGACTGGTACTCGGGCGTCGGTCCGTGGCTGGCGACGAGGCGGAACGTCTGATCCGACGATTCGAGGAGGTAGAGGGCCCCCCACTCCAGGCGCAGGACCTCGCCCGCGGCCTCGAGGAGCCGGCGCCCGAGTGTGACGCGGTCGACGAGGCTGCCGACGGCCAGCCGCATCTTGTGCATCGCCTCGTCGAACTTGTACTTCTCACGGAAGAAGCGACGGTCGATGACCCTCTGGAACCGCCCGCGTGCCACCTCGAAGAGGGTCAGGACCACGATCACCCAGAAGGCCGCCCACCATGCCCCGCCGGTCATCGGATTGGTCGAGAACAGGCGGTCTCCGATCAGCTTTCCGCCGATCAGCAGCATCACCGAATAGATCAGGCCCGCCACCAGGCTGAAGGCGAAATACACCATGCTCCGGTCGATGAGGTCCTCGACCTCCATCAGCTTGTATCGAGTGATACTGAAAGCATGGGCCATGGTGAACAGCAACGAGACCCCGAACATCGGCCAGGCGGCATTGTCGCGCCCGAGCGTCGCCGGGTCATTCCAGGCCTGGCCGAGCAGATAGGCGATCAGGAACGAGGAGACGATCGCGGCCAGCAAGATCCACTGGACCTGGTTCCGTTCGTCGCGCGTCGCCGCATTGCGATAGCTATAGACCAGGCTGGCCACGCAAAAGCCGAAGTAGACGACCGCCAGTGCGACATAGCCGATGGCCAGCCCGCGGACTAAGCCGAATGCGGCCGTCGTCCGCGGGTCGCCGTGCAGCGAGAGCCATCCGGCCGCCCGCATACTCAACCAAAGCGCGAGCAGATACGTCGTCGAGATCCCGTAAATCGCCCCGAGCACCCACCGTCGATGGCGCACCCAGATCGGATTGGGACGCGGAAAGACCAGGTAGAAGTGCAGGTTCACGACCGGGACGAAGACCGCGAACATCGCGAACAGATAGATCAGCCACGGTTCGAAGACGATCTCTGTCCAGTGGTAGCCGCCCATGAAGGCGCCGACCGTGACGATGCAAAGCACGAAGAAAAGCCGGGCCGATTCATCATTGGGGCGCTTCCAGAATACGCGAGCACCGATGAGGAAGATCAGCAACTCCTGGAAGAACCAGACGCCCGACCAGAAATAGGTCGAGCCGGGGGGCTTCTGAACGACGACCCGGGCCGACCGGGTGTTCCCGGTTGTCTGGTCCCGCCACTCCACCTCGATCGTTTCACCGACCCGATTTCGCAGGTCACGCATGGCACGGATGTAGTCGGAGTAGCCGACGTAGCTCTGCTCCGAGATGGAGTGGTTCCCGATCGACTGCAATTCGTCGCCTTTGATCGGCCGGACCTCAAACCATCGATACTCCGGCGGAATATCTTCCTCGATACTCGTCCCGAACATGCACCGGACACCGATCGTTCCCATGCCGGCGACGTGGCCGACCACGGCGATCGAATAGAGTAACGCCCCAAGCGAGCATCCCAGCCAGAAGACGCGCACCAGGCGGCGACGCCAGGGAGATCGCCCGCTGCCACGCACATTGGTGCTGGTTTCGTTGCCCTTCCAGGAATCGGTCGATGCTCGGTCGATCTGACCCACGGTCTTGTCCGCCCTGATGTCACATCTTTGTTGCAATCGCGCAGTGGTGCGTGTGGTCCGGAGAAGGGGATGGTGCGTTGATCACCCTGCTTTCGGCGCCCCTCCACCCTATCGTTTTCGGCGCCGAACCGCAAAGACTTCGCTAGCGAAACTTCGCCGCAATCCGTTCGATTCTGTTCGCAACTCACGCATTCGAGAAAAACTACCTATTTCGCCCTATCTTCTCAGAGCCTCGAAGATCCCTGTTCTTGCCAGGATAGCATGTCAAGACTCGATTTAAAATAGGGGTTTTGATCTGATTGGGCAAAAAGAAACGTGGTTGGGGGTGTTGGATGAGGCGAGTGTCGAGATGTCGGCGCCGAAGAGCTGTTCGTTTATCGGCGCTCTTGGGAGGTGTCGAAGGATTCTCAACAACAATCTCAATGGAGGCATGGGTCGTGCTGTAAAGGTTGGCGGAGCAAAGGATAGAAGCGCATTCAGCATTCCTGGACAGCAGGGAAATGCTGCGAGGAGCCAGTGGGTAAGTCGGCCCGAGAACGGGCAAGAGGCCGAGCTAAGAGACGGAACTGTGAGGTGACACCATGCGATTGGCAGAGAAGTGGCAGGGTTCGTGGACATGGATGGGTGGTTTTGATTATGGACATCTGGAGCCATGTCGCGTTCCAGGTGGATGGGTCGATGTGATGCGTATCGGTCGGGGAGAGCCATTGGTCCTCGTGCCGGGCATGGCAGGTAGCTGGAAGTTAGTCTGGCCGCTGGCGCAGGAGCTATCCCGGCATTTCGAGGTTTTCGTACCGGCGCTGAGGGGAGACCAGGGAGATTGGTCGAGCCTGGGGGAATTACCCAGTCATGTTGGGGATATTGCCGGGTCTGCCGAGGACGTCGCCTCTGTGATCGACCATCTGGGTTTGGGGCATCCCACGGTATTCGGCGTTTCGTATGGCGGTGCCGTTGCACTCGAACTCGCCGCGAGGTATCCGGAACGGCTCAGGAGGCTCATCATCTATGGGGCAGAGGCCCGTTTTCACCGGACCATCGGTTCGTCGATCGCTCGGCGAGTTCTGGAAAGATTCCCTCTACCCCGGGACAATCGCTTCGTCAATCAGTTCTTTCATCTGCTTTATGGCGCGAAGCCGGAGCCTGGGCCGTTGGTCGACTTCGTGGTCGAGCGGATCTGGGAGACTGACCAGAGTGTCATGGCGGAGCGGCTGGCTCATCTGGAGTCGTTCGATGCCTCCGACCGTCTCTGGCAGATCGATTTGCCGACTCTGGTCCTCGCCGGCGGGCGTGACGTGATCGTTCCCGTTTCTCGCCAGCGAGCCCTGGCGAAGGATATTCCTGGCGCTCGATTCGAGACGATTGAAGACGCGGGCCATATCGGTTTCCTCACGCATCGAGCTGTAGTCGTCCGAAACGTACGCCGGCATCTGCGACAGGTCGAAGCGACGGTTTGATCGAAAGTCGCGTCGAGGGGTTATGGGAAGAGATTGGATATCACCACGGCTGGAGAGGGCCTTGCGATGGTCGGCCCTCTGCCATCGTGGGCAGACGCGAAAGGGAAGCGAGATCCCTTATTTCGAACACGTCGCGGCGGTCGCGTTGATCCTGGATCGTGGCGAGTTCGATGAGGATGTGGTGATCGCCGGCCTCCTCCACGATGTCGTCGAGGATACGGACGCAACGCTCGAAGAAGTCGGCTCCCGCTTCGGCTCGGGCGTTCGGGAGGTCGTGCGAGACTGCTCCGAGGTCAAGCTCGATGCAGCGGGTCGGAAGCGGCCCTGGATCGACCGAAAACGCGACCATCTCGCGGCGCTCATGGACGCATCGACGGCGGTCTGGGCCGTTATCCTCGCGGATAAACTCCATAACCTCACCTGCATCGACCTCGACCTGGAGGAGGGGCTCCCGGTCTGGTCGCAGTTCAATGCTGAGAGGTCGCAGGTCCTCTGGTATTACCGCGCCACGATCGACGCGGCGCCGGGTGAGGATCCGCGGATCGTCACACTGGTCGAGGCGTGCCGCGCGGCTCTGGCCCGGATCGAGTCGCGCGGTGAGATCGATTGATTCCAGTCGGGGAGCGAATCAAGGAGCCAGCCCGTCGAATTTTGGGGGGGAGAATGCGACCGACTCCCTCTGGAAGTTTTCCGGATTGACTGTTGATCGTGAGGGCGCTGGCGGATACATTTTACTTGTCGGTCGAGGTGGTACACAGCACCGGCCGACTTTCGGGTCGCGTGACGGCGCGACTTACTAGAGCCCGAATTTGTTCGAGGCTGGTCTCCAGCAAGTTCGGGGAGGCTAGAACGAAAGGAGGTGATCGCGTGTGTAGTGATAACCAGGGGCGGCTCGCCTAACGGCAGCCGACGGGTGCCCGTCGGGCAGCCGCATGCTTGACTATAACCTTACGGTTAGGATCGATCGGGTTCAGGGCCTTCGGGCCCTGAATCCGGTCGCCTCTATGATTCGTAAGATACGCTTGTATCTGAGATCGCATTGATGGGAGCGCATTCCGTTGATTCGGACCTATGCGGGTGATTACGATCGCCAGTTCGGCCGTGATTCGTGGTCCTGGATATTTACCAGGTCCACAACAGGTCGCCGGGCCGAGTACGGAGTGCCAACTTAACTCCCGACTCAACTTCTCATCGAAGCTTACACTCCAAGCCCCGGAACCTGTCACTAGGTTTCGGGGCTTTTTTCGTTGGTCTATCCAGGGTCGTGCGGGGTTCAGGCTTACCGGCCTGGCCTGAGAAATCGGGGGCGGGCGCGTGGGCCCGACCTCAGTCCGGACAGTCAGGCCATGGAGCCTGTCGAACATCGGGAGGGCGGTCGACCGTGATCGTTGTCATGAAAGCGGATGCAACGGCGGACCAGATTGAGCATATGGCGGGTCACATCGCCGCGCTGGGGCTGAAGCCCCAGATCATCCACGGGACCCACCAGACGGTCATCGCCGCGCTGGGGGAGGAGCGGCCTGGCATGACCGAGGCTCTCGAGCCTGGGGAAGGCGTGGAGAAGGTCTTGCCGATCATGGCGCCCTACAAACGAGCCTCGTCCGAGCTGAAGCGCGAGCGCACCGTCGTCAAGGCGCGCGGGCTGGAAGTCGGTGGCCAGCGGGTTGCCATGATCGCCGGCCCATGCTCGGTCGAGGATGAGGAGCAGATCGTCTCGCTGGCGCGCAAGCTCAAGGCGCTCGGTGCGACGGGCCTACGGGGCGGCGCGTTCAAGCCGCGGACCAGTCCTTATAGCTTCCAGGGACACAAGGAGGCCGGACTGAAGATGCTCGCCACGGCGCGCGCCGAGACCGGGCTGGCGATCGTCACCGAGGTCATGGCTCCCGAGCATGTCGCGATGGTCGCCGAATACGCCGACGTGCTCCAGATCGGCGCCCGGAACATGCAGAATTATCAACTCCTCCAGGCCGTCGGCGACTCCGGCAAGCCCGCCCTGCTGAAGCGCGGCATGAGTGCCACGGTCGAGGAGTTCCTCCTGGCCGCCGAATACATCCTCGACCGGGGCAATCCCAACGTCATGCTTTGCGAGCGGGGCATCCGGACCTACGAAGACCACACGCGATTCACTCTCCCGCTCGCCACGGTCCCCTACCTCCACGACAAGAGCCATCTCCCGGTGGTTGTTGACCCCTCCCACGGCACGGGCAAGGCTCGGCTGGTCGCACCGATGGCCAAGGCCGCCATCGCCGCCGGGGCCGATGCGCTCATGATCGAAGTCCACGACGACCCGGAGCACGCCGCCAGCGACGGCGCCCAGACGATCACGCCGGCCGCCTTCCAGCAGATGATGGACCAGTGCCGTCGCATCGCCGAGGCCGTCGATCGTACGATCTGATCGCGATCGAGGCGGAGCACGCGACCCTCAATTCCTCCGGTACGCGATGGCCCGTCGCGCCGCCGGAGGGACGGGTGCGTCCTTCCCCTTGATCGACCTCCAGAGGATTTCGTTGAGCTCGAAGTCGTCGATCCGGTCATACTCGTCGAAATCCATCTTGAGCGAACGGTCGGCGCCGTAGGCGGTCATCGTGTTGGTCTCGTTCAGATCGATCCGCGCCGGCTCGAGGACATAAGGAGTCAGGTTCGGTTTGTCGGTGAACGAGGCGAACATCGGTCGGGCCGCGGCATCATACTGGGAGAGCGGGGCCAGGCCCAGGATGAGCTCGAAAGTGCGGAGCATGCTGACCGTGCTGTACTGGGAACTATCGAGGTGTCCGCGCTTCGTGTAGGGGCTGATGACCAGCCCGACGGTCCGGTGTGCGTCGACGTGGTCGGGTCCGTTCTGGGCGTCATCCTCGATGACGAAGATCGCGGTCTCGGCCCAGAGCTTGCTGTGAGAGACCGCCTCCACGATCCGGCCCAGGGCGAGGTCGTTGCTCGCCACGCAGGCCCTCGGCGTGAAGGTCCCGGGACGCGTGCCCGTGGTGTGGTCCTCGCCCAGGCTCATGACCATGAATCGGGGCAGGGTGCCGTTCTTCTCGAAGTCGCGGAATTCGCGGAGGAACGTCTCGGCGTTGTCGGTGTCGCGGACCCGGCCGCCGCGGACCTTGGCGACCCCGTAGTCGGGACAGATATGGCCGACGAGCCCGGGCACGGCCCCCTCGACGCGGAGCGTGCCATCCGGCTGGCTGACCCGTCGCCCGTACTCGCCATAGCTGCGATAGGTCAGGCCCGCCCGGGAACAGGCGTCCCAGAGATAGCCCGAGGGGGCGTTCGACAAGTCGCCGTCATCGTCGTCTCGGATGCCCGCGCGGCTCGAGTACGTCAGCGCCCAGTTCCGGGCGATGTAGTCGGTGTTGTACGCCATCGTCGACCAGGGATGGCCGTCGGCGGAGACGTGGCCGTTGCAATAGAGGTTGTCCAGCAGGACGTACTCCTCGGCCAGCTTGTGGTGGTTGGGCGTTACATCGCGCCCGAACATCACCAGCGATGGGTCGCCGTTGCCCCGGGGCATGTCGCCGAAGACCTGATCGTAGGTCCGGTTTTCCTTGATGATGTACAGGACATGCTTGATCGGCGACGGCTCGCCGACCTTCGTCGGGATCGCGGTCTTTTCCAGGTGGGGGGCATCGGTGATCAAGCGATCGGAATACGGGCAGTTCTTGTAAACGGTCTCGGTGTAGACGGCCAGGGTCTTCTCGTCGGGGACCGGAACGACCGACAACGCCCCGGAGAGCGTGGTGCCGATGTATGCGTACGGCGAAGACCGACGCTTGGCGGCCGGTTCGTTTTCCGCCTTGGGCTTGGCCGGCTCGATCAGGTTGGCCTTGGTCTGGTTCCCCTTGCCGACCCCGACCAGGAGAGACTTGCCGTCCGGCGTGACCGCCACAGCGGTCGGATACCATCCGGTCGGGATGAAGCCCTTGACCTGGCTCCGATTCGGCGCGGCGATGTCGATGAGAGCAATACAGTTATTGTCGGCGTTGGCCACATAGAGCGTTTGCCCGTCCGGAGCGACCGCCAAGGCGTCGGGAGTGCTACCTTCGGGGGCCTTGGGGAACAGCGAGGTGTGGATCGTCTCCGTGACGATCCCGCGCCGGGTGTCGATCACCGAGACGGAATCGCTCGACGCACACGCGACGAAGATCCGGTCATCCTTCGGATGGACGGCGATCTGGTTGGGATGCTCGCCGACGGGGATCCGCGCGACGGTGTGCAGGTCGGACGGATCGAGGACGCGGACCGCGTGGCCGGCCCAGTCAGAGACATAGAGCAAGGTGCCGGTGCGGGCGATGGCGACGTCATAAGGCCGGGCGCCCGCCGGCGCGGATCGAATTTCGTTCCCCGTCGCCGGATCGATCGAACGGATCGTCCCGGCATCCACGTCCAGCGAGTAGAGCACCTTGCGGCGAGCGTCCAGCGTCAATCCGCCGAGGAAATGGGTGGGGCCCTCGGTTCGGCCCTTCTTCCTCGCCGGCTCGGCCTCTCCCGTTCGAGTCAGGCGATGGTCGGCCAGGCGAAATGCATGGAGTAAGTTGCCGCCGCCTCCCGACCACCAGATCCGGTCGGCCTCGGGTGTCAGCGCCAGGCCGAACCAGCTCTGTCGAACCGCCTGCTTGTCGATGACCTTCTTTTCCTTGAGGTCGATGACCGACAGTTCGTGGGCGTTGTAACCGCTGGTGGCGGCCAGGACGTGGCGGCCGTCGGCCATCGGGACGATATTCAAGGGCAGATCCGCCAGTGGGATCTGCTGGCCCGCCGGCTTCAGGGTCCACCCGTTGGGCAGGAGGAATCCCTGATCGGTCGGTCCGGCGAAATGCGGAGTCTCCTGGGCCGGGAAGGCGGCGGCGATGCCCATTGTGGCCGACGCGACCAACATCATCGCGGCGGCCTCTCGGAACCGATGCATTCTCATGGGACCGGTCTCTCAACGAGGGTGGGTGATCGGGCGAGGTTTGGAGCATCGATCATGGTGAACGATCGCGGTCGGCTCGTCCAATGAGTTTTTGATGGAGATCGCGGTTTTTCCGTCGATTGGCGGATGCACATCCTCATCGATTCGCGAAGCTCTCAGGAGGGCGAACCCCCACGGCCGGCCTGTCCGCGTGCGGCCTGCCGGAATCCCTGCCAGGCAACGCCGAGCTTGCGCATTCGGGCGCGGAGCGTGTGGGGATTGATCATGAGCAGTGAGGCGGCACCGAGGGGACCCTCGATACGCCCGCCGCACCTGGCCAGGGCCTCCTCGATGTGTCGGGCCATGGCGACGTCGAGCGGCGCCAGCGAAGCTTTGGGGTTCGCCGCGGGCTCGGCGGCTCGAGTGTCGGATCGGCTTGCCGGAGGATCCTGGGGCCGATGGCCCAGCGCGCGCGCCACGTCGAGCCGATCACCGCCGCCGAGGATCGCGGCGCGCTCGATGACCGCGGCCAGTTCGCGCACGTTGCCGGGCCAGGAATAGTTGACGAGCAGGCTGATATCTTCGGCCGAGGGGACCATCGGCGGCATCCCCAGCCGCTGGGAGGCCCTGCGGGCGAAGTGGGCCGCCATCGCCGGGATATCGGCCGGACGCTCGCGCAAGGGCGGGAGCCGGATCGGGAAGACCGCCAATCGATACCAGAGATCCTGACGGAACCGCCCGTCGCCGACCATCGCCGCCAGGTCTCGATGGGTCGCGGCCACGACACGGACGTCGACGTGCAATTGCCGCTCGCCGCCGACGCGCTCGAACGTCCCATCCTGGAGGATTCGCAGCAGTCGCACCTGGGCGGCCGGCGTCAGCTCGCCGCACTCGTCGAGGAAGAGCGTCCCGGCGTCGGCGCGTTCGAACCATCCCTGCCGCATCCCGACCGCCCCGGTGAAACTGCCCCGCTCGTGGCCGAATAGCTCCGAGTCGACCAGGTCGGCCGGGATGGCGCCGCAATTGACACGCAGGAACGGCCCGGACGATCGTCGCGATCGCTCGTGGATGGCGCGCGCAACGACCTCCTTACCCGCCCCGGTCTCGCCGAGGATCAGGACCGGCGTATCCGAGCGTGCCACCAGGTCGATCTGATCCATCACCGGCTTGAGCCCGGTGTCGGCGCCGACGATCGAGTCGCTGATGTCGTGCCGGCCCAGCCGCGAAAGGAGCGAGCGTTTATCTGCCTCCAGGGCTTCGCGGAGCGAGACCAACTCACGGAGCCGGTGGTCGTTCTCCAGGGCCACCGCGAACGGCTCGAGCAGCGCATCGACGAGGTCGATGTGGTCGGGGCGCAGTTCGTGTCGCGGCGAGGCGATCAGCAGGAGCACTCCGGCAGGCGCGTCGCGGACGACGAGCGGACCGGCCAGGACCTGGCCTTCCAGGCCGTCGGGCAAAAGGCCGGGTAGTCGTCGTCGGACGACGCGGTCCGAGCCGCGGAGCACCCGCTTCCGGCCGCACCAGGCCGTCAGTTGCTCCATGTCCTCGACCGACAGGTTGTTCCGCACCATGCCCAGCGCCGGAGTTCCTGGCGGGGCCGGCCGGCAACGGCCGGTCGCCACCGTCTCGACGCACGTCCGCGCAGGGTCGAGCCGCCGGATCACGATCGTGTCGATCGGCAACCGACGGACCAGGATCGGCCCCAGTCGCTCGATCGACTCGCCGATCTCGATGTGCCGGCAGACCTCCCGCCACACGTCGAGCAACAGACCCGCATAAGGTTCCATGGTTTCCCCGTGAAATACGATGGTTTTGTCGAGCAAATATCACGGTTATCCTAGCAAATATCACGGATTTGGCAAGGCGAGCCATTGTTATTGGCCACAATCCGCGAATTTCGTCACAAATCGAGAACACTCATCGCTTGGCATGCCACGTGCCCTAGGATACTCACATGAGGAGAAAGGGTGGGCAGTGGTGCCCGACCGGGCCTGAGACCAGGCCTCCTCTCAGGCGAGGAGACCCCCCGCCTCGAATCGATTGGTGTGGAGTCGAAGAAGGTCATCGGCGCAATCCCTCACGCCGCGGCCCGGGATAGTCTACGCGACAACGCGATCACTCATCCGCGAGGCCGGCGATACACATCCCGGGCCCGTACGGACTCAATCCCACTTCGGAAACTCACATTGGTTTATGATCTTGAAGTTTTCTCAAAAAGGATCATGCGCATGACTTCGACAAGGAATCGGAAGGCGACAGCCGGCTTCACTCTGATCGAACTGCTCGTTGTGATCGCGATCATCGCGGTCCTGATCGCGCTACTGTTGCCGGCGGTCCAGTCGGCTCGGGAGGCCGCACGACGGGCCCAGTGCACCAACAACCTCAAGCAGGTGGGCCTGGCCCTTCACAACTACGAGAGCAGCAACGGGGCCTTCCCGCCGGCCTGCAAATCGCTCAACCTGACGACCTCGCCGCCATCGGTCATGTTCCCCGACACGGGTTTCAGCGTCCAGGCGAGATTGCTCAGTTATATTGAGGGGGGCTCCTTGTACAACGCGCTGAACTTCGCGTACGAGTACAACGACGCCAGCGGCGGGAACTTCACGGGATCATCGGCGGCGATCGCCGTCTTCGTCTGCCCGTCGACACCGCGCCAGGCCACCCGCGACACTGCCGCGAGCGATCCCAACGCCTCCCCTTACGAGCAGTCCCAGGGATCCGGCTACGGCTACATGGATTATGCCCCGTCGGTCTATACCGACATCAATGTGCTGAATGGCACGCTGGCCATCGGCGGCGTTGGCGCCACCTCGATCGTGCCTTACCGCAACAAGACCGTCGCGGCCAAGGGGCTGCTGAAGGACGGCAAGACCGCGATCAGCGAGATCACCGACGGGACGAGCAACACGATCGCGATCCTCGAGTGCGCCGGCCGCGACGAGCGGTTCGTCAGCCAGTTTTTCGAGGGGCAGTACCCCGTCGTCCGCGGCCAAGGGCCCGCGGGCGGCCCGAACGCCCGACACCGTTTCTGGAGGTGGGCGGATCCGGGCTCCGCATTCGGTACTTCGGGCCAGCCCAACAACAAGGGCATTCCGACGAATGAAGGCGTTCCCTGGCCCACGACGACCGCGACGGCGGGGAATCAGGCCGGGCCGAACGAGGAGCCGTATTCCTACCACCCCGGCGGGGTCAACGCCCTGTACGGCGACGGTTCAGTACGGTTCATCAAGGATAGCGTCAACCTGGTCGCCCTTCGTTCGATACTGACACTCGCCGGCGGGGATGTCGTCTCCTCCGACCAGTATTGACTCGGATCGCGATATCCGGAGGCTCGGTCCGGGCGATGTAATCCTCGGACCGAGCCGCCCTTTCGGCGTGTCGGTCTGGTGGCAGTGAAGTCGCCGGACCCCGGAGAATGGCACATAAATCGCCGAGGAGTTTTCGAGATGCGTGTCTCCCCCCTGACGCGGCTTGCGGCGGCAATCAATCAGTCATCGCCGATCGCGAGATTCCGATATCGACTCTTGCGGATGCTAACACCGATCGGTTCGAAGCGAGGGTATCGTCGCACCCGCCTCATCAACGGACGAGTCCTGGTGCTCTGCGCGTTGGTCGCCGGCTGCGGTCACTCCGACAAGCTGCCGGCCCTCCAGGTTTACGAGGTCAAAGGGAAGGTCCTGCTGGCCGATGGCAAGCCGTTGAGCAGCGGCTGGATTTCCTTCGTGCCGAAGGGCGACTTGCCCGTGACACCGAGCGCCGCGATCGAACCGGACGGCTCCTTCTCGATCGTCACCGGTGGGTCGGGAGACGGGGCGCCGCCGGGCGAATACAAGGTCCGCGTCGAGGCACCTCAGCCTTTGCAGCCTGGCCAGAGACACAGAGGGAAGCCGCTCTTCCCATCCAAATACAACGATGAGGACAGCTCGGGCCTGGTCATCGCCGTGCGAGCCGGGAGCAATCAGTTGACCCCGATCGTCCTCAAGTAAGATCTGTTTAGGGAAAGGGATCGAGGATGCTACGGATTCTGTCGATCGTCGCGGGAGTCGCGGCCATTGCCTGCTCCGGATTTTCAGGCGGCTGTACCCCGGCGTCCGGCAACGATCCGGACACCTTGCGGATCGGGGGCTACTCGGTCATCCGTGAGGCGATCCACGACGGGCTCCTGCCGGCCTTCACCGCCGATTGGCGGCGCCGTACCGGTCGCGAGGTCCACTTCGAGGAATCCTACAGCGCCTCGGGGGCACAGGCCCGCTCGATCGCTTCGGGGCTCGACGTCGATCTCGCAATACTGTCACATTCGGGCGACATGGAGCATCTTGTGGAAGCCGGTCGGGTCAAGCCTGACTGGGATGCCGGTCCCGATGGGGGCATCATTACCCACAGCTTGGTCGTCATCGGCCACCGGCCGGGCAATCCCAAGGGGGTCCATGACTGGACCGACCTGACCCGTCCGGGCGTCGGCGTACTCTACCCCGATCCGAAGACATCCGGCGGCGCCCGATGGAATGTCAATGCCATCTACGGCGCCGCCTTGCTCGCCTCGAGGCGTGCCGGCGGTGGACAGGGCGACCGAGCCGCCGTCGGCGACCTGATGGCGAGGATACAATCCAATGTGGTCAACATGGACCCCTCGGGTCGGCAGAGCATGTCGAACTTCGAACGAGGGACGGGAGACGTCATCGTCACCTATGAGAATGAGCTGCTTCTACGGCGCAGGGCGGGCCAGGACATTCCCTACGTCATTCCGCCCGCCACGCTCCTGATCGAGAGTCCC
The DNA here is from genome assembly GCA_052148775.1 of Isosphaeraceae bacterium. GTDB lineage: Bacteria > Planctomycetota > Planctomycetia > Isosphaerales > Isosphaeraceae > CAVZRC01. The sequence continues at coordinate 149 of JBKQHM010000255.1, read as the reverse complement.
GCGGCCGTCGTCGAGTCTTCGGTCGCACGGCATGGGAACCGGGAATTGGCACAGGGCCTCCTGTCGTTCATCCGCTCGCCTGAGGGGCAACGCATCTTGGCCGATTACGGCTTCCGCCCGATCGATACAAGCATCGCGAGTGAATCCGG
>JBKQHM010000254.1:0-4756 GCA_052148775.1 Isosphaeraceae bacterium | reverse complement strand
ACGCTTTTGGGGTTGGCGAGACCTCGCTCCAAGCGAAAAGCCTGGAAAAATAGAGGTTTTTGCGCGCAGGACCAGCCGGCCCCGGCTTCTTCACCCCAAACATAGGGTAGCGCTCCATCATGTCGTCGAGCGCCTCCCTCCAGAACGGCGGGAAGTTCTCCGCAGGAATCTCTTCGCGACGCTCGGCGATCTTCTTGCGACGGCGGCCGGGTCTCTTGATCAGCGGCGGCTCGCCGACAAGTTCGGCGATCGCGCTCAACCCGGGCTGTCGCACCTTCCGATCGAAATCCGGGGGCTTGGGCGCCGGTTTGACGGGGATCATGCCTTGCCCCTCATCTGATCGAGATGGTAGCTCCAGCGGATCCAGAATGGGTCGACGTCACCCAGGACACGTCTCAGTTTCTGATCCACTTCCTCGAATTCCTCCAAGGGTGGGCTGGGGGTCTTGCGCAGTAATGCCAGTCCTTCACCGACCGCCTGCTCCGCTTCCAATCCGCGCGGTTCGGCGAGATCGAAAACCGACGAGGTGAGCCATCGGTTCACATCGCCGACGCGCCTGAAGGGGAATTCTTTCAAGGCGACGTGATGACCCTCGAGGTCCAGTTCCCAGATGGCGTCCTTGGTCGGCTGGAAATCCGGCTCGACGGATGCGAGGACGAGCGGTGAATGTGTCGTGGCGATCATCTGAACCGAGACCGCGTGATCCCCCGTCAACTGTGCCATCACATCCAGGAGGGCCCTCACGATCCGGCGCTGCCATTGCGGATGGAGGTGCGCCTCGATCTCGTCGATGAGGAAGATGATCTCCTTGGCGGGCTTCATATCGCGGATCTCGCAAGCCCGCAAGTGCTCTTGCCAGGCCCAGACGAGCAAGTAGGCCATCGACACAATTCGCTTCATACCGGACGAGGCGAGGACGAGCGGCACCTCCTGGCCATATGGGGCCGCCAGCGTCGGTTGATCGCGCGTATCGTTCAAGCCGATTCGCGTCAGCTTTCCCGGCTTCAAAGGTTCGTCCTGCGAAGGGGAGAGGGCCCGGAGCACTTGCTTGAGTTCGCCGAACGCCCCGCCGTTTTCCCGTTGCCAGCTCGCCCAATCGAGGATTAACCCATTGCACAACTTCCTCGGGCTGTCGACGGGTAATCCATCCCACACCTCCTCGGGCTTGAAGAGGTAAGCCGAGGGTCGATCGGAGGCGTCCGAGCTCTTCGCCTTGTCTTTCCAGAGATTCCGGGCCGGGTCCCAGGCGGAAAAACCGCCGTCCACCTGCGCGTAGATCACCAGGCCCGGGATGGCGGGACGACTGGCGTTAAAGCGCCACTGCTGCTCGACGCGATCATAGATACTCTTGTTCTCAGGGATCCTACCCGAGCCTTGACCGTATCCGTAATGGATCGACGAAGTACCTCGGACAATCCCGCCGGGAACCTTCCAACCCCTGAGAGGAGGGATCACAGGCGATCTTGCCCACGTCCGGGTCAGCACCCACCATGCGATATCCAATAAGAATGTCTTGCCAAGACCGTTGTCGCCCGTCAGAAAATTCATACGGGGTCTAAACCGGATCTCCATCACCGGCGAAGGGCCGACGTTCTGGAGATCGAGATAGTTTAGCATCAGCGCCTGCCCCTTCTATCGGATATCGGTCGTGTCCTAGTCCTATAGTCGTATTGCACAAAGGGGAACACAGTCCACACACTCATCACCCCAATGATCGAGATCGAAAAATCGACGGTCGCTCGTGCCGAGGGCGCATCAATCAGGACGGTGACGGCAGGAGGGATCTTCCGCGATGTCACGTCGATCGTCTCTCCTCCGCCCGATCTTGGGAACGGGCCGGTTTGAAACGCATCATGATCCAATCGAATGGGATCGGCAGCCAGTGGGCCAGGGTGACGATGGTCCAGGCACGCCACGTGGGCATCACAAGACCACGCCGACTATCCAATCCTCGCACGATACCACGCACGACCCGATCCGTCGGCTCCCGTTCCGGCCAGGTGTGCGCTTTCCCCGTGTTGCCGCCGGCCACTTCCGAGAACTCGCTCATCGTCCGCCCGGGACACGCCGCCCAGATCCGGACTCCCGTCCCGGCCAGCTCGTAGCGGAGGCTCTTCACGAGTCCATTCACTGCGTGCTTGGTTGCCACATAAACGGCGGAATCCGCCACCCCGACGAAACCGAGGACGGAGGAAATCTGGAGGATCTGGCCCGACCGTTTCGCTTTCATGTGTCGGGCGGCCTTCTGGCTCAAGTCGATCAGTGCCATCAGGTTGAGTTCGATCATCTGGCGGATCTGGTCCGGATCCTGGTCGGCGAATTCGGCGTAGTTGCCCAGGCCGGCATTGTTGACGAGCAACTCGACGCCGCCCTCGAGGCGTAAGGCATGGTCCCAGAGGGTCTGACGGAAGCCAGGGTCGGCGAGGTCGCCCGCGAGGATCTCGACCCATCCGGGAGGGAACTCGGCCGCTAGGGATTCGAGCCGATCAAGGCGTCGGGCGGTCGCGAGCACCCTCATGCCACGGTCCCGCACAAGCTGGCGGACCAGTTCCCGTCCTAGCCCCGAGGATGCCCCGGTCACCAGGGCATAGCCGTTTTTGTCATTAGTCATTATTAATCAGTCATTTGTGATTGGTCGTGCGGGGTCGAGGGGTGCTTCAGGGTCCCCATTCTAGGCGATCGGCGGGGGTTCGGACCACTGCCGGAATCCTGGGATATCGCGGCAAATGATCAGCAGCGATCGAGCGGATTGTTTGGGGCTAGACAAACGTTGTACAATTCAAGGAGTCGTGTTTCGGCCTGGGGACGACCACCCGGCCTGTGTTGCATCTGCGCCTTGGGAGAAAAGACCGCCGTGGCTGCCATCGATGATCGCCAAGTGTCGACCGAGATTTCCGCGAAGCCGATCACCGGAGCAGACGTTCTGGTCGAGTCGCTGGTGCGGCACGGCGTCGATGTGGTGTTCGCCTATCCGGGCGGCGCGAGCATGCCGCTCCATCAGGCGCTGACGCGATACCGCGACCGGATCCGGACGATCCTCCCGCGCCACGAGCAAGGGGGTATCTTCGCGGCCGAAGGCTACGCCCGGGCCACCGGCAAGCCGGGAGTGGTGATGGCGACCTCCGGGCCTGGGGCGCTGAACCTGGTCACCGGGCTGGCCGATGCCAAGATGGACTCGGTCCCGCTGGTGGCGATCACCGGCCAGGTGCCGACCCACGTCATCGGCACCGACGCGTTCCAGGAGACCCCGATGGTCGAGGTCTCCCGGGCGATCACCAAGCATCATTACCTGGTGCAGAGCGCCCGCGACATGGCCCGCGTCGTCAAGGAGGCGTTCCACCTGGCCAGCACGGGCCGGCCGGGACCGGTCCTGATCGACGTCCCCAAGGACGTCCAGAATACCCTCGTCCCCAACCCGGATTACGACGTCGCCATGGACCTGCCGGGCTATCGGCTCCCGGCGCCGCCGTCGCCCGACCAGATCCGCGAGGTCCTCGCGTCGATCCGGGTGAGCGAACGCCCGATCATCTATTGCGGCGGCGGTGTGATCGCCTCCGGGGCCGCCGAGGAACTGCGCGAGTTCGCCTCCAAGACCGGGATCCCCGTCGCCATGACCGTGCACGGGCTGGGATCGATCCCCAGCGACCACTACCTCTCGCTCGAGATGCTGGGCATGCACGGCACCGTCTACGCGAATTACGCCGTCAACGAGGCCGACCTGCTCCTGGCCTTCGGCGTCCGGTTCGACGATCGGGTCACCGGCAAGCTCAGCGAGTTCGCCAAGCACGGGCGGATCGTGCACGTCGACATCGACGCCTCGGAGATCAACAAGAACAAGTTTGCGCACGTCCCGATCCACACCGATGTCCGGACGTTCCTCAAGGCGATCAACCCGCTGGTCGGGCCGGGCGACTGGCGTCGCTGGCACCAGCAGATCGACGAATGGCGGGCCAGCAACCCGATGACCTACGACCAGCGCGACGACGTGATCATGCCCCAGTACGTCATCGAGCAGTTCTCCAAGCTGACCCAGGGCGAGTTCATCATGACGACAGGCGTCGGCCAGCATCAGATGTGGGCGGCGCAGTGGAGCCGGCTCAAGCACCCGAGGACCTGGATCACCTCGGGCGGGCTGGGATCGATGGGATATGGCCTGCCCGCCGCGATGGGCGCCCAGGCCGCCTTCCCCGAAGCCCTGGTCGTCGACATCGACGGCGACGGCAGCTTCGTCATGAATATCCAGGAGCTGGCCACCGTTCATTGCGAGAAACTGCCGGTCAAGGTGATCGTGCTCAACAACCAGCACCTCGGCATGGTCGTGCAGTGGGAAGACCGGTTCTACGCCGGCAACCGCGCCCATACCTACCTCGGCCCCATCGACTTCCCCGAGGCGACCGGCCAGGGCGAGGGCGAGCTGCCCGACTCGCTCTATCCGGACTTCGTCGAGATCGCTCGCGGGTTCGGCGTCAAGGCCCGACACGTCCGCGAGAAGTCCGAAGTCATCGACGCCCTCAAGGAGATGATCGCCTATCCCGGACCCTACGTCCTCGACGTGCTCGTCCCCTACCAGGAGCATGTCCTGCCCATGATCCCCGCCGGGGGCACCGTGCGCGAGATCATCAAGCAGTAGCTGGTCATTGGTCATTGGTCATTGGTCATTGGTCATTGGTCATTGGTCATTGGTCATTGGTCATTGGTCATTGGTCATTGGTCATTGGTCATTGGTCATTGGTCATTGGTCATTGGTCATTGGTCA
>JBKQHM010000253.1:0-3202 GCA_052148775.1 Isosphaeraceae bacterium | reverse complement strand
TTCGTAATTGCCGAACAAGAACGTCTTGTCCTTCTTAGCAGCCTCGGCTCCATGACATCGACGCTCGGCGTGATGCTCTTTTTCGTTCTTCGCATGGTTTGATTCTCCAGGTGCGACCATTCATTCTATACCATACGGAACGAGTCCCGGCTGGCGGATGGTCCGGGTTCGCGTTGCGGAAGGAACGGGAATACTCCCAGGTGCTGCCATGGACTCACATGCGGGAGCGCCCACGGGCGTAAGGAAGCGCGCCCGTTTACTCTGCATGGTCTCTCCGCAGGCCCTCAACGGGATGCCGTAGCCGGTTCCATCGCGACGGGATGAACTCGCTCGAGCATGGCGAGGGCCTCGTGGCCGCCGGGGCGCTTGACGAGTACCGCGCTCCAGAGACGTGCCGCCTCATCGACATCGCCGCGTTCTGCGGCGAGCGCGGATCACCCTTGGGCTGCCCACAATCCCGTAGGGTGTCTGCGAGCACCAATCCTCCTGGCCATTCCCAGACAGTGCTCCCAGAGCACGCTACCAGACTGTCCGAGCCCTGTTCCGGTTATCCCTCTCTAGAAAACGGCGTGAAGGACTTCGCCGCGGCTGATCGGGTGGGGCCGGCCGATCGGGTCCTGGAACTCCGTCTGGGGGGCATAGCCCAGGCAGTGGAAGATGGTCGCCGAGAGATCCTCGGGCCGAACGCGTCCATCGGCGGGGTAGGCGCCGATCCGGTCCGACGAGCCGTAGACCTGACCGCCCCGGATGCCTCCTCCCGCCAGCGTGACCGAGAAAACCGAACCCCAATGATTGCGGCCTCCGTTGCCGTCCAGGCGAGGCGTGCGGCCGAACTCGGCCATGCACACGACGAGGGTCTCGTCGAGGAGTCCCCGGCGGTCCAGGTCCTCGATGAGCGCCGAGTAGGCGCGATCGGTCGGCGGGACCAGGACGTCCTTGAGCCGGGTGGCTTCTCCGGTGTGGCTGTCCCAGCAGGGATTGGCCGGGGGTTCGTCGGCGCCCCGATACCAGTTGACCTGCACCAGGCGGACCCCGGCCTCCACCAGGCGTCGGGCCAGGAGCACGCTCTGGCCGAACGGCGTCGCTCCATAGCGCTCACGATTAACTTGGGGCTCGTCCTCGAGGCGGAAGGCCTGACGGGCTCCGGACGAGCTCAGGAGATCAAACGCCTGGCGTGTCTGGCCGTCGAACGTCGAGGCCGTCGGATCGCGATCGAGGATGTCCAGGGTGCGCGTCATTCCGCTCAGGAGGTCTCTCCGTCGCCCCAGGCGATTCGGGTCGATGTCGGCGGGCAAGTCGAATTCCTGGATCGTGTATCCCCTGGGGGTCAGCCGGGCGTTGAGGAGCCAGGGGTCGGAAACGCGTCCCAGGAACCCCGCATCCTGGCCGGGCCAGACGCTCCCATCGGTGTTGAAGATCCGGTGCGGGAGCGTGACCGATGGCGGCAACCCGCCGCGATCCTTGATGATCCTTCCGAGCATGGCGCCCAGGCTGGGGGCGTCGTTCGGGGCCCCCGGATTGGCGTTTTCGAAGTTCATCGGCTGATGAGGCCGGCCGGTGAGCATGTAGTAGCCGCTCGAGGAGTGGGCGTTGTCGCCCGTCGAGACGGCCCGCAGGATACAGATCTTGTCGGCGACCAGGGCGGTGCGGGGCAGCAGCTCGGAGATCGACAGGCCGGGGACCGTCGTGGCGATCGGCCCGAACTCACCCCGGACTTCGGCGGGGGCGTCCGGCTTGGGGTCCCAGGTCGAATGCTGGGACGGCCCTCCCATCAGAAACAAGAGGATACACGACCGCGCCCGGCCGAAAGAGGAGGTGCCCTTCGCGGTGGCCGTTGCCCCGAGCAGATCCTTCAGACTCAACCCAGCACCCATGAACCCAAGGCCGCCGATGCGGATCACCTCGCGTCGGTTCCAGCCATCGCAGAGATGTACGCCGGGTCCAAGCTGACGGAACATGAGGGGCCTCGCGGCGGGAGGGATCCGGAGGGATGAAAAACAGTTGTTGAACAAGGCCGACTATAACGAGAATCGGGGTCTGCCTCAACCCGATCGGGGACCGTTCCTAATGCTATCAATAGTGGAAAAATGATATGCGATAATTTTGATTAGTATTGTTCGGATGTGACGAGGGCGCGCTGGGGGGCGGGTAGAAAATAGCCGTGCGTGCCGGCTTTCGTTGATGCTCATCCGGTCCGCCTCAACGCAAGCGGAGTGATTGGCACGTCTCCTCGTAGCTGGCTTCGAGCTCCAGGGGCACCGCCAGGTTGTCTGCAAGCCAGAGGGGAAGAGTCGGCAAGGGCTCATCCAACGCGAGCCGATGCGCCCAGGTCTCCAGCAAGCGGTGATCGTCCGACTTGATCCAGCGGCAGGTGGCTGCATAAAGTGGGCCGTCGGCCAAGGCAGGGTCGGGCTTCCCGAGGAGCGCCATGAGCTCGCCATAAAGGTTTGCGGTCCGATTCGTCACGACATCGATGATGGTGACGCAGACGCGACTCCGGAGCATGCTGGCACACCTGGCGATGAAATCGCCCCGAGGCTCGGGGCGATCCTTGTCGGCGGGGCTGACGAGTTCGATGGCCGCGACCAACCGTTGATTCGCTTCGTTATCGTAGATACACACTTCGTATTCGATAGAGCCCAGATGCACTTGTGGTCCGGCCACGTAGCGTTCCGGTAATTGTCGGTTGAGTCCGGCGGCGATCGTCATGGGCCAGCCGCCATGGAGCCAATCCCAGGACCTACGGTTGGTCAGCGGCGGGCGGAAGTGATCGCGCAAGGGCATGGTTAATGCCTCCCGGGAGTCGTAACGCCGGCATCGTCACGAATCGGCCGAGGCGACCTCTCGAGTCCCACCCCCCTCAGCACCGGGCGGGCGCCTGCCACGGAGCTGGGGGGCCGATTCGTGACCCAAGACCCTTGTTCTTGATGCGGTACCGAAGCCCGTTCAAACGTTATAAGACGAAGAGGCCGTCGAGCCTCCGCGGCCGGTCCAGTTGGTGTGGAAGAACTTGCCTCGAGGCTGGTCGACCCGCTCATAGGTGTGGGCGCCGAAATAGTCGCGCTGGCTCTGCAGGAGGTTGGCCGGCAGCCGGGCGGAGCGATAGCCGTCGTAGTAGGCCAGCGCCGAACTGAAGGTCGGGGCCGCGACCCCGCATTCGGCCGCGAGCGCCACCACCTTGCGCCAGTTCTCCTGCGCCTTT
>JBKQHM010000252.1:0-3155 GCA_052148775.1 Isosphaeraceae bacterium | reverse complement strand
GTCGCGCTCTGGCTCGGCGCCGATCGCTGGGCTCGTGCTGAGCTGACGCGCGTCGAACGGGAGATCAAGAGCGGCGAGGTCGGCGCCGCCCGCGTCCGGCTGGACCGGCTGGGGAGGCTGAAGCTCGGCGGTGTCGAGGCCGTTTACTGGCGGGGCGCGTGCGCGGAGGCCGAGGGGGACGTCGAGGGTGCGCTGGCGGCGTGGTCGCGGATACCGGCGGGCTCGTCGCGGTTCGCGAACGCGACGTTGCGCCGGGCACGACTGGCCATTGACCGGGGCCAGCTCGCCGTGGCCGAGGAGGCGCTCGAGCGCGCTCGAGGCGTATTCCCGCCCGGCAGCCCCGCCTACGCGATGCGTGCGAGCCAGTTGCAGCAGATCGACCTGTTCACGGGACGGTTCGACGACCTGCGGCGGCGGATCCAGGACGAGTGGGCCGATTCCGGGCACAAGTCCGAGATCCTCCAGAAGCACTTCCTGGTGGACAACGCGCGATCGTATCCCGTCGATGCACTGCGGTCTCGATTGGAGGAGGCCGGACGAGCGGCGCCCGAGGACGACCGCGTCTGGCTGGGCAAGGCCAACCTGGCGACGCGCACGGCCCGGTTCGCCGAGGCCGACGCGTGGCTGAAGCGTTGCCTGGAGCGCCGCCCCGAGGACCCGGCCATCTGGCGATCGCGGCTGGAGTGGGCGATGGCGTCGGACCGGCTCGACGCGGCGATGGAGGCGTCGCGACACCTGCCGGTCGAGGGCCTCGAGCCCGAGGCCAAGCTGTCGCTGCGCGCCTGGCTGGCGGCTCGTCTGGGCGACTCGCACGCCGAGCAGGCGGCGCTGGAGCAGTTGCTCGAGCGGGTGCCTGGCGACACCCGGGCTCTGTCGCAACTGACGGAGCTGAAGGTGCGGGCCGGTCGGAGCGAGGAGGTTGACCGACTCCGACGTCGCAAGGCGGAGCTCGACCGGGCCACCGACGCTTATCGCAAGATCCTGACCCCGAAGGCCCCGGTCGGACAGTACGACGAGCTGGGCCGGCTCGCCGAGGCGCTGGGCCGATGGTTCGAGGCGCGCGGATGGTGGACCCTGGCCCTGCAACAGCCGGCGCTCGCCGAGCAGGCCCGCGCCGCGATGGCCCGGCTCGACCGCGACGACCCGGACCGAAAACCCATCCCGATGACGCGGTCCGCGCCGGCGCCACAGACCCTGGCCGACGCGATGGCCGACCTGATCCGACGCGATGGCCGCGGGCGCGAGCCGGGCCGGGCCGAGACCCCGACGGCCGTCCCGGTCTTCCGCGACGATGCCCCGGCCGCCGGCCTCCGGATCACTTACGAGAACGATCCCACGCCGATGTGCCGGATGCCCGAGTTGATGGGCGGCGGCGTGGGCTTGCTCGACTACGACGGCGACGGCCTGCTCGACGTCTACGCCGTGCAGGGAGGCAAGCTCCCCGACGAGCCCGAGCCGGCCCCCGCGCCGATGGGCGACCGCCTGTTCCGCAACCGGGGCGATGGCACCTTCGACGACGTCACCGCCGCCGCCGGACTCTCGGCCATGCGGGGCGGATACGGACACGGGGTGGCCGTCGGCGACATCGATAACGACGGCCACCCCGACCTGCTGGTCACCCGATGGCGGTCGTATGCGCTCTATCGCAACCGGGGCGACGGAACCTTCGCCGACGTCACCGAATCATGGGGCCTGGGCGGGAATCGGGACTGGCCGACCTCCTCGGCCTTCGCCGACCTCGATGGCGACGGCGACCTCGACCTGTATGTCTGCCACTACTCGGCCTGGGACCCGCAAACCTCGCCCCCGTGCGCCCATCCGAACAAGCCCGGCGCGTACAGTTATTGCGGCCCGCTCAGCTTCCCTTCCATGCCGGACCACGTCTTCCGCAACGACGGGAGCCGGTTCGTCGACGTCTCCGACCGGGCCGGCGTTGCCGCCGCCGATCGGGAAGGGCGCGGCCTGGGCGTGGTCGCCGCCCACCTCGACGATGATGACCGCATCGACCTGTTCGTGGCCAACGACCGGACGGCCAACCTCTTGTTTCGCAATCAGGGCGGGTTCCGATTCGAGGAGACGGGGGCCGAGTCGGGCGTGGCCACTAACGCCGATGGGAATTACCTGGCCGGCATGGGCGTGGCCTGCAACGACTTCGACGGCGACGGCCGGCTCGACCTGGCGGTGACCAACTTCTTCGGCGAGTCGACGATCTTCTACCAGAACCTCGGCGGCGGCCAGTTCGTCGACCACACCGCGGCGATCGGCCTGGCGGCACCGAGCCGGTACCTGCTGGGCTTCGGCGTCGCGTTCTTCGACGCCGACAACGACGGCCGGCTCGACCTGGCGACGGCCAACGGGCACGTCAACGACCTCCGTCCCAACGTCCCCTTCGCCATGCCCGCATCGCTCATGATGGGGAACGCGTCGGGCCGCCTGGTCGATGTGTCGAGTCGAGCCGGTCCGGTCTGGGAGGTTCCGCGCCTGGGTCGCGGCCTGGCGGCGGGCGACCTGGACAACGACGGACGGGTCGACCTGTTGATCGTCTCGGCCGGAGGTCCGCTGGCTTACTTCCACAATACGGGTCCGGCCGGACACTCCATCACGCTGGGTCTCGAAGGCGCGCCGCCGGGCTCTAACCGGGATGGCGTGGGTGCGCGGGTGGCGGTGACGGCCGGCGGTCGCCGGCAGGTGTGCGAGCGGGTCGGGGGCGGGAGTTTCTTGTCGGCAAGCGACGGCCGGATCCACTTCGGCCTGGGAGAGTCGCGGGCGGTCGAGGCGGTGGAGGTGCGCTGGCCGTCGGGGCGAGTGGACCGGTATCAGGGTCTGGCTGCCGATGCGGGGTATCTGTTGCGTGAGGGACGCTCCGAGGTCAGCCCACTGCCGGGCTGGAAGCGGTGAAGCCCGGGGTCAGAGGCCGAGCTCTCCCCGCGCGATGGGGAAGTGGGTTAGGGTGTTGTCGATGGTCGCTACGAGGAGAAAACTTCGACGCTGGCTGGCGTGGGTGTCGTGTTTAGCGGGCGTGGCAGCGGTCGCGCTCTGGCTCGGCGCCGATCGCTGGGCTCGTGCTGAGCTGACGCGCGTCGAACGGGAGATCAAGAGCGGCGAGGTCGGCGCCGCCCGCGTCCGGCTGGACCGGCTGGGGAGGCTGAAGCTCG
>JBKQHM010000251.1:0-6135 GCA_052148775.1 Isosphaeraceae bacterium | reverse complement strand
ATTGATGAGAAACGCCTTGTAACGAAAGCTGGATGCGGGAAAACCGCCCGTCCAGTTTGATGAGCGGGGTGTGGAAACGGGGCCCGGTCGACAAGACAGAGACACCGCGCCACACCTCGACTCTACTAGTTGTTTCTTGCTTCGTCTGGGAACCTGTGGGAACCTGGGGTCAAAGTTTGTTAGTTGTTTCTGCGGGATGGTGGACGGTCCACGGCGACGAAAGGTCTGCAGAAGCGGGAAACGGGGACGCAACTCGTTCTGCGGGGATAGGGGACGGAGGACGTATCCGAGAGGCCCTCGGGTCCCAAGGAAACGATATAGCCTAGAAAGACCGAAACCGCAAGTGCAAGACTCTGGAGACGATGCCGATGGATGATATGCCCGGGGAGAATCCCGACGAAAATGCGGCAAATCCTCCGGCGCCGGTCGAATCGTTCCCGGAAGTTCGCGAATCCGGGCGTCCGGAGAATCCCGGGCAAAAAGGTCCGATGGATTCGACCTGGAAGCTACTGGATCGCTTCGTTGGTGGCGATCAGGAGTCGATCCGGACGCTCATCCTGCGGCACGACCTCCGCTTGCACAAGATGGCGAGTCGCCTCATCCGCTGCATCGAGATGTACGATGCGGCCTATGATGCCGATGACGCGGTCAATCACGCCTGGGCCGCCATCTGCCTGGAGATGCAACGGGGTGAGATCGCCTCGGTCCAGGACAGCATGGCCTTCTGGAAGAGGTACGCCGTGATCTTGCGGAATGAGATCCTTCGTCAGAATCGGCGATACAAGGCCGCCCGGCGCGGCGGGAGGGGGCTCCGACGCGAGTGGGAGTCGTGGCGCAGGGCCGTCGGCGCGGGGGCGGACATGCCCCAGGGGAGAGGTTACCGTTGTAGCGCCGATCACCTCGATGGGGTTTATGCCAGTCTCCCCCCACCCGAGGACCTGGCCCTCGCCCAGTTGGAAGTCGAAAGCCTCGTCAACGCCCTCGAGGATCCCGACCTCCGAACGATCCTCGAGATGCGGATCGAGTCCTACACCAACGCGGAGATCGCGGAACTCCTGGATGTGAATGTCCGGACGATCGAGCGGAAGATGGGCGAGATCCGCGAGAGATACCTCAGGCTGGCGCGCGATCGCCAGTCGTAAAGCCGAGCATCCCCCGCGGTGGGATCGTCCGACCTCCGGCGTTGAGCCGAGGATTCTCACCAGAGAGCATACAAACGACCAGGAAAATGGTCGGACTGAATTCACCACAGAGTCACAGAGTACACAGAGGAATTCAATACAAATCCTGCTTCGACAAGTGTACTGTGGGTTTTCACCTTCGGGCACAGCTAGCTTATGACTCCGGCACGATATGAGTTCAGATACGAGCCCGATGCACCAGCGCGTGAAAGCCGGGGGGGCCCTCGACTCACTCGCTGGCGCGTCGGGCTCGTAGATACGAGCGTGCGAATCTTCCTTGCCGGTGTGATAAAACCCCCGCCGATCGCAGCAGGGAGGTTCTTTCAGGTCGCCTTGAACAACCCGCGAATCACCCGGTCAATCCAGCTCGCCGAGCTCTTCCTGCAAGGCGCACCAGCGTTCCTCGGCCTCGTTGAGTTGCTTGGCCAGGTCTTCGACCTCAATGTGCAACCGCAAGGCCTCCTTCGGATCCGTCGCCGAAAGGAGCTGGGTATGCGTGATCTTCTTCTGATCGTCGAGCCGGGCGATCGTCTTCTCGATCGTGCCGATCTCCTTGCGGACGTCTCGCTCGTTGCGCCGGGCCGCCTTGTTCGCGGCCTTGACCTTCAAGAGCTCCGCGGGGGCCCTGGACATGCGCAAGGCCGTCTCGCGTTCGCCTTCCTCGATCTCCTTGTTCACGGCATAAAGATACGCTTCATAGTCGCCGTGATAGTTCACGACGCGGCCATCGCGGACCTCGATGATCGACGTCGCCATCCGTTTCAGGAAATACCGGTCGTGGCTGGTGAAGATGACCGTCCCCTTGTAGGCCAGCAAGGCTTCCGCCAGCGAGTCGACGGACTCGACATCGAGATGGTTCCCCGGCTCGTCGAGGATGAGGACGTTGTACTGGCCGAGCATCAGCCCCGCGAGGCAGAGCCGCGCCCGCTCGCCTCCCGACAGGTAGGCGACTTTCTTCTTGACGTCCGACCCGCGGAACAGCAGCGAGGCCGCCCCGTTGAGGAGCTCCTGGGTCTTGGTCCCGCCCGGGGCCGTGTTTTCCAGGTATTCCATCACCGTCTGGTTCTGTGGCAGGCTCGTGTAGACGTGCTGGGCATAGATCCCGATGTTGCAGCCGTGCCCCCAGCGGACTTCACCTTCTAGCGGTTTCAACGAGTCGACGATCGTCCGAAGGAAGGTCGTCTTCCCCTGCCCGTTGTCGCCGACGATGGCCGTCCGCGACCCATGCACCACCTCGACGCCGATCCCCGAGGCGATCTGTCGCTCGGGATAGCCCATCGCCACGTCGATGCAACGAAGGGCCGACCCGCGTCGGGGCTCGACGAGGGGGGCGCGGATGCTGACTCTCGGTTCCTCGGCAGCGATCTCGATCGTCTCGAGTTTCTCGAGCTGCTTCTCTTTCGACTTGGCGCGCGTCGCCGTGCTGGCCCGGGCCTTGTTCTTGTCAATGAACTCCTGGAGGTGCTTCTTCTTCGCCAGCACGCCCGCGTTGACGCGTTCGTCCTGCTTGCGGCGCTCTTTCTGATTCTCGGTATAGGCGTCGATCTTCCCCGGGTACATCGTTAGCTTCCCGCGCGAGAGATCGAGCGTGTGGTCGCACGTCGCGCCGAGGAATGCCCGGTCGTGCGAGACGATCAGGCAGGCTTTGTCATAGTTGCGGAGGAAATGCTCGAGCAGGATCTGGGTGCGCAAGTCGAGGAAGTTGGTCGGTTCGTCGAGCAGGAGGAGATTCGGCGAGTGGAGCAAGAGTGCCGCGAGCTTCACTCGCGTTTGCCAGCCCCCGGACATCTTGTCGATGGGGCCGTCGAGATAGGCACCCTTGAGCTCGAACTGGGCCCCAACCTCGCCGCACCGCCAGTCGGGTTGTCCGCTATCGCGCATCAGGAAATCGATGACGGTTTCGCCGGGGAGGAATGCATCGTGCTGCCTGAGGTAACCCAACCGCAACCGCGGATGTTGGATGACCTCACCCCGGTCCAACTCTTCCTCACCCAGGAGAATCTTGAGCAAGGTACTCTTACCCGCCCCGTTCCGGCCGACGAACCCGACTTTCACATCGTCCGTTATCGAGGCTTCGGCGCCTGCAAGCAAAGCCTGCCCACCATAGCTCTTGTGGGCATCCCGGATCTGAATCAACACAGCCATCTTCGAACGCGTCTCCTGGGGCCTTTTTCGGAAAAAACCTATGATACCCGAAAACCGGCGAACACGTGAGCCGATTGGCGTGAAAATGCCGATGATCCGGGTCGTCGAAACGCGGTTTTACCTGAGTGATTCCGCCACCGGGGAGGCCGGAGGGGGACTCGTTAGAGACGCGGGATCAGTTCGTCGAGCGTGAGCTCGGTGACGTTGACCGACGTTCCAACGACCTGAAAACGGATGCTCTGGAGCATCAGCTCGGCAGGGATCGGCTGGTAGAGGATACGTCTCTCATTGACGAACGCCTCGATCTGTCCCCCGACGCGAACAAAGCGAACGGCGTTCCGTCCCTTGCCATCCGAGGCGACCATCGGATCGGGGAAAGTGACGTCGTCCCCCGGCTCGCAGTGCCTCAGCGAGAAGCCGGATGGGACTTCGAGCTCAACCTGACCGATGAGCTCGGCTTCGGCACGGTCCCGGCCGTCGGTCTTCCTGATGCCGCTGACGATCAATCGGGCCAGTTTGACAAAATCTCCTCGACGGTTGTCGGCGGGAGCCATGGTCATCGCCAGACCGAGCTCGAAATCTCCAAGTCCTTGCGGCACGAGCAGATCGAGGAGGGTGAAGTGATCGGTCGCCGGATCGGTGTGGAACGCGTCACGGCTGGTCAGGAGGGCGAGAAAGGGATTCTCCGCCAGGGGACTCAGGCCGATCAGGTCCGCACGAGCATCGCGGCGGTGCATGCCTCGTGCCTGAACGCTCGGAGCCGCCGCGGCTCGTTCCTGCGGAGACCGGGCTCGATGCAAAGCCACGAGCGTCTCCAGCCCGTCGGCCACGTTCGGGAGGAGTTTCGGATGAGTGCGCGCCAGTTCGCGAGCCCGCTCCAGCTTGTAATTGGCGATCATGACGCGATAGCCCAGCAGCGGATCCAGCGGTGCGGATTCCCGGTTGTGTTCCGCCTCATACCAGAAGTCGAGCGCCACCAGCGGTCGACCTTGGGCCATCGCCATCTGGGCGCCGGAGGCCAGACAGAGGCGGTCGCGCGGGGAGCCCGCGGCGAGGGCGTGTTGCCAGGCGGTCTCCGCCAGGTCCGGGTCCGTGGACGAGGCCACCAGCCCCACGAACGTGTCGGCATCCCAGGCCGCATTCCGACGCTGACTCCTCAGATAGACGAGGTCTGGCCTCCGGTAGATCGAACAGGCATGACCCAGGTCGGTCGCGACCTTGAGCTCGCGAAAGGCGTCCTGCCTGGCGGAGTAGACCCGGACCCGGATCGGGTCGTCGCTCGACTCTCCATGGCGACCCCACAGTTCTTCGCCATCAACCTGGGTGATCACGTCGTTCATCGTGATCCCCCGGGCCTCGAGCTCACCGGGAGCGAAGACGCCGCTGATCTTCAATCCGTGATCGGGGAGTTTGCTCGCGGCCTCCTTCATCGCCCGTTGCAGGCCGATCGCCATCGAGGCGGAACGCCGTCGATAATCCGCGTCCGACAGCAGTTTCCGGAACTGCGCTTTGGCAGTAGGGGGCTGCCAATCGAGCGGGTCCTGGCCGATGGCCTTGCCGCTGATCGAGTCGATGAGCGAAACGAAGACGATGATCGCGACCCAACGGCTCGTCGACCGTCCGGGCACGAGGATGAGATCGGGTCGTCTCGCACGCTGCTGGCCCGGAATCGACAGTACCCGTCTTCTCATGTCGCCTTCCCCGCGATGATCCCGACCTTACTGGTAACACCCTCGAACCCATGATAATGTACTCTATTGTAGGCCGGGCCGCAGGTTCAAGGGCGAGGTATCCTGTGACCGTTGGTTGATGATGCTGATATTGAAATACTAACATTATTTCTATCCAAGCGGCCCTGGCGATCTGTCTGGTCCATTACCGGCCCGATTTCCGATACT
The DNA here is from genome assembly GCA_052148775.1 of Isosphaeraceae bacterium. Classification (GTDB taxonomy): domain Bacteria; phylum Planctomycetota; class Planctomycetia; order Isosphaerales; family Isosphaeraceae; genus CAVZRC01. The sequence goes on along the minus strand of JBKQHM010000251.1, from coordinate 911 downwards.
CCTCGCCGAACACCGCCGGTTTCGATGCCGCTCGCGAGAGTATCCCAGGCGATGAACCGCTCCGACAAACGCGACTCCTTAACCCCAATACCGTTGAATTAGCGTTAACGATTTAATCTGCTGCGACTTGAGTCAACTCGTTCCCACGCTCCGCGTGGGAATGCCGTCCCGGACGCTCCGCGTCCCGACAGATTCACTGCGCGTTCGGGGCCACCACGACGCAGAGCGTCGAAGACGGCATTCAAACGCGGAGCGTGGGAACGAGTTCAAACCTTCCACTGCCTTTAGCTTATGACTTATTCAACGGTATTGTCCTTAACCCCCCACTCCGGGGGGCTCGTCGAGGTCGGCTGCGCGCAAATTCCTTTTTTTTTCGGATTTTCTATCGGCTTTCCTAGTCAAGGGTTCGGGAGAAAATCGGCCCGAATCCGCGATAGGTGCATTCATGAATTTGCAAAGTGGCGCCATTCTAATAGTAGACGATTCATGCACCATCGATTTCCGACGAGGTGGGGACCATGACAGGCTGTCCGTCTGCATATCCATCGGGCGAGACGGGCGATCAACGGCCGCGAGCGACGACGACAGGGGTCTTGCCGCCCGCGACCCGCCTCGTCCGGACCGTTCGTGAATGCGACGCCAACTCCCGATCGTGCCTGGAGATCGATCGGGGCGACCCGTCGAATTGTTGCACAGGAGTGCAAACCAGCGCAATGCCCGTGGTGCCATTTCCCCTCGAATTGCGGGCTCACGACCCATGCAAATGGCACATAGCAGCCATTCCCTGAGAGGCTGTGAAAGAATCGATTCCAGACAACATACTTTAGATTCCAAATGCATATTAAGCTCAGCATGTCAAGGGCTTATGACTTCTGGAATCTGGAATCCGGCATCTGCAATCCGATTGTTTC
>JBKQHM010000250.1:0-9082 GCA_052148775.1 Isosphaeraceae bacterium | reverse complement strand
CCCGCGGTCAACGCCGGGCCTAGAGAACGTCCGTCCATAGCGTCAAAAACCTCCTTTCGTCAATTCCCACATGGCCCACTTCGTTCCGCGCGTTTCGTGAGACGCAGACATGGCTCCGCATCGATATTCTCGGAAACTCGTATGCGGTTAGGCCGATCCAGGGTTCGTCCGTCGGATCTCGAGGTCGCCAGACCGCAGGTGTTGGGTTCGTTCGATGCGTTCTCCGATCGTGCGAACCACCCCGCTCCGTGCGTTCGTCGAATCTGGTGTTCGTCTCGTTCGATCCGCATCGGTCTCGCGCCTCTTGTCGCTCGCTCGCTCGCTCACTCGCGCACCCCGAACGCCTACAGGATCATCCCGACATCTCTCATTATAGAAACTCTTGAGGACTTCGCACCGTGACGGCTCGAGATAATTCTGGAGCGATGCCACCAAACGTCCAACCACACAAGCCTGCACACAAACACAACAGCTTGAGCAAATGCCATCAAGGATTGTACGATAGGATGTGTGCCGCCGGGGTTTGCCCCTCGCGTCGCTGCCGAAGCGAGCCGGGCGTCTTCGACTTCTGGGATTGGTCTGTATAATCCCGACGATCTTGTTGAAAAGGCCGTCTTTGTCGGTAATAGTTGTCTGATGAGTCGGGAATACACGCCCGTCCGGGCGAAAGGAATACGCCCAACGGGAAGTCTAATCAATGGTTAGGCTTCGGAGACCCCGATGTACGTTGTTCGTGGCGAATACGACGATCTGCTGCCGCGTCTCTTTGTACCGACCGATGGAGGCCGCATCTCCTTCGGCACCGCCACGAGTGCGGAGCCCGTCCCCGAAGCCGCGTCCCTGGCCGAATGGAGGGTGTTCCGCGACTACATCATGGAGGGCTTCGTCTTCTACTCGCTCCGCGCTCGTGCCGTACCGACCGGCCTGGCGCTCGAAGTGCGGCTGACCGGCTCGAACCGCGATCAATACGTTCGCTCATCCGTCAAGCATTACATAGAATGGGCCGGGCTCGAGGCCGTCCCCTTGGAGGCATTGGCCAAAGCCTAACGAAGCGATGCAGCGGCCCCGCTGCGCGGGCCGCTGAACCTTGGCGTTAGGTGGCAACTTGCGTTTCAGACCAGATGCACACTTGCCGGCGATGGACGGGGTGAGGTAGGCTTCATGTTTATGAGTATCGAAGAGCTTCAAGCCGCCGTCGCCCAACTCCCCGCTAAGGAACTCGATCGCTTCTCACAGTGGTTCGAGGAGTTCCTGGCGGAGCAGTGGGATCAGCAGATCGAGGCCGACATCCTAGCCGGGCGTCTGCGTGCTGCCGGTCGACGCGCCGACGAGGAGTTCGAGGCCGGCCGCTGCACGCCACTCTTACCGTGAACCACTTCGCCACCCCGGAGTTCTGGTTTCATTATCGCCAATTACCGGTAGAGACGCGAGAGTTGGCCGATCGATGCTTCGGAGTGCTTCAGGCCGACCCACGGCATCCGTCGTTGCGACTCAAGAAGGTCGGGGATTTCTGGTCCGCTCGCGTTGGGCTGCGCATCCGTGCGCTGGCAAGGGAGCGCCCCGAGGGACTGGTCTGGTTCTGGATCGGCCCCCATGATCGCTACGAACAACTGATCGCAGAATGACCGACACCGATGGACCATTAACCGCGACGACCTAACGAGGCGATTCGGCGGACCGCCTGCGGCGGTCCGCTGATCTTGAGCGTTAGGCGGTAAAGCCATTGCATCAGTGCACTACCGGCGATACTCTAACCTCATGAGCACCATCCAAGAGATCGAGGATGCCATCCGCCAACTCCCCGACGACGACTTAGCCGTACTCCGCGCCTGGTTCGCCGAATTCGATGCCGCGGCTTGGGACCGGCAATTCGAACGCGACGTCGCCGAGGGCCGGCTGGATGCGCTGGCTGAAGAGGCCATTCGGGACGCCCGGGCGGGGCGTTGCACTGACCTGTGAACCACCGCGCGACGCCGCGATTCTGGGGTTGCTATCATCGCCTCCCGGCCGAGGTCCAGCGGTTGGCGGACGCCTGTTATGCCTTGCTGCGCCAGGATTCCTGGCATCCCTCGCTGCATCTCAAGAAGGTCGGTAGTTTCTGGTCGGTCCGAGTCGGTCGGCATTATCGGGCGCTGGCGGTCGAGGATGGCCCGGATCTGGTCTGGTTCTGGATCGGCACTCATGCGGAATACGACACGATACTCGGTCGCTCATGACCGCAACCATAAAGGATTGGAGTCCGCGAAGCCGGACCTCCAATCCCTGTTCAAGAAGCCCGTGGCGCGACCCCACCACTGCCCACATGGGTAATGCTTCCGCACAGCTTCGCTCGGTGACGGCTCAGACCGACCGACATCGGCTCTGACGCGACCTCGCCACGGGCGTCGCGTCGTTCGATGATCTGTCGCAAGCGGTGGTCGCGACGACGAGGACCGCCCCGGGAGCGTCCGTAACCGGCCTCAATCCCGACCCGGCGCGCACCCCGATCGGGCCGGGACCGCGCCGCAGCGCGTGAGGGGCACCGCACCTGTGATTCAGTTCACTCATCGGCCTTGCTCGTGTCCCAGACCGCCGCCAACGGCGCCGGCACGAACCCCAACCGCACCAGCACACCGCCGCACACTGCGCAGCCCGGCGTCGGGGCAGGAGCTGACGGCTCCTCGGCCCGACGGGCTTGGAGCCGGTACGTCAACCCGGCTCGCAGCACGATCAGCCACTGCACCAGCTCCAGCGCCACTGCGCCGGCCGGGCTGAGGAACCCGTACGATCGAACCTTCGGGAACCCCGACGGCAGCACGTGCTCCAAGAACCGGCGGAGGAACTCCATCGCGTCGAGCGTCATCTTCCGCCGCCGCCTCGACCCCACACGGCGATACGTGAGGGTCACCCGGCCATCGTCGCAGGAGATGATTCGATGATCGCCGATCGCCACCCGGAAGACGTACGGCGCCAGGTACAGCAACGACTTCCGGCCGTCGCCGGCCGGCTGACAAGTGCACCACCCAATCCTGGTCCCAGACCGACGGTTCAACCCCCTTCAGCAAGCCCTCGCGCGTCTCCTGAGTGCGCTCGGAGAGCCCAGCGAGCTGGAGGTCGAGGAGCAAGCGCTGACGGAGCGACGAGGTCATGTCGAGATCCTCTGGCAAGGAGTGAGGGAATCACTACTGCCAGGAAACATGGCCTACGGTCGCGTCGCGTGCGACGGATCGATGAGTCGGTGGGAATGCCGATGACCGATGAAGACGGGCGTGGTACACTGGACGCCGTCAGAAGTACCTGCCGCGAAGCGGCTTACTTGAACTGGTCGTTGCATCGAACCGGCCCGTCTCGGCGGCTTCCTGTTGACTCGATGGGTTTCCCTCGGCGGGCCGGTCTGCTGAGTTTCAGGTGTCTAAGGCGGCGCTTGAGCGGACCCCGGCCACGGGCTCCGCCCGTCGACTTGTGGTTCGTGGCCCGGTCCGCCGAGCATTGCGTCAGGCGGCGGAAGCGGAGGTCGTGGAATGCGTGTTGGGGCGGTGTGGCTGCTCACGGTCGCAGTCATCGGCTGCGACGGTTCGACGGGGCCGTCGAGCACGGATACGTCCAGCGCGGCGATTCCCTCGCTCGGCCAGCGCGTCGAGTTCCTCCAGCGGTATGTCACGTTCCGCCGAGAATACCGCGCGTTGGACTTCCATGTCGTGTATCACAACAACGGCGAGGGCAGGGTGCCCGGACCGTCCGACTGGGACATCCGCCTCGTCGCCGCCGTGCCGCCTGAGGAGCTGGCGTCGTGGGTGCCCGCCGGGGCGACGACGGTGTCGGCATCCGATTCCAACTGGCTGGATGGCGTTCCGGGAGCCCAGCGGGCAGCCGCGGTCACCGAGTGGTACTCCGCCCCGGGACGGATTATCGGAGTCGATCGCGTGAGATCGATCGTGGCGTATCGTTCCTGGTCTCGTTGAGCGCGCCGCGACGAACTCTACTCCCCCCTTGTCGAGGCGCCCGCCATGAACGATCCTGGTGTCGTCGCCCTGGAGCGCCGCGAGGTGCGTCGCGGAAGGTCGGTGCGTGCTGCGATGACGGCTCGGGGTCGATCGGAGTGGTTCGAGACGGCCGAGCCGCCTCACGAAGCGGCGCTGAGAACCGGCATTCGGTGCGCCGATCGTCCGATGTATCAAGCGGAAGGGACCCATGAGCTACGATGTTGCAATCGTCATCCCGCCGATCCCCTTGGACGACGCCGAGGCGTGGGCGGCACTGGACGGGTTCATCGAGGAGCAGGGGCCGAGGCCGGCAGTCTTCCAGGAGCTTCACGACCGGCTCACGGCCAGGTATCCGTGCATGTGCTCCGTGCCGGACGATCAGATCGACGACACGGTCTGGAGCGACGGGCCGCTCATCAATGACTTCCTGCACCGCGCGGCGGTCCTCGGCGTGTCGTACTCGCGGGTTGAGGAAGTCCTCCCCTTCCTGGTTGAAACGGCAAATGGCCTCGGCCTCGTCGTGTTCGACTGCTCTTCCGAGACCATCTACCGCGCCTGACCCATCGCGTCTCCTCCCGCGAGACTGCGAGCGGCCATCGGGGCGCATGGCTGCTGGAGCACCCATTCGTAATATTCCCAGGCCGGACTCGACCGCTCGGGCCGCCAAGGCGGCCGGTCGTTCTGCACCAATCGTTCGGCGTACAGCAGCAACAGGCCGGGATGGCCGTCGAAGTCGAGGGCGAGCAACGGGCCTTCCTCGACGTCGGACAGGACCCCGGAGAGCGGCCATTGTCGCAAGAGGCCGGCGAGTCGATTGATCAAGGGATCGGTCGGATCCAGGCCGCGCGCCCGCTTGAGGATCTGCGGCAGAAATCGCAGCATGAGATCGGCCGAGAGGTGCGGCGAGGCCGTCCGCGGCGGCCCGGTGATCTTGAGCCGCCGCGCGAGATCCGCCATGCGATCCTCGCGCCGGAGCAGGGCCCAGCTCGACTGCCGGACGATCTCGGCCGCCTCGCACGCGGCACGGGGGTCGAAGGCGATCCGCTCGCCGGCGACCGACAGGGCGAAGGTGTCGAACGCCTCGGCCAGGACCGCAACGTCCCGCTCGGTCGGCCCATCCCGCGGGGCCTTCGCCGATCGGAAGACGATCTGCCCGTGGTCCAGGAGCTGGGTCAGGAAATCCTGGAACTCGGCCATGTCGATGTGAAACCCCCTGCCCCGGACCGATCGTGCTTCCGCTCCAGGATACCCGAAATCGCGGCGGTGAGGCGAGCGGCCAGATCGGGACGTTCCTGGACATCGGACGAGCTGCACCTTGGTCTCGCTCGAAGTCGTCCCGGTCGTGGTGGCTCCGGTCGGAGAGTCAGGAGACGAGGTCGGTCTTGCGGGGACGGCCTCGGGGACGGAGCGACGACTCCAGCCCGAGCCGCGCCGCGGTCTTGATCTGCCAGCGCACCGATCCGAACGGTTGGCCCCGTTGGATGCTCCGCAGTACGGCCTCTTCTTCCTCCGGGACGAACGGCCGGTTGACGCGCCTCGTCCAGTCGTGTGGGCGATCGATCGGCCAGGGGGCCAGGTCTGGCCGTTCCTCCGACGCCTTCGCCCGACGCGCCCAGAGGCTGCTCCATCGCCAATCTTGCGCCCGCTCCACCAGGCCGGCGCGCAGGGCGTTCCGCTCGACGTAGCGGCAGACCGTCAGGAGATGCTCGTCAGGTTGCACGGGGAAGGACTTGAACCGACCTTGGTAGAGATGGCCGGTGCCGGCGGTCCGGTGGTGGGAGTGCCAGCGCTGGGTGTGCGTCAACGTGAGCCAGCCCATGAACCGGGAGAGGTCCCCATCCCGGCGGGGCCAGAGCAGGAGGTGGAAGTGGCTGGGCATCAGGCAGTAGACGAGCAACCGCATGTCGTAACGAGCGACCGCCTGGGCCAGGACCCGTTCGAATGCCTCGTAATCGTCGTCGGTCTCGAAGATGGCCAGGCGGGCGGTGCCCCGGTTGAGGGTATGGTAGATCAGCCCGCCTTCGGCCGCGCGTAGTGGTCTTGGCATGCATCCACAATAATGAGGCGCAAACCGGGTGTCAACAACGGCTCCCGGCCCCTTTTCGTCGGACTACGGGTGCCGTTTCCCCCTTCGTCGACGTAGTCGATCCTGGTGATCGGGCCCGTTCGATGTCTCATGGATCTCGAGCCATCGCCAAGAGTCTGGATCAGAACCGGGTCTGTGAAACGAAAGGAAGGGTCCCGGCTCTTTTCTTTTCAGGCACGATCCCGACGGCTCAGGACTCCAGGTTATCCGAAGCCGAGGCGACAAAGCGAGCGGATGGGACGTACGGCTTCGGATCGGCAACCGTCGGCTCAGTGCTGGTACCATCGCGGATTGTGGGAGCACGTCCCCCGACGCTGGATTGCGTAAACGAGGCCGGTCGAAGCCGGATAGGGCCTATCAAAATCCGCAACGATCGGGCAAATTGGTGTCGGGCGCGTTCATCGCCGCTGTCAGCGCGAGGGCGAGAGGCCCCGAAGGTCGGCTACCCCATCTTCTCGCACAAGACGATCACGCTCGCCGCCATCACCAGCGGCCTTGTTGGGATGGCGGGACTCTTCGTCGTCGCCATTGTCAGGTTGCTAAAATGATTCCGATGGACATGACGAGTAACCCGCTGATCCAGGGACGTCGGGCCTCGACATCATCAAGAAGGAGAGAAATCATGAGTCGCCAGGTGCAGGTTGGTCGGCGATTGCGAATCGGCTTCGGGGCGATGGTTGCGATCCTGGTCGTGATCGGCTCGGCCGCGGAGGCTCGCGCGCATTTCCTCTTCATCCGGATCGGTACGCAGGCGGAGGCGGGCCGGTCGGCCGAGGTGTATTTCAGCGAGCAGGCCGAGGCTGGCGACCCGCGGTTCATCCCCAAGATCGCCCATACCCGGCTCTGGGTGCAGGCCACGCCGGGCGAGTTTCGGGAGCTGGCCGTTCATCCGGGTACCGATCGTCTCCGGGCCGCGTTGCCAAGTGACCGCAGCCTGGTGGTCGTCGGCGAGTGCCAGTACGGCGTCATCGCTCGACCCAAGGAGACGGCGTTCCTGCTCCGCCACTATCCCAAGGCCCTGGCCGGGGTCGCCGACGAGCTGAACCGGATGAAACCCCGGCGCGAGATCCCCTTCGAGATCCGCTCGACGTTCGAGGACGACGGACGGGATAAGGGCGGCGGCACCGGCTCCCATGGGGCCATCCGGCTGCAAGTGTTGCGCGACGGGCGGCCGGTTCCTGATGCCGTCTTCACGGCGATCGATTCCAGCCTGACCGAGGCAACCGTCAAGGCCGGTCCGGACGGATCGGCCGTCTGGACCCCGCCGGCGGCGGGACGTTACTCGATCTACACCCGCGAGACGCTCAAGCAGAAAGGGTCGCTCGACGGGAAGCCGTACGATGAGATCCGCGAGTTCGCCACGCTGGCCCTGGCCTGGCCGCTGGAGCACTGCGAAGGCGACGCCGCGGCCGACGCGCTGTTCTCCGAGGCGGTCGCGCACCGCGCCGCGTGGCGCGATCTCCCCGACTTCACGGCCGAGATGAAGGGATGGCTCGACGGTCGGCCGTTCGCCGGGACGGTCACCGTCGAGGCCGATGGATCGGTCGCGATCAAGACCGACGACCCGGCCGCCGAGCCCTGGCTCCAGGACCAGCTCGATTCGATGGTCATGCACCGACAGGCCCCGCCCGCCGCGACGGCCGAAAAGTCGGGGCCGAAGTTCCGGCTGGTCGACGAGCCCGAGGGACATCCCCTCGGCAAGCTGATCGCCGTTCAGGGCGGGCAGATGGCCTCGAGCTATCGCATCCAGGATCGTCAGATCCGCGTGGTGAATCGTCGCATGGGCAAGCGGAACATGACGATCACCGTCCTGGAGAACGAGACCAACCCCGAGGGCCAGTTCCTGCCCCATAGCTATGTGGTCCACTACTGGGACGCCGCCACCGGTAAGCTCCAATCGACCGAGACGATCCAGGAGCGCTGGCAACGCGTCGGCTCCTGGGACCTCCCGGCCTTGCACTCGGTGATGACGGCGTCCGACGGCGGGCTCTCGATCCGCTCGGTCCGGTTCTCGCAGTTGAGATTGCTCGGGGCGAAGTGAAAACATCCGGAGAATGCGCGGCCTTAGATACCCAGGGTGCGCCTGCGGCGACCCTGGGCTTTGCTCTGCGACCCTTGCAGGGTCGGGAACCTTTATGCATGCGGGCGTCAAGACGAGCCCTGGATCAAACCAATTCTCCGTGCGCACTGCTGCGGCCTTCATGATGGCGGGCCAGCTTGCGCGTCTCCCGGAGCTGGTCCAGGACGAAGGCGCGTCCTCCGTGCCGGCCTGTCGCTGTGGAGGACATGACGCCGACCAGGCCGGTGAGACTGCCGATCGTGACACGGACTTCCTGATGCTTATCAACAGGATTCTTGCCACGATCGTGCCTGTCCCCGGTCGAGCTCGTCGCGCCGATGCCCAGATCGGCCCCGGCGTCGGCCACGCGTGCGTTGCTGATCGTGCCGCCTCCTTCGTCCGGCTGCTGGGCCACCACCGTATTAGGCGGTGCGATCGGGGACTGGGCCTGCGAGCCGAAATTGACCAGCAAGCCGTAGGCGCCAACCGTCCCGACCGTACCCGAGCCCCCCGCCAGCACCTTGAAGTAATACTTCTGGCCGCTCGAGACGCTGAGCGTCGTGGAGATCGTCACCCCCGCCTCGGACGTAGACGAGGTCTCGGCGAGCAGGCTCAGCGACGAGTTGTAGACCATCAGGCCGGGTGCCAGCGAGCTCAAGTTGGCCGTCTGGACGGAGACGGTCATCTGGCCGGTCGTCGTGGACGGGACGGTGACGACGTACCATTCGTCATCGGTGGGAGTGGTATTATCCAGGCCCGACAGCGAGATCTGGCTCTGGGCATTAATGTCGGACGTGATATTGGTCGCGGTGAGGAACGTGCTGTTCCGCGAGCCGCCGCTGTTGAAGTGGTCGTACTGGTGGGCGCCGTAGATCGAATCGATGCCGGAGATGTCGTCGCTGGTCAGCACCTGCTTGGTCCCGTTGTAGGTGCCGTACATCACGGCCGAGGTGACGGTCGACTCGCCCAGGCCCA
>JBKQHM010000249.1:0-4618 GCA_052148775.1 Isosphaeraceae bacterium | reverse complement strand
TGCCGAACGACGATGCGCCGAAGGGGTGCCAGTTGAACCCGGTTTGCGCCCCGAATTGGATGGACGGGGTCGTCAGGGTCCCCAGCACATTCCCCGAGAACAGGATGTTGTTGCCGAGATCCGTGTAACCTGAATACACGGTCGTGGTGACCTGGCTGGAGCTATTCAGGTCGACGGTCCAGTCCGAGAGGCCGGGTTCGCCGCCGTCCAGCGATCCATTCCCATTCAGGTCGTTGAACACCTCGCCCGTGAGGGCCACTGTCTGGAACTCGCCGAGGTTGTATCCAGACGCGACCATCCCGTTGGCGGACGTGACGACGAAGGGCGTGGTCGTCGCTACATAGCCGGACGGCGACTCGGCCTGGATCGTGAACGTCCCGGGGCCAACGCCCTGGAAGGAATAGGCGCCGTTGATGTCTGTGGTGACCTGGGTGATGACGCTGGTCGCGTCGTTAGTCAAGTCGACTGTCCAGGCGGAAAGACCAGCCTCGCCGTTCTCCTGGGTGCCATTGCCATTGAGGTCGTTGAACACAACCCCGCTGAAGGTGGCCGTGGCGTAGTCGCCAAGATTATTGCCGCTGACAGTCTGGCCGGACGTGACGGTGAGGCTATAGGTGCCCGGTGAGGCCGGCGCGGTCTGGACATAACCCGGCTTGACGACCTCCGACAGCGTGTACGACCCCGCGGCGACCCCGGTCAAGGAATAGGCACCGCTGGTGTTGGTGGTCGTGGCGTAGAAGGCGCTGGTCGATAGGTTCTGAAGTTCGACCGTCCAGCCCGAGAGCCCGGACTCGCCCGAGTCGAGCGATCCGTTGCCGTTGGCGTCATCATAGACCTCGCCGCTGACGACCGCCCCACCGACGATGAGCGTCCCGCTGATCTGCTCGGTCCGGGCATAGAGGTGCAGTCCATCCAGGTTCAGAGTCGCCCCGGCCGGCACGATCAGGTCGTTGACGTACAGGGCTTCGGGCGTGCCGCCGGGCGCGTTGTCCGCGTTGTCTACGAGCTCGACAAACGTGTTGGCGGTCAGTTGGAGCGTGCCGTAGGCGAAGTTCTGGTTGAACCCGGCCGCGACGTTCCCTAGATCCTGCGACATGGCCTCCAGGAGTTGGGGCGGATTGCCGGTGCCGCTGGCGCTATCGAGGACGACGGTGCCGATGGGATTGAATCCGGCGGCGTTGGTCGTGTTACCCAGAAGATTCCCACTGACCTGGAGAGTCGAGTTCGTTGAGACCGAAAGGCCACCCTGGCCATTGATCGTCAAAGCGCCGTCGACGTTCATCGGGGCATTCCCGGTCTCGACGAGCGAACCCCCGAGGGGATAGTCCGACCCGTTGGTGTAGGTCCGGAGATTGACATTGACGTAAGAGTTGATGTTGACCTGGCTTTGTCCATTCGAAGTGGCGACCGTGGCGGCGGCCAGGAATGGCTCGCCGGCCGAGCCGCTGCCCACCCCGTGCAGGATGATGTGGGTCAAGGTCGCCGAGTTGAAGCTCGAGGGCAGCAAGAATCCCTGCTCATCGAGACGGACTTGCCCTCCGCCGTAATATGCTGATCCGACGTAGATCCCGCCGAGCGCGCCCTGGCCGATCGTGTTGACGTAGCCGCCGTTGTTGTGATCGCGGATATCCTGACCTTCAACCAGATTCACGGTGTAGTCGAGCCCGCCGGTCGCCTGGAATTCGACGGATCCGACAATGTCCCCGGAGACGCCGAATGCGGAGTTGATCAGCGTGAAAACGGTCGTCGGGTCGGCGATATTCACCGGGATGTTGAAGACGCTGGGAGCGGACTGGTTGGGCGTCTGGACGATCCCGGTGCCGCCTCCAGGATAATTCGGCAGCGTGAAAAGCTCGGTCCTGCCGAGGTCCAGGCTGCCCTGATCGACGAATGGGCCGGCATTGCTGGACGTGGGTGCGGCGCCACCTTCGCCACCATTGACCGTGAGTATCTCGCCGGACGTGGTCGCCGCGATCGTCCCACCGAGCACCACGGAGTCGTTGCTGTAGTCGCCGCTGACGGTACCGCTGCCGCCGGTGATGGCGATCCCGGCGCCGATCGTCAGCGTGGTCGGGTTGCCGCCGTTGTTCCCCTGGGCAAACAGGCCATTGCCCGCGGATGCGCCGAAGACGACCGAGCCGGCGCCGGACATCGTCTGGCTGCCGTTGAAATCGAGGCTCGCGGAGAGTCCGCCGTTGGCGGCTCCGAGTTTCGCCGTGCCGTTGAGCGTCAGGCCGCCCGTGACGTCGGCGTAGGCACTGTCCTGAATGGCGCTGAGTTGCGCATTGGTCAAGTACTGATTGTAGACGAATACACTGTCGATCTTACCATCGAATGGGGTGTCAAAGTTCGGGTTCCGTCCGATGGTCAACGTGTTGGTCTGAGACAGGTCAAAGTCCGTCGATGCATTCGTAATCGTGCCATTCACGTCGAGACTCATGGTTTGCGTCGCTTGGTTATAGCGCACGGCCACGAAGACCCATTGATTGGGTACCACTGCAGCACCGCTGACGACGCCATACCCGCTGAAGGCCGACCACTCGACGCCGCCGTTTCGCGTGTCGATGTCAATTGTGCGGTCGTAACCACCATCATCTTCGCTGAGGAGGCCCCGGATCGTGGAACTGGCGTTGCTGGCATCGAACCAACCGCCCATCGTCAATTGGGGCATCGCCGTGGGACTGACATTCAACGGCGCCGTGATGTAGTTGTCGTTGGCCGCGGTGAACTGGTAGGCTCCTCCCTGGTAGCCTGCCGAGGTGAGCGCCGGCGGGTTCGAGCTGAGCGTACCGTTATTGCCGTTGCCGCTCACGTCGTTCGGGCCGGTGTCGAAGTTGTAGTAGGCCTCGAGACCGGCCGGCGACTGCGAGCCGTCGAGCGTGCTCCCCGCCGCGAAAGTCACTCCGCTCGCCAACGTACCCCCGCTGTTGCTGAGCGCGACCGTTGATCCACTGGTAACCGTGGCACTCGCCAGCGTGCCGCCTTCCAGGGTCAAAGCCACCCCGGAGGACATCTGTAGGTTGCCCGTGATCCCTAGCGTGCCGCCCGAGAGGATCAGGTTGGTACCCGAGGTCACGCTCTGGACCGTATCGGTACCTGTAGAATGGGTGATGGAAATCCCACCGCCCAAGGCGCCGATCACGGCGGTGTCGGATGAGTCCGGCACATGATGGTCGGTCGGGTCGTTGGCATTGACCCAGTTGCCGGCGACATCCCAATTGCCCCCCGAGGAAATCGCCCAGTTCATCGTTGCCAGCAATCGCCGTTCTTCCAGGGACTCGCAGATTGGCAGTAGGCCATGGTTTCCCTTCCTTGTCTTTCGGCGAACGGCCGGAATTCTCGCGCGGAGATCTGGGTTCATCGGTGCACCTCAAGGGCGACGTAGTTCGGCAAGCCACGGACGTCGAGCAAGATGATCGTCAGGCCGTGATTCGAAGAACTCGTGCAGGCCGAGCACGTGGAATGGTTTCTCTGGATGTTGTCGCTTCTTCGGCTCCGGAGTCGGACTGAGCATCATGGATCCGAAGCGCCGCGATTGGTTGCTAGATCCTGTTGAACGTATCGGTCCTGGCGTTGTCGGAGAAATCCTTTGATCGGATTGCGCACCCTCGCCGAGCGCTGCGTCCGTTTCGCGCGATCCCGAAAGAATTCGTCGTTTCTCGAGCCACCACGGGTCGAAGCTTGGTTGGTCTCACACGGCCGGCAATGCCGAAACCAGCTCGAGTCGTGTCTCCTCACTCAGTACTACGAAGAGGCTTAACACGAATCCGGTGTGATCGCAGCCGATATTCACGTAATGCCTGGCGTCTGAAGGACATAAAATCCTATGAATCTTCCCGATCGCACGTCGCGGGGGACTTGCCGACACGGTCAATCGTCTCTTTTCCAACTCCTGGTCTCAATCGCACGAGCCGAGATCCGGCGGCGATCGCGATGATGCTGGATTCAACGGGAGGACCGCTCTATTCAAGACGGCTCAGATCGCTCTTCCTTGCGCCGGACCATCGAGGTCGGTGATCGGATCTTGCGAACGCTCCGAAAGGTCGATCAGCTCGGATACATGGACTAAAGATAGGGCATCGGTCCGCATGAACTCGGATTCAAGCTATCCATGGTACAAGACCGGGGTCAAGGCTCCCCTCCAGCGAAGACCGAGAATGTCAAACCTCCGGCAGGACGACGATCAGTGCGAATGGAACCCTGGCTGGGGAGGGCTGCCTGCCCGATGCAGGTCGATGACCTGTCTCGTGAAGTCACCCAGGCCCTTGTCTTGTCCTCCGGCGGGCTCCGTGTAACGTCCGGAGAAATGGTGTCGAGCTCATGCCGCCGCCAACAGTCTCTGCTCAGTTCAGTGAGATTTCGGTCTGACGGCACCTGGGCTCGTCCGCAGCCGATGGGAACCTGCTAAGGGTCGTCGTCGGCTCGCTCCCCGGTTCCGAGGCTGGATTCTCCATGCCGGCTGATGATTTCTCCGCCAAAGTGTGTATCCGGTCACGCAGAGGCCGGCTGCAAAGGCCCGGCCTCACAGAGGCCGGCTACAGGAGCGGAGGGTATGCTTGAGCGCTGAACACCGGGATTGCAGACGGCTGATACGAGCCCGACGCGTCCGCGAGTGGAT
>JBKQHM010000248.1:0-25738 GCA_052148775.1 Isosphaeraceae bacterium | reverse complement strand
CTGACGGCAGCGTGCGATTCATCAAGGAGCTGATCGTCTTCCAGATCTTCCAGGCCGTCGCGACCCGGGCCGGCGGCGAAGTCCTCTCCGCGGACCAGTATTGAGGTACCAGTGGACGAGACGGAGTACCGCGATCACGGTCGCGTTACGCAATAACGATCGCCGGGTTCTTCGAATACTTGGCAAGCCTCGGCGCGACGCTGGGTGGTCCGAGCATCGTCCATTGATAAGCCTGCGAGGCCGCCCGACTCATGCGAGATGGCTGGTCGCATCCACAATCGTGAGGCCCCTGATTTCGATCGTTCCAGGACCGAATCGCCCCCCGACTCGACGAATGTAACACCGGCCACGACATGTATAATAACTCGTCATATCTTCGAACGACCAAGGGAGTGCTCCTCCTCGGGCTCGTCCTCGCGCTCGTGTTCCGAGGCGAGTGCGCCTACGCCGAACCGACCTCGCCTGTGATCACCCCCTCCGCGTCTCATGCGCGGATCTGCAAGTGTGGTACGAGTTGCAGGCAGGATTCCTGCTGCTGCGGACGACCTTCGCCATCTCGGCGGACGTCCGCGGAATCGATCCCCGCCCCCTCACATGGCGCGAGGGAGCCGGATTCCCGTCCTTGCCTTGGCGAGGCTCCGTGCGGAGATCCGGGACTACCTGGATCGACACCATCCACCCCGAACGACCCGACCGCGACGCTCACCCCTTCTTACGCGTGCCGGCCCGGCGCGGACGGGGATTTCCTCGCCGCTCCAGCTTCCTGCCGCCCACATCCGGGCTGGTCATCGCGCATCGACCGACCGCCCAGGCCGCGCCGCCCGGCCTGAATTCAGGTATCAACCTCTTGTCCTGATCCTGACCCACAAGGTGTGCCGTGGCAGCCTGCGCGCGGTCAGCCCACCACTATCGTGTGAGATCACATCGGCGCACGCGAACCGTGCCTGGCCGAATCGCCGGGTTCGCGCGCCGAGACACCGAACGTCTATCATCTGGAGTCGAAACGATGCGCCTTCGTCGTGCTTTTACCCTGATCGAGCTCCTGGTCGTGATCGCGATTATCGCCGTGCTGATCGCACTGCTGTTGCCGGCCGTTCAGGCCGCCCGCGAGGCGGCCCGTCGGGCCCAGTGCGTCAACAACCTCAAGCAACTGGGACTCGCGATGCAGAACTACCATTCGGGGACCAACTGCTTTCCCGTCGGCTTTCTCTACAACTACAACCCTCCCACGGTCGGAGTCCTGGCCGGTACGCCCGGGTTCCACTATGCCTGGTCGATCCTCGCGCAGATGACCCCCTTCCTGGAGCAGACGACCGTATACAACGCCGCGAACTTCAACTGGCCTTTCGCGCAAGGGCCATCGGGCGGATACGCCATCTGGCCGGCCAACCTGACCATCATGAACACGACGGTCAATCTGTTCCTCTGCCCCAGTGATGGCTTTCCCGCGCCGGCGCCGCCATCGGGGCCGAATAACTACGTGTTCTGCACCGGCGACGGGGTGACCAGCACGGGTGCCTCCACGGACGCGACCGCCGGAGTCGGTTCACCCACGGGGGCCAACGGCGCCTTCATCACCGATATCCCGCAGACGTTCTCCTCGATCACGGACGGATCGAGCAACACCGTGGCGGCCTCGGAATGCCTGGTCGGGGATGGATCCTCGCCGCCCTACCCATTCGGTCGCCTGCTGTCCCTGACATCGAGCACCTCGCTCACCGTCGCGGCGTGCCAGGCGGCCAACGAGGGATACATACCCAAGGGGTCGCAATGGTGGTTCGGCGATTGCCGGAACGTCTTGTACAACCACTACCTGACGCCGAATTCCAAGCTCCTGAACGATTGCGAAGGGGGCAATTATCACATGCCCGGCTGGAAGGCCGGCAGGAGCAACCATCCCGGCGGCGTGAACGCCATGTTTTGTGACGGACACGTCGCCTTCGTCAAGGATTCGGTCAGTCAGCAAACGTGGCAAGCCCTCGGCACCCGCAACGGCGGCGAGGTGATCTCCTCGGATTCCTACTGATCGCGGCACAAGACTCGGACGGGACACCGGAGATCATTTTCGATGAACGCCTCGATTCCGCGCACGTTGTATGCCCTGACCATATTGATCTCGTCCCATGGCTGCGGGGGAGGCCCTCCTTCTCCTGAACCCCAAGCGGCGCCGCCCTCGCTGGCTTCCTCACCCGAGCAGAAGGCAGCCATGGAACTCGGCACAGCACAAACGCTGGAGCGGTCCCGCAAGACAAAGCAGGCGCTCGAAGCCTACCGCCGAATCTTGCGGGAATACCCGGAAAGCACGCAAGCAAAGATCGCGGGCGACAAGATCAAGGCATTGGGCGGCAAGTGAAGCCCACGACCCCTCGGCACGTCCATCCCTTCATCGCGCCGATCGGATCGCCACGAAGAGGTCACCGTTACAGGAGAATTCCAGACACCCATGAAGAATCACACGATCGCGTTGCTCATCCTGGCAATTGCGAGTCTGGGCGGGTTCTACGCCTTGGCCCGTCTCCGGCTCGAGACGGGCCGACCCGATGACGCGGGACTCGTGATCATCCAAGGCCCGAAGAAACACCTCGTCACTCCGGAGATGCTCCAGGCGACGGGAAGGATGACGAAGCAAGTCGCGCCGTCATTCCGAGCCGAAGCGACCGACGGCAAGACCTACCGGCTCGAGGACCTGACGCATGAGAAGCCCCTGGTCCTCGCCTTCATCAAGGACGGCTGTCCCTGTAGCGAGGCGGCGGAGCCGTTCTTCAACCGGCTCTTCTCGGCCTACAGAAAGGACGTACGGTTCCTGGGCGTCATCGATGCGGCTAGCTCAAGGGCGAAGGAGTGGGCGACGGAGAACCGCGTCCCGTTCCCCATCCTGGCCGATCCGGACCTACGCATCATCCACAGCTACAGGGCCGAAAGCTCGGCCTATGTCGCCCTCGTCTCGAAGGACGTGACCATCGAGAAGCTCTGGCCGGGCTATTCAGCACAGATGCTCAACGATGCGTGCCAGCGCCTTGCCCGCCTCTGCGGCAGCGAGACGAAGCTCGTCGAAACATCGGATGCACCGGCGGAGATGACGACAGGATGCCCTTACTGAGTTCGCGCAGATTGACGAACGGCCGGCTCGGCGAGTCGGCCGTCGCTTCCGAGATTGTAGGGCTCGCGGGGCAATTCCCGCGTCCCACCTTGAAGAACTCCTCTCCGAGGAGTGCCCTGGCCAGATCGGATTAGGCGGTGAGTACCGGGTCGGGGCGTCCGTGATCGGCATGTCAAACCCCGCCAGCCGGGGCGGACGATCTCCTCGTCCGGCCCCGGCAACATCGAGAGACACCAACGAACACGGAGACATGAAAGATGAGCGATTTCTTGTCCCGACGGTCAGCACTCGTCGGTGGCATCGGGCTTGCCGGCGGAATGGGACTGCTCGCGACCGAAACCATGACCAGGGCGGCCGGCTACCAGGAGGACCAACACGGCCACACACCCGGAGGACCTGTCGCGAAGTCACTCGCGGCGTCGGTCGCGAAGGGGGGCGAATACGTGTTGCCCCCCCTGCCCTATGCCTACGACGCCCTTGAGCCGTCGATCGATTCCGAGACCATGCGGCTGCACCACGACAAGCACCATGCCGCGTATGTGAAGGGGGCCAACGAGGCGTTGGCGAAGCTCGCGGATGTCCGCGAGGGAAAACTCGACCCTTCGTCGCTCTCCGACATGACCGAGAAGCTCACCTTCAATTTGAGCGGCCACCTTCTCCACGCGACGTTCTGGGCCGTGATGGGACCCAAGGGGGGCGAGCCCAAAGGGGCCCTCGCCTCGGACATTGCCAAGCACTTCGGCTCGCACGCGAAGTTCAAGGCCCATTTCTCCGCCGCGGCGTCACAGGTCCAGGGGAATGGATGGGGCATCCTCGCCTACGAGCCCGTCTCGGAGCGGCTCATCGTGCTCCAGGCGAGGAACCATCAGATCAACGTGGCGTGGAACGCCATCCCGCTCCTCGTCATCGACGTCTGGGAGCACGCCTACTATCTCAAATACCGCAACGTCCGAGCGGACTACGTGAAGGCATTCTGGGACATCGTCAACTGGGCCGCAGTGGATGAGTGGTACGCGTTCATCAAGCGGACGCACCACGAGTCGCCAGCCGAGCAAGCGCATTGAGCCGGAGCGTCGGCCATGCAGAAGCCGGCGAAATCCGGGAGGGAACCGGAGACAGGATCGAGGCAGAGGCACGTGGACGTTCCACCGAAGGCACTATCGAACCCGAGGAGAATCGCAACATGAAGAAACTTATGTGTGTGGCGTGCATGGTCGGCCTGGTGGCGATATCAGGTCTGTTGACGAGCCCCGGCCGGGCCGACGAGGAGAAGACGGCGACGATCAAGGAGGTCATGCAGAAACTCCACAAGGGAGCCAACTCGCCCCTTGCGAAGGTCAAGAAGGCCCTCGCGGCCGACTCGCCCGACTGGAAGGAGATTCAGAAATCGACGAAGGCTTTCGCAACGCTCGGCGCCGACCTGGCCAAGAACCAGCCAACCAAGGGCGAGAAGGAGGATTACAAGAAACTTGCGGATTCCTACGCAGACAACGCCAAGGCGTTGAACGACGCCGCCAAGAAAGAGGACAGAGAGGCGGCGCAGTCGGCATTCAAGAAGGTTTCGACATCGTGCATGGCCTGTCACAAGGCCCACAAGCCGGATTGATGACCGCCAGGCTCCGGGCCCGTCCGCCTTCAAGGTCGGGCGGCGGGCACGGAACTAATCCGGAAACGACCACAACGTTCTTTACCGTTTCGTTGTCCTCGGCTTCCGCATCGCGTCTCGTTGCGCCCTCTTGACCCGTTCGATGGCTTTCTTGCCCGATGGCGTGCCGGGGAAGTTGCGGATGATCTGGTGGTAGGCGGCGAACGCCTTCTTGTGGTCGCCCTGCTTCTCCAGATCCTCCGCGATGGCCAGGACTCGCTCAGCGTCTTGCTCGGGCGTTGAGGAGGAAGCCACGGCCTGCGAGCCCGCGTCCGAGCCCGCGCAGCCGACCATGAGCGAGGCCAGGAGGAGACAAATGATAGCAGCGAGTCGCATGTCGAACCATCCCGATCATCACGGATAAAACATCTCATTGGGATAGACATAGCCGCCGGGATACATCTGCGGATAGGCCACGCCTTTGGTCAACGACTGCACGTGACCGTCGAGAAACAGGCAGTTTGCCGCACCGTGGCGGTTCCAGGGGATCCAGGTGTCGAGGACCAGCGTGCCGAGCCAGATATCGTAATCGTCTTGCCTGGGCTCGCCACTCTCCGGCGAGTTGAGGATTCCCAGGGCATCGCGCTCATTGTAGGAGATGAAGTTCGACAGGCCGATCTCCTGCTGGAATCGCGGGAGGGTCCACCGCCCATAGCGCAAGGTCTTGTGGCTGAGCTGCGAATTCATCAAGTAGCTCGTACGATTCGCGATCCCGTCCACCAGGCCGGTCGTCGGGTCGACGTAAGGGGTGATCAGCGAGGTGTCGGACATGCAGCGAAAGATCTTCTCGTCGGCCACCTGCACCCCGCCCTTGGCGATCGACTCGTTCGCGTAGAGCGGATTGACGTAGGGCATGATCTTGTCCTCCCAGTAGATCTCCGCGAACGACTCGGCCGCCGCGACCTGGGAGAGGACGTCGGCGTCGAACGGATGGTGCAGGAAGTCCTGCCCGCCCCAGTCATCGAAGTACTGTTGCGTCCCGATGCCGATCTGACGCAGGTGACTCTGACAGTCCATCTTCCGCGCCGCCTCCCGCGCTTGCTGCACGGCCGGAAGCAGGAGCCCCACCAGAACGGAAATGATGCCGATCACCACGAGTAGCTCGATCAGCGTGAATCCGGAACGCGGTTGCCCTCTCACGGCGATGCTCCTTTGACCCGAGCTGACCTCATGCTTTCGGTCTGTGTTACGAATGCGGTGTTCGTAATATCCACGGGAACAATCCTAGACCTTGCCTTGGCCGTTGGCAACCGGTGAGTCACCCGATGCGCGGAATTCGTCTTCTCGGCCCGGCCTCGCCGGCGCAGCCTGGGATAGGGGTGTGACTTCGATCAGAGGGATCCATGTCGGATCCGGTCCGAGTGTGACCTGAGAGGATGTCGATCGGCACCTTTGGCCGTGATCGGATCGCGGGTTTCGCGTATGATGGCGCGGCATGGGTAGCTCGAGGATTCCGCGATCGGAAGCGATTTCCGGGCATTTGACCCGGAAAGATGGATTCCTGGCCCGGACTGCGCGAGCCCGCGGTGATCGCCCGCGACCCGCGCCTTCTCGGTCCGGTCACCCTTTCTCCCGAGTCACCGAGACTGCGTTTTCCGAACCGCACCTGACCAAACCGAGGGGATTCAAGGACAACGATGATTTCAACGGACGTGGCCATCATCGGTGGGGGGATCGTCGGCCTGGCGACCGCCTACCAGCTCACCAGGGAACTGCCCGGGACGAAGGTCGTCGTGCTGGAGAAAGAGGCCGAGCTGGCCCTCCACCAGACCGGACACAACTCGGGGGTGCTGCACTCCGGAATCTATTACAAGCCCGGCTCGCTCAAGGCGATCAACTGCCGACAGGGCAAGAAGTTGATGGAGGAGTTCTGCGCGGCCGAGGGGATCTCGTACGAGATTTGCGGCAAGGTCATCGTCGCGCTGGATGAGTCCGAGCTGCCGGCCCTGGAACGGATCTTCGAACGCGGCCAGGCCAACGGCGTCGTCTGCGAGGTCATCGGCCCCGAGCGGCTCGCGGAACTGGAGCCGCATTCGGCCGGCATCAAGGCGATCCACGTCCCCGAGGCTGGCATCGTCAACTACAAGCAAGTCTGCCAGCGCCTGGCCGAGCGCGTCCGCGAGCGCGAAGGACAGATCCTCACGTCGGCACGCGTGTCTAAAATCGACCGGAATCGCGAAAAGGTCGTCTTGACGACCGCGGCGGGTGATGTCGAGGCCAAGCAGGTGGTCAACTGTGCCGGCCTTCATTGCGACCGCGTGACGGCCATGAGCGGCCAGCAGCCCGACGCCAAGATCATTCCGTTCCGCGGCGAGTACTTCGAACTCGTGCCCGAGGCCGATCACCTCTGCAAGAACCTGATCTACCCCGTGCCCGACCCGAACTTCCCGTTCCTGGGCGTGCATTTCACAAGGATGGTCGAGGGTGGCGTGGAGTGCGGCCCCAATGCCGTTCTGGCCTTCGCCCGCGAGGGGTATCACAAGACCGACTTCAACCTGGCCGACATGGCCGAGACGCTCAGCTACTCCGGTTTCTTGAAGATGGCGGCCAAGTACTGGAAGACCGGCCTGGGTGAAATGTGGCGGTCGGCGAGCAAGGCGGCGTTCGTGAAGGCCCTGCAACGGCTCGTCCCCGAGATCCGCGCCGAGCACCTCCACGCCGCGCCGGCCGGCATCCGGGCCCAGGCCGTGTTGCCCGACGGCTCGATGGTCGACGACTTCCTGATCCAGGAGGCCGACCGCGTCATCAACGTCAACAACGCCCCGTCGCCGGCCGCGACCGCCTCGCTGAATATCGGCAAGACGATCGTCGAGCGATTGGTCCCCCGGCTCACCTGACCTCGAGCAAAGGAGATTCCTCGTGACCGATCCGGAGGAGATCAAGACCTATTCCCTCGAGCATCTCCGCGAGTTCTCCACGCGCGTATTCCGGCATTTCGAAGTCCCCGAGCCCGACGCCATTCAGGCGGCGGACGTCCTGGCCACCAGCGATTTGCGAGGCATCGACTCGCACGGGGTGGCACGACTCCACAGCTACTTCGATATGCTGACCCTGGGCCGGATCAATCCCAGGCCCAATATCCGGGTGGTCCGCGAGCTGCCCGGCACGGCGACCGTCGACGGCGACAATGGATTGGGGCTGGTCGTCGGTCCGAAGGCCAACCAGATCGCCATGGAGAAGGCCGGGGCCGTCGGCTCGGGGTGGGTCAGCGTCCGCAACACCAACCACTTCGGGATCGCCGGCTATTATGTCCTCCAGGCCCTGAAACGCGACATGATCGGCTGGGCGATGACCAACGCCACCAAGCTGGTCGCTCCGCTCTGGTCGGCGGAACGGATGCTCGGGACCAATCCGATCGCCATCGCATTCCCCGGCAAGGCCGAGCCGCCGATCGTCATCGACATGGCGACCAGCGCCACGGCCTTCGGCAAGATCGAGATCGCGGTCCGCAAGCAGCAACCGATCCCGATGGGCTGGGCGATCGACGCCACCGGCGCGATAACCAGCAATCCCCGGGGCATGATCGAGGGCGGGGCCTTATTACCGCTCGGCGGGGATCGCGAGCATGGCGGGCACAAAGGATACTGCCTGTCCGCGATGGTCGACATCCTCTCGTCCGTCCTGAGCGGAGCGAACTGGGGGCCCTTTGCCCTCCCCTTCGCGCTCCGGCAGGAGATCCCCTCGCGGAGCGTCGGCCTTGGGATCGGCCACTGCTTCGGCGCGCTGCGGATCGACGGCTTCATCGATCCGGACGAGTTCAAGGGCCAGATCGACGAATGGATCCGCGTCTTTCGATCCGCCAAGGCCGTGCCGGGTACCCCAGGACCGATGATCCCCGGCGACCCCGAGCGTGAGGCCGAAGCCATCCGACGCGAGGCGGGAGTCCCCATCGTCCGGGCCGTCGTCGATGACCTCCGCGACATCTCGAAACAGACCGGAATCCCGTTCGATTGACGCGAGATCCATCACGAAGGGCCGGTCAATCGCCATCGAACGAGATGACCTCACCGACGCAGTCCTTTGTGAGTTCAGCCCGCAACCGTCCGGTCAGCGTGGCCTCGCCGACTTGCGCCGGATCGTGCTCAGGTTGATCTTCTGCTGGATGGTGATATCCCCGTCCACGTCGCGGATCTGGAGACCGATCCGGGGGTCGGGTCGGTCCCAATCAATCGCGATCACGCCGAAGTTGTCGCCCCAGTTCATCGTGGCCACCCGGTGAGTATTCACCTCGAAGGGCCGCCACGACCGTGAAGCCTGGTTGAGTCCGCTCGAGGTGAGGTCATAGATCGGATATCCGACCCCGGCGTCCATCATCGATAGCTCGGCGAGGTGCCGGTCGCCGCTGAGGATGATCACGCCTTCGGCCTCGGTGTCGCGGATCAGCTTGTAGAGCCGCTCCCGCTCGTGCGGGAAGTTCATACACTTATCCCAGCCGTGATCCTCGGCCACGACCTGAATGCTCGACACGAGGATCCGCAGCTCGGCCGGGACGAGAAGCTGCTCGGCGAGCCAGCGCCACTGGTCCTCGCCCAGGATGGTGGTCTTCGCGTCCGGGTTACCGTTATACGGCCCCTGGCTATCGCGGGCGCCCGGTTTCCGACTCAAGGGGCTGCTGCGAAAGTATCGAGTGTCGAGCATGATCACCTGGATCCGTTTCCCCTCCGGGCCGAAGACGTAGGCATCGTAGACGCCCGGCCGATGTCTCCGGGGCGAGTCCGCGCGCTCGCCGAAGAAGTCGAGGAAGATCCGCTGCGATTCGTCCTTCTTGGGGTATTCACTGCCGGCGTCATTAGCCCCGAGGTCGTGGTCATCCCAGGTGGCGAGGATCGGGCAGGTCTTGCGGATCGCCTCGAAGCCGGGCATGGCCGCTAGCCTCGCATACTTGGCCTGCGTGACATCCATGTTCTTGGTGTCCGCATAGATATTATCGCCGAGCAACAGCAACAATTGCGGCTGCGAGGCCAGAACCGCCTTCCAGATCGGTTGAGGTCGCTCCTGCGTGGCGCAGGAGCCGAAGGCAATCCGGCGGATGGGCTCGGTGGGAGCGGGGGCCGGAGGATCCGCGGCGAGGCTCGTGCCGACCGGGCAAAGGGCCAGGATGAAAACCCATCGACGAACGGTCATCTTCGGCGATTCTCCACTCGGACAAGACTCGGATCCGGGACGAGCGACTCGCCCCTGATGCGTTGACAGTTTACTCGGTCGGCAGGCTCATGCCCACCGCGCTGGGGCGCGTTTCCGATCCCTCTCCGAATCCACTCGTTGACATGACTAGGATCGTTCGCCATACTGACTATCCGACAGATGTCCCATAGGCAGTGTGTGGCCGAGATGATCTCCGACGAACCTGGCAAACTTTCCAGAGGATCACAATCGTGCCTAAGCGTCGCGCATTCACCCTCATCGAGTTACTGGTGGTGATCGCCATCATTGCCCTCCTGATTGCCATCCTCTTGCCGGCCGTCCAGGCGGCGCGCGAGGCCGCGCGTCGGATGCAGTGCGGCAACAACCTGAAGCAGCTCGGACTGGCCATGCACAACTACGAGACGGCGATCGGGGGGTTCCCGCCGTCGATGTGCGCTACGGGCTCCGGCAGCAATGTGACCTGGATCAACGGATGGAGTGCCCTGGCTCGCCTCCTCCCCTATTCCGAGCAGGGCAACCTGTTCAACTCGGCGAACTTCACGCTCTGGAAAGAGGACGTGCAGAACACCACCACGATCGGTCTGACGGTGGGCCTCTTGATCTGCCCGAGCGAGTTGCAGCCGCAGGTCTCCTCGCACGACTACGGCCTTGCCGGCGTGACCAGCTACGGGGTCAATCAAGGCGACTGGTTCGTCTGGGGCGGATTCAATGGCCCCCAGAACCGCAACGCCTTCGGCATGAATCGCAGCCGGAGGGTCGCCGAGTTCGTCGACGGCATGAGCCAGACGCTCATGGCAGCCGAGGTGAAGACCTACCAACCGGCGTCGAATTGCCGATTCACCCCGCTGCCGTCGGTCAACGATCCGAACAACATTCCCAGCCCCTACGCCAACCCGTATCAGGTCGCGCCCGAGTACGACGACGGTGCCTGCATGACCGAGAACCAGTTCGAGTTCCATACGGAGTGGTCCGACGGCAACGTTCACGCCGCCGGGTTCACCACGGCTTGGCCGCCGAACAAGGCGATCATCGGCCGACCGGGTTCGCTCTACCCCGGTATGGACCTCGACCTGAACGGACTCAACGAGGAGCTCGGCGGTCCGACTTTCGCGGCGATCAACGCCCGCAGCTACCACCACGGCGGCGTCGATGCCCTGCTGGGTGACGGTTCAGTCCGTTTCGTCAAGAGCACGGTCGACGGTATGGTTTGGCGTGCCCTGGGGACCGTCGCCGGCGGTGAGGTGTTGTCCTCCGACGCCTACTGACGAGGCTTTTCCCCATCGTCGACTTCGCGTACGATGGTCGGGAGAGCGTAACTCCGCGCGGGATGAGTGTGACCGATCTCCCGCCTTCTCTACCGTCCCGAGCTAAGCCGACTTTGCTCGGGAGCGGCCGATCATGGGGGGACCATCGGGGGCGGCGGTGCGTTCCCTGGAGTCGAAGCGAATCATGACGACGCATGCGGATCTCTTGCCCGCCTATCGGCACCTCCGCCAGATCTCGATCAACCTCAACCACAAACTGGTGGAGTCCCTCAGCAAGGAGACCCTCGACGAGGGCGGCCGGAGGCTGGGATTCCTCAAGAAGGGTATCTTCGTATTCGACACGGAAGAGGAAACTGCGATCCTGATGGACTATTGCATCCACAACGTTTACGTGGATGGCCGCAACGCCGCCCAGAGGTACATGGATGAGACGCCGCCGCCGCCCCGCGGTTCCAGCGAGATGCTCGTGCTCGACGCGATCCAACATGCGTATTACTCGATTTTCCGGGTCGAGTCGGTCGAACGGGGAGTCGGCGTTAAGGTCCGGGACGCGTTACGGGGGAACGAGGCTTTCATGATGGACATCGGACTTGGCAACTCCGCACAGATCGGCGTGACATTCGCCAGCCGGGTCATCCCCTTCGAAGGTTTTCTCATGTCGGGTGGGGCGTCGCTGCCGCTCGGGATTCTCGACAAGCCCGAGGACGCCGAAGAACTGGCGAAGGCCCTTACCCATTCGACGGATCCCACACGGATAGGCCCCCTCCGGGAGGCCGATCTGGCCGCCATGGTGATCCGTGCATCAATGAAGGTGGGATCGACGTCCCGGATCCGCTATGAGACCCCGGGCGAGTCATCATCCCGGCGTGCGATTTCCGGAGTCGAACCCGAGAGAATCCGAGCCAACCGCAACGATCCTTGCCCTTGCGGGAGCGGGCGGAAGTACAAGTCCTGCCACGGCAAGCGTTGACACCTGGTCGGGGCGATCATTCCCACGTGATATCGATCGACCTCAGGTCGGGTTGACCGGGCCCTCGGACCCGGAGGATTCGCACATCGTCCTCGATAACGATGAAGATGGCTCGGTAGGGACGGCCGGATGGCGTACGGAAGATCATGTGACGAATTTCGACTTCGAAGTGTTTCGACTCGGGTGCAATGGGGGCTACGAACGGATTCCGGCGGAGGATCTCGGTTGCCTCTTCAAAGTGATCGAGCCATCGCTCGGCACCACTGGGCGACCTCTCGGCCAGCCAATCATGGATCGACTGTATGTCTTTCCTCGCGCGGGCGAGGACGGTGACGCCATAGGTCATGATGGGAGTCGTCGATCGGTGCGGAATTCCGACAGGAATATGTCGAGTGGTTGCCCGGTATCTCCCGCCTCCATATCATCGAGGGCTTCCCGGATGGCTCGAGTGCTGGCCGAGAGCTCGTCATCGAGAGGATGCTGAGCGCGCCAAAGGGCGAGGCACTCTTCAGGGGTCAGCGCCGGGCCCTCGCTTGCGAGCTGTTCGCCGAGGAAACGATGGAAGGAATCGAGCTCGTTCATGACGAGGGCAACCTCTATCGAGATTCGTCTGACCAATTCACCGTAACTGGAGGCTAAGAGGAGGTCAATCTGGGCTGTAAAGCCTTCGGGGCGAAGATTCTGTCGCGATGTCCGTTCTTACTGCGTGACGGTCGATCTCTCTACTGACAGAGCACCTTGGACTTGCTCAGCACGCGGCCTGAAGCGTCTTTCAGGGTCGCCCCCATCGGCTGCTTGACCCGGCTCCCGGACTTCAAGGCCCACATCGTATTCGAATCGAAGAGCGCCCCCTCCCGGGGGATGGTGACCTTCGCGATCCGGGTCCCATGGAACTCCACGTCATCCAGAAGTTCGACCACCTCGCGAAGGCATCGGTCGAATTCGGCGGTCGGCACCCCCAGGCTGTGTTGAAGCATCAGAAGGTGCTTGATCATTTCGACCAGGTCCGCCGGGATGCGGCTCTCGGCCTTACTGGCGATCGCGCCCAGGAGACCGGCGACGTCGGAGGCGTCGTGGACCTCGCGGAACTTGATCGCCACTTCGGAGAGACCGCCGGGGCCGGTCTCGGCCAGCAGGTCGCGGTCGATCAGGTCGTCGAGCTTGCTCCTCAGGAGTTCCACGAATCGGGAGGGTTGGCCCGCGACGGCCGTGGCGGAACGCACGACCGCGCGCGCGCGGTGGAGACGTCCGATGAGCACGAATCCGAGCAGTCCGCTCATCGATGAGAGGAGAAGTCCCAGGAAGATGATTGCCATTCCTGTCGTGCCGATCGGGGCGTCCTCCGCGTTCAAGGCGAGGCCGGTTTGTCCTCGGCTCGCTTGGTCTCCGGTTCCGCCTTCTTCTCGCCCGCGCCGGCCTTCTCTTTCGAATCCGCCTTGGGGGGTTGTACGGGCGACTTCTGCTGCTCTTCGATCCGCTTGAGTTGCTCCTCGATTCGCTGGAGCCTCTCGGTCAGGGGCTGGTTCAATTCCTTCAGATCCTGCCGCCACGGCTTCTCGACCAGGGGAGCCAGGACAGCGCTCAGGGCCTTGAGGTCGTCGCCGCGATCCCGCATGGCCGATCGGAGCGAGACGAGGTCGTCCTCGCGCTTCTTGACCCGCTCGGAGATGGAGACGAGGTCGTCCTCGCGCTTCTTGACCCGCTCGGAGATCGACGCGAGTTCCTCGTCCCGCTTCTTGGCCCGGTCGGCCATCAGGACGAGCGATTCCTCGATCTTCCTGAGCTGCTGGACCATCGCGGCGAGGGATTCCTCGGATTTCTTGACCCGATCGGGCATCGCCAGGAGGTCGGCCTCGGTCTTCTTCGTCCGGTCGGAGAGGCTGCCCAGCTTGATCCGGTCCTGGGCCTGCGCGTCTCGGAGTTTCCCGATCGAATCCCCCAGCTCCTTGAGGAAGCTGCCAGTCTTGCTCAGGGCCTGGGGCACTTGGAGTGCGTCGCTCTCCGTCTTGTTCTGTTTCGCCTTGAGCCCGTCCAGCTCGGCGGCGATTCGCGAACGGTCGAGCGAGGCGCCCACGCCCAGCAAGACCCCCCCCACGCTGCAGATGGAGGCGGCCCAGAGGAGGTGTTTATTCTTGATGACCGGCATGGATGGCCCCCGAGATGATCCATTCGTCCTTGTTCCGGCAAATGATCTTTTCGATGAAACGGGGCGGCTCGCGGTCGATCCGGCCGGTGTCGTTGAAATTGTCGACGATGATATCGGTGCCGCCAGGCACCCATTCGGAGAACAGGATCTGCTCGTGCTTGGCCATCCGCACGGTATGGTCGTCGAGGATGTCGATGGTCACCTTGTGCTTGCGGTCGGGGCTGGTGTTGGAGAACGTGGCCATGACCTCCGCCAGGCTATTCCTACGGAAGGCGTGGCCGATCCGGACGTCCCTCAGCGGCTCGATCTCCAGGGTGATCGTCCGCGGCCGGGAATCGCCGGGGCTGACCAGGACCGTGTTGAGGTCCAGCCCCCGCGGGGTCTCGCGGACCGTCCCGATGAATCGGTTGAAGACCGGCTCATCCGGCAGCGACACGAATCGGATGTGGTCTCCGAACCGGAACCGCTGCGCGCCGCGGACGACGGCCAGCTTGTCGAGGTTCTCGTGGTCCGGGCCCTTGAGCGACTCCGGCAGGAGATGGTCGAGGGTGCGGATCCGGTGCGGCGGCATCCCGAGGTGCAGTGACACAAGGTCCTGGTTGAACGGCAGCCGGCTCGACCGTCCGCTGAGAATGGTCATGTTCGGCAGCCGGCCCCTCTCCTCGAGGCTCGATCGCAGGTCCTCTAGGTAGTGGAAGATGTCCATGAATCCCGGCTCGCCCTCGGTCTCCCGCGACTGCTGGTCCCCCTCGACCCACTCGCGGAAGACCTCCCGTGTGATCGTCAGCCTCGGCCCGTCGTCGACCATGGGGCTCGCGCCCCTCCCGAGGACCTCGAAGCAGCGCAGCACCTGGGACTCATCGACCGGATCGAGCGACCAGGACTCCTCTCGCGAGAGCGCCACCTTCGCCTGCTCGGCCAGTCGGGAGAACTCGGAGATGGCCTGGCGTCTGTACTCGAGGGCGAAGATCGGATTCGAGTCGACGTCCTCGAAGTCGAACTCTTCGAGCTCGTACTTGGTCCGGAGAAAGTACCAGATCGCCGTGGCCAGGATGTGCGAGAGCCGATCGCCCGCGCGGTTGAATCGCATCGACTCCAGCAGCTTGAAGGTGATATCCACCGACTCGTCGCTCTCCCGTAGGTGGCAACCGATCTGGACCAGCGCGATGTCGGTCGATCCGCCGCCGATGTCGACGACCAGCAGCCGCAGCTCCTGTGCTCCCGAGGTGTTCCCCAGCGAGCTGGTGGCCAGCGCCAGGTTCGCGGGCCCGAATTGGAAGATCGTCTCCCAGAGGACGTAAGCCGCGACCGCGACCGGCTCGCTGCAAATCATCTCCACCTGGAAGGCGTCCCGGAGCGGCTCGGGCAGGTCGATCAGCTTGAGCACCTCGTCCTTCACAAGGCGAGAGAACAGCGCCTTGTCGGATTCCCGCCAGGTCAGAGGATAGGTGAGCATCACCCGCTGGAACTGCGGTGAACAGACCGGTGAGTGGGCGGCGTACTTCGGGTTCGTCAGGCTCGAAAGGACCAGTTCGAGCAGGTGGCCGACCGCTTCGCGGACGAATTCGAGCCTCGGGTGCAGGTCCGGCCGCTGGCCGATCACGCCCCGATAGAGCGACTTGGGTGCCCGCGACGCGAGGTGCTCCGGCCAGTCGCGGATGTATTTCTTCGGCGCGTAGAGATACGTGGCCAGCGGATATTGCTGGATCAGTTCCTCCGACCGCGCCCCCATCACGAGCCAGGGGGCGACGCGCGGGTTCTCCTCGACCTTCAGCACGATCAGGCTCGACTTGAAGATGACGTGCTGCTCGTGCGAACGCTTGCGATACTCGGGATCGAACGGATTATGCAACGGGATCACGGGCGAGCTCATCGCACCGGAGCCGGTCTCCGAGAAGATGAACGAGCAGCCCGAGTTGCCGAAGTCCATGATCAGGCTGCCCTCGACCGCCTGGGCCCTGGCGTGCGAGGCCACGAAGAAGCTGGCGAGGTGGATCTGGCGGGCGAACGGCCAGACCCGCCCCAGCTTGACCAGGCAGTCGATCCGGTTGTTGGGCTGCCGACCTCCACCGGAATGGGTGTCGATCACCAGGTCGGCCGAGGGGGCCGTCCCGCTGCCGGGCCGGGTCAGCCGGAAGAACGCCGATTCGGTCGGGTCGCACGCGACCCATCCCGTCGATTCCAGCGACTGGTTGCAGGCGATATGCGCGGCGATGAGCCGGACGGATTCCCGACTCGCGCCGGCCTCGGACTCTCGCCGGGCGGCCTCCCATAGCTCCTCGGCCTCCACGCCCAGTTTCTCCGGGTCCGGGATGGAGAACCCGCGGCAGATCTGCATCCCGGTGTTGGGCAGGATGACGAAGTGGTACACGGCATTATTCTGGGGATTTCGCGGCGCCATCAACTCCTCACCTTCTCCCGGGAATACCACTTCTCCGCCACCATCGCGGCCTCGTCGAGCAGCTTCATGGCCTGGTGCACCTGCTCGCGATCGTCCTGGTCCTGTTCGAATGGCGCCCCGCCCGCGTCGGCCAGGGCCTCCTCCTTGAGCTGGTAGACGACCTCGCGCGCATGAAACTTCAAGCAATGCTTCAGAAGGTCGCCCGTGGCCGAGGAATACCGGGAAGGCGGCCTCAGGCTGGCGCTCGCGTAGCCCCAGCTATCCGCCCAGGTATCCACCAGTCCCTCATAGTACTCGCCGAACACCTCGGCGACGTCCGGGGCCACTCGGGCGCGATCGAGGATGCCATCGCGGACCAGCCTCGCCGTCCGGCGGAACGAGGATTCGACCCAGTTTCCCGACGTCAGGACACCATTGCGGCCCTGGAACAGCGCATCGATGGTCGGGTCGATCGCGGCGGCTGCGAATGTCTCGATCGCTCGAGGGTCGTCCGCGTCGAGGAAGCCGAGGCAGTTGCGCAGCGTCTCGGAGACGGCGGCTCGGCCGAGCTCGCCGTCGGGATAGTAGTAGCGGGACAGTTGGGCACGCAGGTCACGCACCGCGGACGACAGCCCGGTGCGAACCAGGTGTTTCCTCACGAGCAACGCGGGCCCCTTCGCCTCGGCGAGCCCGAGGATCTTCCGCACCAGGAATCCCTGCCCACGGTCCTCGGGGTCGCACAGGGCGTCGATATTCCGCCGGAAATCGTCGGTCAGGCCCAGGTCATCCAGCGTCTCCCGGCCGACTCCCCCCTCATCGACCCATCTGAGCATGATCTCGCGGAACGCCTCGTATTTGCGCTCGTAGCTCGAGGAGACAAATCCCCCCTCGACGATCCGCTTCGAGTCGGCGAAACACACCTTCGCCGGCCGGAACCGGCCCCTCGGGCTCATCTTCTGGATCACGTTGTCGACGAGCGTGGTGGCGAAATGGTCCCCCTCCGCGCGGGCGACGCCCGGATCCTTGAACTTCTTGTTCAGGTCGGCGTTCTCGAAGTAGAGGTTCACGCCGTTGATCAGCAGGATCACCCGCTCCTCGAGGTCGCGGACGGCGTCCGGGCCGCATTCCCCCTCAATCGCCTTCCACAGCGTCGCGAAGTCGGACTGTTCGCCGCAGAGGACCAGGTGCACGATGACGTCGAGCTCGTCCGCCTTCCAGAGCTCGATGGCGATCCGGTTACTCTTCTGTTCGAGGCAGTGCCGGAGCACCTCGTCCTTGAGTCCGGAGGTCGTGGCCAGCCCCGGCGTGTCGACGAAGACCAGGTTCTTGATCGCCTCCGGCGGCCGGCCCGAGAGCCGGCCCAGTCGTGCATAGGCGTCGTGGAGCGTGACGTCCTTCACGACCGCCCGGAGCTGGAGCGCGTTGAAGGCATGTCCGTCGGTCGTCAAGACCGTGTCCTTGCTCAGCTTGCCGGGCAGTTCCTTGATAGTCAGGGCCCGGATGAATTCCCGGTCCTCCAGCTTCTCGGCCGGGACCATATACGGGTGAGACAGGGGCCGGAGTTCTTGCCTGAGCCCGAACTGGAACTGCTTGAGGTCGGCTTTCGGCAGGTGCGCGTTGGTCCCATCGACCACGACGATTCCTTCCTGGTCGCGGTAATGCACCTCAATGTTGTCGCGCTCGTTCTGCTCCCTCGCCGAAGGGCTGCCGACCAGCAGCTTGATCTGGTCGAGGCTCCAGGAATTGACGACGACCTGTTCCAGCTCGGGGGGGCCGGAGGCATGCTCGATCCGCAAGGACTGCGCCGTGGTGTCGTTCTTCTCGGTGACCAGCCAGCCGCGGTGGCCGAGATCGGGGAAGAGTTCGCTCAGGAAGGTCGTCTTGCCGTGCCCGCTGGAGCCGATGAAGGCGCAGACGATCCGGCCGTCGCAGGGCTGTCGGACCAGGTGATGGGCGGCGATCCGGCTGGCCGTCCGGATCGCCTCGCGCATCGTCGACGACTCGGGCAGCGACCGGATGCTGCGTGACTTCTCGAGCAACGCCACGGCCTTGAGGAAGTTCGTCCGGACGAGGTTGAGGTCGTCGATCAGTTCCGCGGGGATCATTCACCCTCCTCTTCCCGTGGTGAGCCATCGCAGGAGCCAGAGCGCCGGGATCAGCAAGAGGAGCAACCACCAATAGTTTCGCCGCTTGCGGAGCCTCAGTTCCGAGGCCCATCCTTGCAATCCGTCCATGCCGGTCTGGGGCACGAAGGGCTCCGCCGGTCGGACGACGGTGAATCCCGCCTTGCGGATGGCGCGGACGATCCGTCGGTGATTCTCCCGGGCGGCGTACGCATCGTCGCGAAACCGGCCATCGAGGGGCACGGTCAGGCCGAACTTGGCCCGACGGCCTCCGGCCCGGCCGAGCTGGCGATGCAGCAGGACATCCCTGGAGAGGACGGCCCCGGCGAGTTCCGACTCCTTGCGGACGAGTACCAGTGAACGGACCAGTCGAACGACATCATGCTGCGTGTCCGTCGCCGCGCTGGTCCCGGCCTCGGCGCCGTCGCTGGCCTGGAACCGGACTCCGCCGATCGCCGACCGGACGCCTCGCCGATCTCCCCTCTTGAGGTAGTAGGTCCGCGACCGCTCCTGCCACGAGGCGCGGTCGAGCGGAAAGAACATTTCGCTGGCGACACCCGGCTGGCCCAGGACCTTTTCCAGTTCCGTGGGGATATCCTCACCCGAGATTCGGGTCTTCGTCATTGCCATCCGTGGTTCCCTCCTATCGAGGGAGCTGGAGACGACCGTCTGTCTGCGACGAGTCGCCCTGACTGGCGAACCCACACTACGCCGGCCACTCGCCGCGTTACCATGCTTCGTGACCGACTGAGAACCGATCCCACCTCGGTGGATGCCGCCCTCCGGTCCGGCGATCGGTGGGTCCTGACCATGCTACCGGGATAGATACTGAACCCATGGATTCGGCAACCCCGATACCCGTCCGGCAAACATCCCAAACAAGGTAGCATCCGCCAGGAGTCAGGTCAATCAGGGCTGACCAGCCTCTCAGACCCGGACGGTGGCATCTGCACCGGCCGAGGCGAGTTTCGAGCCGTCGGGGCTGAACGCCACCCCGAAGACCACGCCATCATGACCGGCGAGCGTCTTCAGCGGCCGGCCCTGATCGCGCCCGGTGCTCGGCCCGACCTCCCAGAGACGGATCATGCCATCTTTCCCCGTCGAGGCGAGCCGGGCACCATCACGACTGAAGGATACGGCGGTCGCCCAGCCGTCATGACCGCGAAAGAGGTGGGTCAACTGGCCCGTGACCACATCCCAGACTTTGACCACGCCGTCTGCGTCGGCCGACGCGAATCGGCCCGCCCGGACCATCTTCCTTGGGATAGAGCCATCCCCAGGAACGTCCCCCACTCGTGAACAACCAGCTCCTTCGCCTGCTGGTGATCGGCGACCGGGGCACCCACAGGCCGTCCGGCGGATCGTATGTGACCTCTCCCGACGCGGGCTCGATCGTCCCCGGTGGAGACGAGGCGGCAAGCATCCCCGCCACGATGATCCAACCGGTCACCACGCCCAACCACACCATTCCCCGTCAGCCTGAGCCTCGAATCCTGATCATCGACCCCTCCTCAGATGAATTCCTATCTTCCGGAACCCAGGCCCCGGCGATCCTGCCGGCATGCGGCCGTCTAAGGTCTCAGGCGTAAGTATGGGTTCGACAAACCGCGCCCGCGTCTGGGAATCTCAATTCTCCACCCATCGACGCACCGTTAAGGATTGTTAATTCGGCCGGCCGTATGGCGACTAGGAATGTGAATTTCGATTCCCATCTGTAGAGGGGGCGGATTTCTTTCGGTTCGGCGGATGCCCGGACCATTCCTCCAGGGGCTCGCCGTCCCCGTTCCTTCCCCGAAATTCATGGTGGGATTGTGTTTGCTACGAATCCCGTCATTCAAGGAACTGTCACGGAGGATCGATTCATGCTTGGTCTCATGGAGCGGATGACAACGGAGAAAAGGCAACATCGTCAACACCGGGTTTTGAAGGCCAGGATCAGTTGCGAGGCACTCGAGGGAAGGCAGCTCCTGTCTCGGGGTATGGGTTTTGATATGCCCGGCGGGGGTGGACGCCCCGCCATGATGGCCGAGATGGGCTCGTTCGGCGGCCATGGCGGGGGCGGGGTGTTTGGGAGTGGGAGCCTTGGCGTCGGAGGCGGGATGAAGGACCCGGTTTACCTGCTGACGGCCTCGCTCCTGAATACGGGGAGCGGCACGTCGACCCGGCCGTCCCGGAGCGTCCTGAACTCCTCTGTGGTCCAGTCGGCTTTCCAGACGCTGGAATCGGACTATTACAATGATGTCTCGGTCAGCGCATCGCCCACGCATGCATCGGTCGGTCAGCTCGAGGACGATCTTTCGTCGATCCGGAAAGGGACCCTGACGGGGACCGCGGCCACGACCGCGATCCAGTCCGATGAGGCCGCTATCCTGACGAGCCTGGGCCTGACCTCGAGTCAGGTGAGCCAGATTCAATCCGATATCCAGGCGGTCCAGACGGCTTTCCAGTCTGCCTCGGGCTCCGGTTCGACGAGCACGACCATGACCAACTCGACGTCGTCGAGTGGCACGACGAGTTCGACCAGTACGACGACCTCGACCGGTACAACGAGCTCGACCGGATCGAGTACCACGAGCTCCTCGACAGGTTCGGCGGTCCAGACGGTCTTCCAGACCCTCCAGACAGACCTCCAGAATGACACTCCGAGCGGTGCCCAGGCGACCTACGCATCGATCGGACAGGTGGAGGACGATCTGAACGCGATCAGCAAGGGGACGTTGACCGGCTCGCAGGCGGTGACGCAGGTCCAGACGGATACGGCGGCCGTCCTCACGAGCATGGGGATGACTTCGACGCAGGTCAGCCAGATCCAGGCCGATCAGTCGGCGCTCGAAACCGCGATCCAGGCGAATGCCAGCCAGACGACCTCGACGACGACTTCCTCGAGTAGCTCCAGCTCATCGCCGACGAGCATCGCCAGCGTGAACGCCACGATCCAGTCGGTCCGGCAGTACCTCATCGGCATTCCGGGCCTGGGAGGCCCGGGGATCATGGGCGTGGGCGGCGGGTTCGGCCAGGGCGGGGGATCGGGCTTCGGCGGTGGTTTCGGCCAGGGCGGCGGGTTCGGCCAGGGCGGGGGATCGGGCCTCGGCAGCGGTGGGTTCGGCATGATGGGAGGCGGCATGTTCTGACAACGACTTCCTCGGAGACGGTCGAGGATCCGAGCCGGTGGGCCACAGGATCGGCATGGGGATCGCACGGCCCATCGGCTTTCGGGAGAGGTTCGAGACGGCCTGGGGAATTGACCCGATGATCCCCGGGCCACGGGGCCGGGTCGGAGGATACGGCCCGGCCCTACACCCATTCCCTCGATCAGTCGGCCCTGATCTGTCCCGGAACTCCGGCCGGAAAGGCAGACCGATCCGCCCGCCGTTGTCGCCGAGATAATTAAAGGACGGAGTTCTCTTCTCGGAATGAGAATGTTAGCCTGATGAACATCGAATCCAAAATGCCCCAGGTCGACCGAGATCCCTCGGTCCTGCTGGTCGACGACGACGTGGAGTTGTGCGAACTAATGCGCGAATTCTTCTCCGCGCGGGGGATGGTCGTCGAGGTGATCCATGACGGACGGGTCGGACTGGCGCGCGCGTTAAGCGGCGCTCACGACCTGCTCCTGCTGGACGTGATGTTGCCGGGTCTCGATGGATTCGAGGTGCTCCGCCAGGTCCGGCGCCGCAGTCTGGTCCCGATCATCATGCTGACGGCCCGGACGTCACGCGCCGACCGCGTCGCGGGGCTGGATCTCGGTGCCGACGATTACCTGCCCAAGCCGTTCGAGCCGGAGGAGTTGATCGCCCGAATTCGCGCGGTGCTCCGCCGCAGCGGCCGGGCGGCCCTGGCCCTCGGCGGCCCGGAAGTCTTTGAAGTCAACGGCGTCAAGCTGGTCCCTGGCACGCGCGAGGTCTGGTGCGGTGGCGTCCCGGTCGAGGTGACCACGACCGAATTCGACATCCTCGAGCTGATCGTCCGGTCCGCCGGCCGGATCATCTCGCGGAACGAGCTCTCCTCGGCGATCTACCGGCGTCCGGCCTCGGCCCAGGATCGCTCGCTCGACGTGCACGTCAGCCACCTCCGCAGGAAGCTGGGCGAGCTCGGCGGCCTGATCCGTACGATCCGGGGGGTCGGCTACCTCTTCTGCGCCGAAGTGAATGAGCCCCAAGAGTCGAACTCATGAAGATCCGGGTCCGATCGATCTTCACCAAGATCGTCGTCTGGTTCAGCGTGACCGTCGTGCTCTCGCTGGTGGGATTCGTGGCCACGGCCGTCCTGCTCTCCGAGCGCCTCTCGGGCCGCGATCCGGCGATCCCCCGTCTCCACGCGCTGCTCCTCGATGAGGCACGCCGCGCCTACGAGGAGGGCGGGCCGACGCGACTGGCGTCTTATCTCCGGCGGCTGAAGTCCTACACCGAAATCGATTATTACTTGACCGATTCCCGGGGCAAGGACCTGGTGAGCGGCGCGGATCGATCGGCCTTCCTGGCCATGCGGTCGGCCCGTCCGCGCAATCGACGAACGCGATCCTGGCTCTTCCCGATCCTGGCCTTCCCGGCCAGGGAATCGTCCGCCGTGCTGGTCCACGGCTCGGGCAGCCGTCGCTATCGCATGATCGCGGTGCTGCCCCCTCGGCCCGGGCTCAGCACGACCGATACCCTGACCTATTTCCTCTGGCTGCCGGTCTTGATCGGCATCCTCTGCTATACGCTCGCGGTCCACCTGGCCTCGCCCCTGAGGGGCCTGCGACGTGTCCTGGAAAAGTTCGGCCGCGGCGAACTCGGCATCCGCTATCACCTGAACCGCAGGGACGAGATCGGCGACCTGGCCCAGGCATTCAACCGCATGGCCGACCAGATCACCACCCTCCTGACCGCCGAGCGACGTTTGCTCCAGGACGTCTCGCACGAGCTGCGCTCTCCCCTGGCTCGGCTGGGTTTCGCGGTCGAGCTCGCCAGGACCAGCCCCGATCAAGAGGCCGCGCTGGGGCGCATCCGCAAGGAAGGGGACCGTCTGAGCCACTTGGTCAACGAACTGCTCCAGCTCACCCGGGCCGAAGGGGACCCCGGGGCCTGGAACCTCGAGGACGTCGACCTCGTCAAGCTGCTCCAGGAACTGGTCGCGGACTGCTCCCTGGAGGCCGATGCTCAAGGATGCCGGCTGGTGCTCAAGGCCGATCGGACGCTGGTCGTCACCGGCGATCGCGAACTGCTCCGCCGGGCCTGCGAGAATGTCCTGCGTAACGCCATCCGGCATTCCCCGGCGGGCACCTCGGTCGACATCGAGCTGACCCGTCAACACGGCATGGCCGAAGTCGCCATCCGCGACCACGGCACCGGCGTGCCCCGAGAGGCGTTGAGCGATATCTTCGAGCCCTTCTTCCGCGTCGAGGGGGACCGTGATCGATCGAGTGGGGGCGTCGGCCTGGGACTGGCCATCGCACGTCGGGCCGTCGAGATCCACCAGGGGACCGTCACTGCCTTCAACGCCAATCCCGGCCTGGTCGTCGCCCTACACCTCCCCTGCCCCGACGACCGTTCGCTCGCCGAAGGCCTGTGACCGACACGGCGAGGCCGTCCGCAATCCGCATTCCGGCATACGCAAACCGGCTCCGCAAAACGCCGAACGATCGGGCTGCCTCCAGGATGACCGCATCGCACCGATACGAGCCCGAAGCGTCCGCGAATGAATTCCGGCGGGGATCATCGATCCACTCGCGGACGCGTCGGGCTCGTATGATCCGTCGGCAATCCCAACGTGATGTGCTCTAGCTCTCCGGCTGTACCAGTCGGCCGAGGAACAGGATGCTGCTGCTGCGAAGGTCCCGGATCAGGAAGAAGAAGGGATGGTCCGCGCGAAAGACCGTCGGCGGGCTCGCGAGCATGGCATGCCCGACGATCGCGATCCCCGTGGCCGCGGCGGCCTCGGTCCCCTTCTCCTCGACCTCGACGCATGCCTTGTGCACCACCGCCGAGATCGCGATCTCGCGCGTCCCCGACATCCCCGAGAAATCGGCGACACCCGGCCGGAACGCGTCCGTCATCCCCAGCCCGGTAAGGGCGTCCTTGAGGTTGAACTCCCCGGTCAGGCGGAATTTCGGGATGCTCACCTGCACCCTCTGCGAGGAGAGCCCGGCCAGCCAGCCGGCCAGTTTCTCGGGCCCCAACGACGATTCGAACATCGGCAACCCATCCGCAGCCTTGGGCAGGAAGATCACCATCCCGATCGTATCTCCCTTGTAAGGTAGCTCCAGCGCCTGGAACGAACCTCCATCCAGGTACCGGAATCGCTCGGTCTGGTTCATCATCGCGACGCGGGCCTTCTCCCCGCTCGAGGTCTGGAAATTGCCGGGGCGCGTGCCCTCGGACCGGAACGGCGCGGCCCAGAGTGCCTTGAAGTAAATCGCGTTCGCCAGGACCAGGATCGTCCTTGAATCAACGCTTCCCGGCCCGAGCAGATCCTTGATCTTGCCCCGAGTCTGCTCCAAGGCCCAGGCGTTGATGGCTTGCCGCGACGGTTCGGCCGCCTTGAGGAAGTCCGCCGGATGAATCCCTCCCCGGTAGTTCACCTCGATCCGCTTCCGGAAGTCGGAGAGGATCGGCTCGACGGACGAACACCAGAGCGCATTGGCCGAGAAGAGCTGGACGTCCGGTATCTCCGTCGACCCCGGCAGGGCGGAGGTCCGGCTCGAGAGTTCCGCGGCCAGGCGGTGGAACGACGCGTGCAGCTTCTCGGCGGGCAGGTCGAAATGGAGGGTCTTCGCCATCTGGCCCGCCGTCTCGCCCTCGGCCCCGGCGTAGGTCATCGCCAGGGCCGTCGAGATCGACAGCGGGGCGAAGAAGCGATTACCGCCATCCTGGCCCAGCTTGCCATACAGGTCCAGCGCGAATGCGTTGTTACCGCGCACGAGTGCGTCGGTCTGCCTGGCGGTTTCCATTGCTCGTGCCTCGAGGGAGAAGGCGAGTGCCGGGAT